>NZ_JAGIQD010000049.1:0-18475 GCF_017815045.1 Burkholderia sp. CpTa8-5
TGCCGGAAATGGTCGCCGTCTGCTCGAGCGCCGCGGGCGGCGCGAACTGACGGGTTTCGTGAAGAACCGATTCAATCGCAGACATCGACAACCCCTTGGTGAACATGAATCCTCTGCATGGCGGCGCGATCGTGCGCGCCGCGCGTCGTCTTGGCCGGCGCCTGCGCGCCGCTGTCTCCCACCACCCGCACGCGGCCGCGAAGCCTGCGCACGATGCTGCACCGCACCACGTCACACGATGATGATCTGCGGCCCGGCAGTTTCCACGATAAGCGCTCCAACTTACCCGTCACTTACGCGGCATGGCCGTTTCGTGCGCCGGGCGGCGCCGCATCGAGGTCGGCTTTACGCTGTTGCGACCGCGACCCTACAATCCTAACTGAACTCGCCTTCCGGATTCCAGCTTGAATCGCTACGCCCTCTTCCTCATCCTGTCGATGCTGTTCGTCGGCAGCAACGTCGGTATCGGTAAATCCATCGTTGCATTCGTCCCCGTCGCCATCCTCGCCACGCTGCGCTTCGTGATCGCGATCGCCGTGCTGTCGCCGCTGTTCAGCCCCGTGAAGATGCGCGCGGTCAAGCGCGGCGAATGGCTGAACCTGTTCCTGCAGGCCTTCTTCGGCACCTTCATGTTCACGCTGCTGATGCTCAACGGCGTGCAGCGCACGAGCGCGGTGGCCGCGGGCGTCATCACGAGCACGATCCCGGCGATCGTCGCGCTGTTCGCGTGGCTGATCCTGCGTGAAAAACCGAACGGCCGTGCGCTCGTGTCGATCGCGCTCGCGATCATCGGCGTCGTGACGATCAACCTCGCCAACGGCGGCGCGGCCGGTCACGGCGCGCAGGGCGACGCGTCCGGCTCGCTGACCGGCAACCTGCTGATCCTCGGCGCGGTGTGCTGCGAATCGATCTACGTGATCCTGTCGCGCCGGCTCACGCAGACGCTCGCGCCGATCGACATCTGCGCGTACACGCACCTGTTCGGCCTGTTCCTGATGCTGCCGCTCGGCGCAACCGCGCTGTGGCACTTCGATTACGCGAGCGTGCCCGCCGGCACCTGGGCGCTCGTCGTCTGGTACGGGCTGTCGGCCAGCATCTTCTCGTTCTGGCTGTGGATGAAGGGCATCCGGCACGTGCCGGGCAGCCTCGCCGGCGTGTTCAGCGCGGTGCTACCGATCGCCGCGGCCGCGTACGGCATCGCGTTCCTCGGCGAGCGCCCGACGCTCGCGCACGGCATCGCGCTCGCGTGCGTCGTCGCCGGCATCGTGCTCGCGAGCCTGCGCGTGAAACGCGTGCCGGCCGCCGCGTCCTGATCCGTCCCCGGCAGTGCCGGCGCGTCGCTGCAACCGCGCCGGCCGACGCGTTACAATAGCGCGCCTTTTCAAGATCATCCCCGATACCTGCGCACCGCGCCCGTACCCCGACATGTCCGCCCCGCATTCGCCCGGCCATCCTGGCCGTCGCCCGCTTCGCCCCCTTCCCGCGCTGATTTTCATGAGCCGCTGGCTCCAGGTGCCGCTTTACCTCGGCCTGATCGTCGCGCAGGCCGTCTATGTGTTCCTGTTCCTGAAGGAAGTCTGGCACCTGCTGTCGCATGCGGCGGGCCTCGACGAAATCAGCGTGATGCTCGCCGTGCTCGGCCTGATCGACGTGGTGATGATCTCGAACCTGCTGATCATGGTGATCGTCGGCGGGTATGAAACGTTCGTGTCGCGGCTCGGCATCGAGGGCCACCCCGACGAGCCCGAATGGCTCGACCACGTGAACGCGGGCGTGCTGAAGGTCAAGCTGTCGATGGCGCTGATCAGCATTTCGTCGATCCACCTGCTGAAGACCTTCATCAACCCCGACCAGCACACGACGCACGCGATCATGTGGCAGGTGCTCATCCACGTGTCGTTCCTCGTGTCGGCGCTCGTGATGGCGTGGGTCGACCGCCTGACGACGCATACGCACCCGGCCCATTTCCACGAGGCGCATGCGCCCGCGGCGTCCCGACCGGCGGCCTGAACCGTCGGCAAACCATTCCCACTGTCCCCACAGAGTCTCAGCCATGACCGTCATCAAACAGGAAGACCTGATCCAGAGCATCGCGGATTCGCTGCAGTACATCAGCTACTACCACCCGCTCGACTACATCCAGGCCCTCGGCCGCGCGTACGAGCTGGAAGAGAGCCCGGCGGCGAAGGACGCGATTGCGCAGATCCTCACGAACAGCCGCATGTGCGCGGAAGGTAAGCGCCCGATCTGCCAGGACACCGGCATCGTGACGATCTTCGTGAAGGTCGGCATGGACGTGCGCTGGGACGGCGCGACGATGGGCCTCACCGACATGATCAACGAAGGCGTGCGCCGCGGTTACACGCACCCGGACAACGTGCTGCGCGCGTCGATCGTCAATCCGCCGGAAGGTGCCCGCAAGAACACGAAGGACAACACGCCGGCCGTGATCCACTACGAGATCGTGCCGGGCGACAAGGTCGACGTGCAGGTCGCGGCCAAGGGCGGCGGCTCGGAAAACAAGTCGAAGTTCGTGATGCTGAACCCGTCCGACTCGATCGTCGACTGGGTGCTGAAGACGGTCCCGACGATGGGCGCCGGCTGGTGCCCGCCGGGCATGCTCGGGATCGGCATCGGCGGCACCGCCGAGAAGGCGATGCTGATGGCGAAGGAATCGCTGATGGAGCCGATCGACATCCAGGAAATCATCGCGCGCGGCCCGAAGGACTGGGTCGAGGAACTGCGCGTGGAACTGCACGAGAAGGTCAACGCGCTCGGCATCGGCGCGCAGGGCCTCGGCGGCCTCGCGACCGTGCTCGACGTGAAGATCATGGCGGCGCCGACGCACGCGGCCTCGAAGCCGGTCGCGCTGATCCCGAACTGCGCGGCCACGCGCCACGCGCACTTCGTGCTCGACGGTTCGGGCCCGGCCAAGCTTGAAGCGCCGTCGCTCGATGCCTGGCCGAAGGTGCAGTGGGAGCCGAACACGGAAACCAGCAAGCGCGTCGACCTGAACACGCTGACGCCGGAAGAAGTCGCGAGCTGGACGCCGGGCCAGACGCTGCTGCTGTCCGGCAAGATGCTCACCGGCCGCGACGCCGCGCACAAGCGCATCGCCGACATGCTCGCGAAGGGCGAGCAGCTGCCGGTCGATTTCACGAACCGCGTGATCTACTACGTCGGCCCGGTCGATCCGGTGCGCGACGAAGTGGTCGGTCCGGCCGGCCCGACGACGGCCACGCGCATGGACAAGTTCACCGAGACGATGCTCGCTCAGACGGGTCTGATCTCGATGGTCGGCAAGGCCGAGCGCGGCCCGGTCGCGATCGACGCGATCAAGAAGCACAAGGCAGCCTACCTGATGGCGGTCGGCGGGGCGGCCTACCTCGTGTCGAAGGCGATCCGCGGCGCGAAGGTGCTCGCGTTCGAAGACCTCGGCATGGAAGCGATCTACGAGTTCGACGTGCAGGATATGCCGGTGACGGTGGCCGTCGATTCGTCGGGCACGTCGGTGCACCAGACCGGTCCGAAGGAATGGCAGGCGAAGATCGGCAAGATCCCGGTCGCCACCGCTTAAGCGCGATCGAACGAAAGGCCGGACGGACGTCCGGCCTTTTTACTTCTCATTCTCATTATTGTGTTCGGCCGGTCGTTCGAGGCTGATTCTCATTACACGCGAAAGGCAGGCCCGACAAGGCTTCGAGGCTTGGCTTTTCTCGTTCGAGCGATTATCGTTCGGTTTCTGAAGCCCCACTGAACAAGGAATAGCCATGCAAGGCGACAAGAAAGTCATCGAATATCTGAACGCCCAACTGAAGAACGAACTCACGGCGATCAACCAGTACTTCCTGCATGCGCGCATGTACAAGCACTGGGGCCTCGAGAAGCTCGGCAAGCACGAATACGATGAGTCGATCGGCGAAATGAAACACGCCGACTGGCTGATCGAGCGCGTGTTCATGCTCGACGGCCTGCCGAACCTGCAGGACCTGCACAAGCTGCTCGTCGGCGAGGAAACCGAAGAGATCCTGAAGTGCGACCTGAAGCTCGAGCAGATCTCGCAGTCCACCTGCAAGGAAGCGATCGCCTACTGCGAATCGGTTCGCGACTACGTGTCGCGCGAGATCTTCGAAAAGATTCTCGACGACACCGAAGAGCACATCGACTGGCTCGAAACGCAGATCGACCTGATCGGCAAGGTCGGCCTGCAGAACTATCAGCAAACGATGATGGGTTCGGCCGAGTAATCGCACCGCCCGCCCGACGATGACGAACCCGTCCGCCGCACCCGCGCCGCGCGCCACCGCCCCTGTCGGCATCTTCGACTCGGGGCTCGGCGGTCTGTCGGTGCTGCGCGCCGCGCGCGCGCATCTGCCCGGCGAATCGTTCGTCTACGTCGCCGACTCGCACCACGCGCCGTATGGCCCGCGCGACGAGGCATTCATCACGGAACGCACGCTGGCGATCGGCGAGTGGCTCGCCCGCGAAGGCGCGAAAGCGCTCGTCATCGCGTGCAACACGGCCACGGCACGGGCGATCGCGGCCATCCGCGAACGCCTGTCGATCCCGCTCGTCGGCGTCGAGCCGGGCATCAAGCCGGCCGCCGCGCTGTCCACGACCGGCGTCGCGGGCGTCCTCGCCACGCAATCGACGCTGAACAGCCCGCGCTTCCAGGCACTGCTCGACCGCTACGGCACCGGCCGCCGCTTCATCTGCCAGCCCGGCCACGGGCTCGTCGAAGCGATCGAACGCGGCGACACGAACTCGCCCGCATTGCGCGCGCTGCTCGAGCGTTACATCCAGCCGATGCTCGACGATGGCGCCGATACGCTGGTCCTCGGCTGCACGCACTACCCGTTCTTCACAGACACGATTCGTAACCTTGTTGGCGAGCGCCTGACGATCGTCGATACGAGCGATGCCATCGCGCGCCAGCTCGCGCGGGTGCTCGACGAGCGCGGTCTGCGCGCGCCGGCCGGCACGCATGCCGCGCCGCCGCGCTTCTGCTCGACAAGCGACGGCCTGCAACTGCGCGCGCTCGCGTCGACGCTGCTCGGCCTCGATGCGCCGGTCGAATCCGTCACCATTTCGTCGCCGAACGCGCGCGCCTGCGCGACCGCCTGACGCGGGTCGGTACGCCCGCTCCCGCGACGACTTCGCCTTCCCCCGCCGTTTCAAGGGTCCGATGACCTTAAAAAAAGCCCGACCCAGGCTTGTCAACCTCCGCAAAATTAATGATAATAATTCGCATTAACGTTAGCTATCGCAACTCATCATGATCGTCTGCGTGTGCAAGTCTGTTTCGGATCGCAAGATTCGCGCGTCCCTCGCCGAGGGCGTGAACTCTTTCGATGAACTCCAGTTCGAGCTCGGCGTGGCCACGTGCTGCGGCAAGTGCGAGGAGTCCGTACGCGACCTCATGGCCGAGCAAGGCGTCTGCGCGAGCCGTTGCGGTGTCGAGCATCATGCGCATCCGATTCCGGTCACGTTCTACGACCGCAAGGCCGCCTGAGCGGCGCCGAGCGTGCGCATGCGGCCCAGGCCGCATTTTTTGTCTTGACCGTCAGCAAGCCACCGTCTGCGCGAGCCAACGGCTTACCTGCCAAGGAGCCTGTGATGGAATTGCTGATCGGATTCGTAACCACCGTTTGCATCTCGCTGCTGATCTTCCGCAAGTGATGCCGATTCACCCGCCGCGCCCCGGGTGCGACGTCGTTCTTTCAAGCTAACATGCAGGCTTCGCATCTCGCTCCTGCCGGCGCCATGCCGGCTGCACCACGTATGAATCCCCGAGTGATCGTCGTCGCGGTCGGTGTGCTTGCCGCACACGCGATCATGCTGACGGCCGCGTGGCTCCATCGCAACGCACCGCCGCCGAAATCGGTCGAGGTCCAGACGATCACCGCGCAGCTCATCACGCCCGCGCCGATCGCGCAGCAGGTCGCGGCCGAGTCGATCCCGCAGCCGGCACCGCCGAAGCCCGTGCCGCGCGTAAAGCCGAAGGTCGAGCCGAAGCCGGTGCAAAAGGCGGCGAAGCCGACCCCGCAGCCGCTTGCGCCGTCGCCGGCCCCATCGCCCACACCCGCTCCCGCAGCCGATCCAACGCCGGCGCCGGCCGCGCCCGCTCCCGCGGCTCCGGCCGCCACGCCGGGCCCGGCGCGCGAAACGATGCAGGTCAGCGCACCGAAGAACGTGCCGACGCTCCAATGCAACTTCGTGAAGCCCGACTATCCGTCGATGTCGCGCCGCCGCGGCGAATCGGGCACCGCCTATGTTCACTTCGTCGTCGGCGTGACCGGCAAGATCGAAAGCATCGATCTGCAGAAGAGCAGCGGCTATCCGCGCCTCGACGATGCCGCACTCGACGCGATGCGCTCGACCACCTGCCGCCCGTACGTCGAGAACGGCCAGGCGATCCGCGCCGCCCGCACACAGCCCTACAGCTTCGGGCTCACCGACTAACCTGCCTCATCCGGAAGATTCAAAGGAAACAAAAAATGCAAAGCTACGGTATCGCGCACGTCTGGGCGCAAGGTGATTTCGTCACGCGCGCCATCGCGATCACGCTGCTCGTGATGTCGGTCCTGTCGTGGATCGTGATCGTCATCAAGGGCTGGAACGTGATCCGCCTGAACCGCCTCACGAAGAATGCCGAACAGGCATTCTGGCATTCCGACAATTTCGACGACGGCATCAAGAAGCTCGGCCTCGCCGCATCGACGCCGAACGACAACCCGTTCCTCGCGCTCGCGCTGTCGGGCAAGGAAGCCGCCGACCACCACCATCAGACGCAACCGCACCTGCACGACCGCATGGACGTATCGGACTGGGTCACGCGCTGCCTGAAGGACACGATGGACGAAGGCATTTCGCGCATGCAGAGCGGCCTCGCGATCCTCGCATCGGTCGGCAGCACGGCGCCGTTCGTCGGCCTGTTCGGCACGGTCTGGGGCATCTATCACGCGCTGCTTGCGATCGGCGCCACCGGCCAGACGTCGATCGACCAGGTCGCAGGCCCGGTCGGCGAATCGCTGATCATGACGGCCTTCGGCCTGTTCGTCGCGATTCCCGCGGTGCTCGGCTACAACGCGCTGACCCGCGCGAACAAGGGCGTCGTCAGCAAGCTGCGCCGCTTCGCGCACGGCCTGCATGCGTACTTCGTGACGGGCGCGAGCCTCGCGTCGTCGTCGACGCGCGACGGCCTGCGTCTCGCATCGCGCGCCGCCAGCTGAGACGAGGTGAACCATGGCCATGAACACCGGTTTCAGCGACGATGACGACGATGCCGTGATGAGCGAGATCAACATGACGCCGCTCGTCGACGTCATGCTCGTACTCCTGATCATTTTCCTCGTGACGATCCCGGCGATGCAGCATGCGGTGAAGATCGACCTGCCGCACGCCAGCAGCCAGCCCGTCGACGAAAAGCCGCAGACCGTCGACGTCGCGATCCAGGGCGACGGCACGATCCTGTGGGACGACCACACGGTCACGCGCGAACAGCTGCAGGCACGCATTGCGGAAGCTGCGAAGCGCACGCCGCAGCCGGAATTGCATCTGCGCGCGGACCGCAAGGTTGCCTACGAACACGTCGCGGAAGTGATGTCGGATGCGCAAGCTGGCGGCCTGACAAAACTCGGCTTCGTGACGGAGCCGGGCGCGAAAGCGAAGTAACGCACGCACGTTCCGCCGTCGCCACTGCGCAGCTAGCCGGCCGTACCTAACCGGCCGTACCTAAAGTAAAAGGCCTTCATCGCCAGATGAAGGCCTTTTTTCATGCGCACGCGGGCGCCTTCGGGCGGCGGGCTCTTCGGCGGTATCGGTTACGCCTCGAGCAACGCAAATGCGACTCTGCCGTGGTCTGCACGGACTGCGCGTTCTGCCCTATCTGGCTCACAATATATGCGGCCACCTGATTTCGCTCAGAACTTCCTTCGCGAAATGGGATTTCAATATAGGCCCGCCCGCGCACGCATTCAAGGTTCCGGCGATTGAAACTTGCGATTGCAGCCGACGCTTCAATGACAAAACAAATTTGCGTCGTCGTGCGTGCCGTGTTCAGGTGGCCGAAACATCGGCTGCCGTTTCCTTCTTCGCACGCTCGGGGCAACCCGGCTCCTTGTATGCGCCATGGTCGAGCTTCTCGACCAGGTAATCGACGAACGCACGGACCGCGGGCGGCATCCCCTGACGCGACACGAACACCGCATACAGCTGCGGCACCGGCAGCGTCCAGCCCGGCATCACCGGCGACAGTTGCCCCGCGCGCAACGCGTTGCCGTACATCATCTCCGGCAGCGCCGCGATGCCGAGGCCGTCGAGCACGGCCTCGCGGATCGTCATCAGGTCGGCCGTCACGAGACGCGGATCATGCTCGTGCACGTGACGCGTTCCGTCCGGCGCGATCAGGTTGAATACGTGCCGGCCGTCGACGCTCGGCGTATCGAGCGTCTCGAAGCCGGTCAAGTCGTCCGGCGCCAGCGGCGGCGCGTTCTGGCTCAGCAGGCTCGGCGCGCCGACCAGCATCTGCTCGGTGCGCCACAGCGGCCGCACGACGATGTTCGCGTTCTGCGGCGGCTCCGAGCGCACGCGCAACGCGACGTCGATCGAATCCTCGAACAGGTCGATCACGCGATTCGTCACGCGCACATGCACCTTCACCTCGGGATAGCGGCGCAGGAATTCGGGCAGGATGCGCGACAGCATTGTCTGCGACAGCGTCACCGGCACGCTAACGCGCACCGAGCCGCGTGGCGACGCGCGCAATTGCTGCACCGCGTTCATCGCGGCCCGTGCTTCGGCGAGCATCGCCTGGCAATGCTGGTAGAACAGCTCCCCCGCCTCGGTCAGTGCGAGCTTGCGCGTCGAGCGCTGAAGCAGGCGCACGCCGAGCGCGGCCTCGAGCTCGGTCAGGCGCCGCGACAGACGCGATTTCGAGATGCCCAGCACGCGTTCGGCGGCCGAAAAGCCCCCATGTTCAACGACCTGCGAGAAGTACATCAGGTCGTTCAGGTTATGTGCATCGATATTCATCTCATCGTTCCAATTTCAGAACAATCCATTGCGAACCACCGCCAATCGAACGGGAAAACGCCCAATATAATAGCGCTATGTTTCAAAAATAACGCTATTCCGATGATTTCGAGGGCTTCCCATGACCACCGCTCGCTCGCTTGATCGCACCTACCCCGCGCTTCGCACCACCGAAGGCGGCGGTTTCGTGGTTCACCGCCCGTTCCCGACGCGGCTGCTGATGGATTTCGATCCGTTCCTGCTGCTCGATGAAATGGGCCCCGTCGACTACGCGCCCGGCGAAGCCGTGGGTGCGCCCGACCATCCGCATCGCGGCTTCGAGACCGTGACCTACGCGCTCGATGGACGCTTCCGCCATCGCGACTCGTCCGGCCATGCCGGCACGCTCGGCCCCGGCGACGTGCAGTGGATGACGGCCGGCGCCGGCGTCGTGCACAGCGAGATGCCCGAACCGGCGTTCGCTCGGGCAGGCGGACGCTCCCACGGCTTCCAGCTGTGGGTCAACCTGCCGCGCCGCGACAAGATGATCGCGCCGCGCTACCAGGAGATCCCGGCCGCCCGCATTCCGACCGCGACATCGCCGGACGGCCGCGCGCGCGTGCGCGTCATCGCGGGCGAAGCATTCGGCGTAAAAGCCGCGATCGAGACGCGCACGCCGATCCTCTACCAGCACTTCACGCTGGAGCCCGGTGCAACGGTCACGCAGCCCGTGCCGGCCGGTTATCGCGTGTTTGCCTATCCGATCGACGGAAGGGGCCTTTACGGGCCCGACAGGCAAGCTGTCGACGCACGGCACATGATCGTCTACGGCGACGATGGCGACACCGTCACGTTCGCTGCCGGCGACACGTCGCTCGACCTGCTGCTGATCGGCGGCGTGCCGCTCAACGAGCCGATCGTCCGTTACGGCCCGTTCGTGATGAATACCGAGGAAGAGATCCGGCAGGCTGTCGTCGACTATCAGACCGGTCGCATGGGTCGCATCGAAGCGTGAATCGGATCGGGTGGCAGGTGCCGCGAAGCCGATGGTTTTGCGTCACAATAACTTCTTGAACCATGTGGCCGCCCGCCACCAGAAGGAACCCGTCCCCTTGAACTTCGAACATCTGATCCAGATCAATTCCGACGATCCGGCCGTGCCGAGCCTCAACCGCGACCAGCTCTGGGAAGGTCTCGTCCTGCGTGCCGAACAGCCGCAACTGTTCGTGATCGGCCTCGACAGCTGCGTCATCCGCGAGCGGACGGACACGACGCTCGAACGCGAACTGCACTACGGCCACGCGACCGTGCGCGACCACGTGACGTTCACGCCGAACCAGCAGGTCCGCTACGACATCCGTGCGGCCGATGGCGAGATCGGTGGCTCGCTGACGATGACGATCGAGGAACGCGACGACCACGAGCTGTTCCTGCGTTTCGAGTACCGCACGACGCTGACGGTCACCGACGACAGCGAAGAAGCGCGACAGACGCACGGGATCGTCAAGGAGGCGTACCGCACGTCGGACATCGACACCGTTCGCCTGATCCGCGAATACGCGCAGGGTCGCAAGGACCCTGATCCGCTGCACTGAACCCGGCGGCGGCCTGCGGGCCGCCCCTTTGACTCAGGCTATCAGCCCAGACGAATCGATCGATAAAGAGTTTTTGTAAATGGGAATAGTTATCATTTAGAATTCATTCCATCGTATCGACAGTCACCGATCAAACCGAATGACCGACACCATGCGCCCGACCACGCTGACCCTGCGCCGCACCACGAGCACCGCAGCCAGCAGCCGCCAGAAGACGGCAGCGGTCACCACGCCGGCGAAACCCGCCGGCAACCGCGATGCAGGCACGCGGGTCGTCAACAGCGATGCGCTGCTGCAAGGCCAAAGCCACGTCAGCATCGCGCATAACGGAGAGACTTATCAGTTGCGGGCCACGCGGCTCGGCAAACTGATCCTGACGAAGTAACGACCGAGTATTGTGGGGACCACCTCCCTGAGAGGTGTTGGGCAGTAGCCAGCGTAACGGCTTGCACGCGAGATCTAGACCCCTTCGTGCAAACACACTCAAGCAGCCGTTGCAGCAAGCCAAGCCACTTTTTTGGTTCTCGCACAAGGAAGAAAAAAGCGACACGTCGATGGACGTGTCGCTTTTTCGTTTGGGCAGCCAATGCGCGAAGCACGCCGCCCGGGTCACAGCTGCCGTCAATGCGCGACAGCGAGAAGCGACATACACGCCGCTTCAGAACCCCCAGAACATCAACCACCACGCGCTGTCGATGACGGCCAGCCCGACCGCGAACCACGCGAATGCCGCGAGCCGGCGCGGCCACGTCGCATAGCGCCCCGTCACCTGCCACGCGAGCCACGCACTCCATACGTTGGCGCCGACCAGAATCGCGATGCGCACATCGGTAGCCCAGCCGAGCGGTACATGCTCCGCGCGCAGCAACGACAGCGTCGTGGCCGACAGCCCGAGGAACACGCCCGCGCCCGCGATCGGGATCAGCGCCTGGGCGAGGTGATGCAGGCGCACGCGATCGAAACGGCCGAGCATCAATGTGGCGCCGGCCAGCAACACCAGCAGCGCCGTGCCGTACACGAGCCCCGTGCCGACGATGTAGCTGACGACCAGCCCGCCATCGAGCCAGGAGAACACGTCATTGCGATCCGGGTAGTGCGTGAGCAGGAACCACGGCGCATTGGTCTCGAGCGGCCACGTGATGTCCTGATCGATCAGCCAGCCCGCGAGCCATTGCTTGATCTGCACGAACCACGGGCTGACGGTCCAGTGGAACGCACCGATCGCCACGCCGAGCAAGCCGTACAGGATCAGCGCGGTGTCCCACGGATTGGCCCGCTCCGCACCGAGATTCACGACTTCGTCGGACGGCGAGCGCAGCGACAGCGAAATCGCGTCGCGGTGCCCGCTGCAGCGGCCGCACATATGGCAGTCCGCCGCGCCCTTCATGTTGCGCAACGGCACGAGCGGCGCGCAATTGATCGGAATCACGCGATGGCCGTGCTCGCCGTTCTTGTACGAACGGCGCCACGCATCCTCGTCGACCTTGTAGCGCATCGGCGCAAGCCGCGCGAGCAGCCCGAACACGCCGTTGACCGGGCACAGATACTTGCACCACACGCGCTTCTCGCGACCGTACAGCACGCCGATCACGATCGCGCCGACGGTCGAGCC
This sequence comes from Burkholderia sp. CpTa8-5, assembly GCF_017815045.1. NCBI lineage: Bacteria > Pseudomonadati > Pseudomonadota > Betaproteobacteria > Burkholderiales > Burkholderiaceae > Burkholderia > Burkholderia sp. CpTa8-5. Next base: position 12,220 of record NZ_JAGIQD010000049.1, read on the forward strand.
GCCGAGCACGAACAGCACCGCGAGCGGGTACTGGTACACGCTGACCATCTGCCCGTAGATCGTCGTGATGCCGAACGCGACGAACGGCCAGCCGCCCCACCGGATCCAGCGCGGAATCGGGCCGCCGCGGCCGAACTTGCTCGCGTATTCGGTGAGCGCGCCCTCCGGGCACAGCACGCCGCACCACACGCGGCCGAGCATCACCATCGACAGCAGCACGAACGGCCACCAGATGCCCCAGAACGCGAACTGCGCGATGAGCGTGAGGTTGTTCCACAGATGCGCGGAATCGTCCGGCAGCGGCAGCACGGCCGGCACGATGATCAGGAACGCGTAGACGGCGACGACGATCCACTGGATACCCCGGATCAGCGCACCGTGGCGCTGCATCCACTGGCCGGCCTGCGCGAGCCAGCCCGGCTTGACGGCGGCGATAACGCTCATGCCACGCGACCCGCTGCGACGGCCGGACGGCGGCTCGCGCGCTTCATCAGCAGCCAGACGACCGCCCAGTAAACCGCATAGGCGACCAGGTTGGTCAGCGCCGGATGCGCGCGATAGCCGGTCAGCGTCGCGACGAGCGAACCGAACGTGCCCGAATCATCGAGGATCGCGGACGTGTCCCACACTTGCGAGATGCCGAGCGGCAGGATTTCCTTGTCGATCAGCTTGTCGACGCCGGTCTGGAACAGGCCCGCGCCGAGGAACAGCAGCATCACTTCGGTGACGCGGAAGAAATGCCGCCACGAGAAGTACTTGCCGCCGAGTTGCAGCAGATAGAACGTGAGGAACGCGAGGCCGAGACCGATCACGACCGCAAGCATCTGGCTGCCATCGACGTGGCCCGACTGGCCGAAACCGAGGCCGTACAGGAAGATCACCGTCTCGCTGCCTTCGCGCGCGATCGCGAGCGCGACCAGCACGGCGACGCCCCACCAGTTCGAATCGCGCGTGCTTTGCTGCAGCGATTGCTCCATGTCGCGCTTCAGCGTGCGGCCGTGCCGGCGCATCCACAGCACCATCTGCACGATCAGCACGCACGCGATCAGCACCATCGCCGTCTGGAAATAGTCCTGCGCGTCGCCGGACAACACTTCGGTGAACCCGACCAGCGCGGCGCCGAGGCCGACGGCCATCAGCAGGCCGACGCCGACGCCGGCCCAGAGGAAAGGCAGGCCGCGGCGCGCGTCGTCGTCGCCGTTTTTCAGCCATGCATAGAGAATGCCGACGACGAGCAGCGCTTCGACGCTCTCCCGCCAGACGATGAACAAGATCTGACCCATCGATACCTCCTGACGCGCGGGGCAAGGGACTGGCGCGCCCGCGCGCAGATAAAACGCGTTACTTCGCGACGATCACGCCCTGTGCCTGCTGGTGGAAATCGTCGAAAAACTTGTATTCGCCCGGCGACAGCGGGGCGACGACGACGAACGAGTCGGCGCCCGGCGCGAGCACCTTCTCCTTGCGCAACTGCACGCTCTCGAATTCGGCGGCACCCTTGCCGGTGTTCCTGATCTCGATTTTGAAACGCTGGCCGGCCGGCACTTCGATGCGGGCGGGGTTCAGCTTGCCGTCCGTCATCTCGAGCTTGAACGTCGGCAGATCGGCCGCATGGGCCGCGCCGGCAAGCCACAGCGCAGCGGCTGCGGCGACGATTTTCTGGGGAATTTTCATACTGGGTTCTCTACGCCGACGGCGCGCCGAAGCGCGCCGTTCGTGATGCCACCGGTCAGTAACCGCCCTTCTTGCCGATACCGGCGAACGGGAAGTCGTACTCGAGCGTGATGGGCTTGAACCACGGGCCCACGCCCGTTTCCTTGTCGATGTGGCGACCGAACGCCATGTGACCGGACTGCATCGGCGGCTTGACGACCAGCGTCAGGTGGTACTTGCCGGGGCCGGCGAGCTTCACGTTGTCGCCGTAGTGCGGGCCGTCGCTCGCGACCATGCCCATCAGGTCGCCTTCGGCCTTCCACTTCGTGTCGCCCTGCTTCGTCAGCTTGTAGGTGACCTGCAGGTACGGCATCCAGTCGCCTTCCGCGAAACCGGTCGGGTTGTTCTTGACCGCATGGATGTCGGCCTCAAGGTGGATGTCGGAATCCGACGCCTTGCGCATCATGCCTTCCGGGTCCATCGTGATCGGCTGCAGATACACCGCGCCGATTTCCATGCCGCCCTGGATCTGCTGCTTGCCGATCGGATACTCGGCAGCCGAGGCCGACATCGCGGCCAGCGCCGCCGCTACCGCAACCGTCGTGCGGATGAACGAAGAACCCAACATGGACACTCCTTGTTATTTGTCTGACTATCTTGACGACATGCGGGCCGCCGCCGGGCCGCCCGCTGGAAACACTAACGCGACGAAGAACGTTAATGCGAACTATTCTCAATACATGGGGAGTTTAGCACCGAACCCGTTCCGGAACAAACGGAGAGCGCCGTAAACCCCTGATCCGACAAGGCTTACAGGCGCTTTACCAAAAGGATACGGTGACGTTTGGAAAGATTTACCGCCCGCCGCTGATGTGGTCGCCGACGTTCGCGCCGAACACGCGTTCGCGCAGCACGGCAAGCTGGTCGCGGGTCGCGGCGGCCTTCTCGAACTCGAGGTTCTTCGCGTAGTCGGCCATCTGCTTCTCGAGGCGCTTGATTTCCTTCGCGAGCTGCTTTTCCGACATGTCCTCGAATTTCGCGCGCTGCTGCGCCTCCTTCAGCTCCGCACGCGCGTCGTCGGCGTTGTAGACGCCGTCGATGATGTCCTTGATGCGCTTCACGACGCCGCGCGGCGTGATGCCCATCTTTTCGTTGTACGCGATCTGCTTCGCGCGGCGCCGCTCGGTTTCGCCGATCGCGCGCTTCATCGACTCGGTCATGTTGTCCGCGTAGAGGATCGCCTTGCCGTTCACGTTCCGCGCGGCGCGGCCGATCGTCTGGATCAGCGAGCGCTCGGCGCGCAGGAAGCCTTCCTTGTCCGCGTCGAGGATCGCGACGAGCGACACTTCGGGAATGTCGAGGCCCTCGCGCAGCAGGTTGATCCCGACCAGCACGTCGAACGTGCCGAGCCGCAGGTCGCGGATGATCTCGACGCGCTCGACCGTATCGATGTCGCTGTGCAGGTAACGCACCTTGACGCCATGGTCGGCCAGGAACTCGGTCAGCTGTTCGGCCATGCGCTTCGTCAGCGTCGTGATCAGCACGCGCTCGCCGGCCTTCACGCGCGCGTTGATCTCGGTCAGCACGTCGTCGACCTGCGAGCTCGCCGGCCGCACTTCGATTTCCGGATCGACGAGGCCCGTCGGTCGCACGACCTGCTCGGCGATCTGCCCCGTCACGCGCTTCTCGTAGTCGGCCGGCGTGGCCGACACGAACACGACCTGCCGCATCTTGCGCTCGAACTCGGGGAACTTCAGCGGCCGGTTGTCGAGCGCGGACGGCAGGCGAAACCCGTAATTGACGAGGTTTTCCTTGCGTGCGCGGTCGCCGTTGTACATGCCGTTCAGCTGGCCGATCAGCACGTGAGATTCGTCGAGCAGCATCAGCGCATCGGGCGGCAGGTAGTCGACGAGCGTCGGCGGCGGATCGCCGGGCGCCGCGCCCGAGAAATGCCGCGAATAGTTCTCGATGCCCTTGCAGAAGCCGAGCTCCTGCAGCATCTCGAGATCGAAGCGCGTGCGCTGCTCGAGGCGCTGCGCCTCGACGAGCTTGCCTTCGCGATGGAAGAACTCGAGCCGTTCGCGCAATTCGTCCTTGATCGTCTCGACCGCGCGCATCACGGTGTCGCGCGGCGTCACGTAGTGCGACGACGGATACACGGTGAAACGCGGAATCTTCTGCCGCACGCGCCCGGTCAGCGGGTCGAACAGGTGCAGCGTCTCGACCTCGTCGTCGAACAGCTCGACGCGCACGGCCATTTCCGCGTGTTCGGCGGGGAAGATGTCGATCGTGTCGCCGCGCACGCGGAACGTGCCGCGTTGGAAATCCTGCTCGTTGCGCGTGTATTGCATCGCGATCAGCCGCGCGATCACGTCGCGCTGGCCGAGCTTGTCGCCGGTTCGCAGCGTCAGGATCATCTGGTGGTATTCGGACGGATTGCCGATACCGTAGATCGCCGACACCGTCGCGACGATCACCACGTCGCGGCGCTCCATCAGGCTCTTCGTCGCCGACAGCCGCATCTGCTCGATGTGCTCGTTGATCGACGAATCCTTCTCGATGAACAGGTCGCGCTGCGGCACGTAGGCCTCAGGCTGGTAGTAGTCGTAGTACGAGACGAAATACTCGACCGCGTTGCGCGGGAAGAACTCCCGGAACTCCGCGTAAAGCTGGGCCGCGAGCGTCTTGTTCGGCGCGAACACGATCGCCGGGCGGCCGAGCCGCGCGATCGTGTTCGCCATCGTGAAGGTCTTGCCCGAACCGGTTACGCCGAGCAGCGTCTGGAAGGCAAGGCCGTCGCCGACGCCTTCGACGAGCGTGTCGATCGCGGTCGGCTGGTCGCCCGCGGGCGGATAGGGCTGGTAAAGCTGGAACGGCGACCCTTCGAAAGTGACGAATTTGGATTCGTCGAGCGCGTCGCCGACTTCGGCATGATGTTCGGACATGGAATGCGGCCGGAGCAAGGGCAAAGAAAGCATTCTAGCGCTTCGCGACCGTGCGAACTGCTGTCGACTCCTGACGCGCGACGGCCGCCCGAAATCGCGATTCGTCGCCTTGATCGCGACGGAATGACCGCCCCCGCCAGCATGAATTCGCTACAATGTCAGGCTGCTGCGCTTCCCGGCGTCGCGTCGCAGGCGCGGTCCACTGCGCCCGCCCCGCCGGTTGAAAGCCTGACCCTATTTTCACTACTGCCGAATCATCATGTCGCTCTTCTCCGCTGTCCAGCTTGCTCCCCGCGACCCGATCCTGGGCCTGAACGAAGCCTTCAACGCCGATGCGCGTCCGACCAAGGTCAACCTCGGCGTCGGCGTGTACACGAACGAAGACGGCAAGATTCCGCTGCTGCGCGCGGTTCGCGACGCGGAAAAGGCGCGTGTCGAGGCCGGCCTGCCGCGCGGTTACCTGCCGATCGACGGGATCGCCGCCTACGATGCAGCCGTGCAGAAGCTGCTGCTCGGCAACGACTCGCCGCTGATCGCGGCGGGCCGCGTGGTCACGGCCCAGGCACTGGGCGGCACCGGCGCGCTGAAGATCGGCGCCGATTTCCTGCGCACCCTGAACCCGAACGTGAAGGTCGCGATCAGCGATCCGAGCTGGGAAAACCATCGCGCGCTGTTCGAAGCGGCCGGCTTCGAGGTCGTCGCGTACCCGTACTACGACGCGGCCACCCACGGCGTGAACTTCGAAGGCATGCTGTCGGCGCTGAACGGCTACGCGGCCGGCACGGTCGTCGTGCTGCACGCGTGCTGCCACAACCCGACCGGCGTGGACCTGACCGAAGCGCAATGGCAACAGGTCGTCGACGTCGTGAAGGCGCGCAACCTCGTGCCGTTCCTCGACATGGCCTACCAGGGCTTCGGCGAGAACATCGAAGCCGATGCCGCTGCCGTGCGCCTGTTTGCCGCGGCCGACCTGAACGCGTTCGTGTCGTCGTCGTTCTCGAAGTCGTTCTCGCTGTACGGCGAGCGCGTCGGCGCGCTGTCGATCATCACGTCGAGCAAGGAAGAAGCCACGCGCGTGCTGTCGCAACTGAAGCGCGTGATCCGCACGAACTACTCGAACCCGCCGACCCACGGCGGCGCAGTGGTCGCAGCGGTGCTCGCGTCGCCGGAACTGCACGCTTCGTGGGTGCAGGAACTCGGCGAAATGCGCGATCGCATCCGCGCGATGCGCAATGGTCTCGTCGAACGCCTGAAGGCGAGCGGCGTCGATCGTGACTTCAGCTTCATCAACGCGCAGCGCGGGATGTTCTCGTATTCGGGCCTGACCTCGGCACAAGTCGATCGCCTGCGCGACGAGTTCGGCATCTATGCGGTCGGCACGGGCCGGATCTGCGTGGCCGCGCTGAACACGCGCAACCTCGACGCGGTCGCCAATGCGGTCGCAGCGGTCCTGAAGTAAAGCCGCGCCGGGAGGCGGCTGTCACCGGCCCCGCCCCGCCGACATGAAAAACGCGCTCCACGGAGCGCGTTTTTTGTGCAGTCCAGCGTCCAGCGCGGCGGACGGCGATACCGCCCGCTCCCGCGTTACTGCATGAACCAGCCGTGGCTGACGACGAACGACTGGCCGGTGAGCGCGGCGCTCGGGAACGCCGACAGGA
>NZ_JAGIQD010000004.1:0-404358 GCF_017815045.1 Burkholderia sp. CpTa8-5
TCCTGTCGGCGTTCCCGAGCGCCGCGCTCACCGGCCAGTCGTTCGTCGTCAGCCACGGCTGGTTCATGCAGTAACGCCGGCGTTTCCCCGACGGTAGGCGACTTCCGCGCCACCGCCCTTCTCGAGATGGCGTGCCGTCGATCGACGTCACGCCATCCATCACCGCCGTCCACGGCGGGATTTCTCGGAGCAACTGATGAAACCGCACGCGCGTACAGAAAAGCAGGCCGTCGATGCGGCGGACCTGCGCCACGAAGCCGGCGCGCCGGCCGCTGCGCGGTCGCTGCCGTACGAAACGATCGCGCTCGTCCTGCAGGGCGGCGGCGCGCTCGGCGCGTATCAGGCCGGCGTATTCGAAGGGCTGCATGAAGCAGGCATTCCGCTCGACTGGATCGCGGGCATCTCGATCGGCGCGCTCAACACCGCGCTGATCGCCGGCAATGCGCCCGAGCATCGCGTCGAGCGCCTGCGCGAATTCTGGGAAACGATCTGCCAGCCGGCGTTCTTCCCGACGATTCCGGCCGCGTTCGAATTCGCGCTGTTCAACAGCATCGATCAGATCCGCACGTTCTTCACCGCGTCGCAGGCCGCCAGCGCGATGATGCAGGGCCAGCAGGGCTTTTTCGTGCCGCGCTTTCCGCCGCCGCTGCCGGGCGTGTCCGACCATCCGGAAAAAATCAGCTGGTACGACACGTCGGCGCTCCGCACGACGCTGCTGAAACTGTGCGATTTCGACCGGATCAATTCGGGCGAGACGCGCGTGTCGGTCGGCGCGGTCAACGTCGGTACCGGCAACTTCGTGTACTTCGACAATTCGCGCATCCGTCTCGAGCCCGAGCATTTCATGGCGTCCGGTGCGTTGCCGCCCGCGTTCCCGCCCGTCGAGATCGACGGCGAGTACTACTGGGACGGCGGCGTCGTGTCGAACACGCCGCTGATGGAAGTGCTGCGCGCCCGCCCGCGCAGCGACACGCTCGCGTTCCAGGTCGATCTGTGGAGCGCGCGCGGGCCGCTGCCGCGCACGATGGCCGACGTCGCCGAGCGCACGAAGGACGTGCAGTATTCGAGCCGCACGCGTTTCGTCACCGACACGCTGCAGCGCGAACAGCGCTACCGCAACGTGCTGCGCCACGTGCTCGAACAGGTGCCGGAAGAACAGCGCAAGAACGATCCGTGGTGCATCGAGGCCGAAGCGATGTCGAGCGGCAAGAAGTACAACATCCAGCACCTGATCTATCAGCAGAAAGCGTACGAGCATCACTACAAGGACTATCAGTTCGGTCTGTCGACGATGCGCGACCACTGGTCCGCGGGTCTCGACGACATCCGCAAGACGCTCGCGGTGAAGGACGGCCTCGCGCTGCCCGTCAACGACGCGGGCTTCGTCACGCACGACATTCACCGCCGCCGGTAATGCCGTGTGCCACGGGCCAGCGCGCCGCCTGCGCCGGCCCGTCCTCCTTTCCGATTCGACATGCCGATTTTCATTGCGCTGCTCGCGCTCATCGCCCTGGGCTGGGGCGCCGTTCACCTGTTTCACGTCATCGCCGCGCAGTTCGGCCCGCCGGTCGCGATCGCGGCCGCCGTGCTGGCCGCCGCGCTCCTGATCGCGCTGATCGCGTGGTGGCTGAAGCGCCGTCGCGACATCGCACCGAACACGAAGGAAGAAGGCTGGACGCATATCGTGCATCGCGCGTGGGGCGAGTTGCGCGTGTCCGCGACGCAAGGGCTGCTGTGGCTGTCGCATGACGGCGCGGACGGCCGCTATACGCTGTCGCAGCTCGACGGCTGCGAGGCCGCGCCGATCGACGGCCGCTGGCATCTCGTCGTGCGCGTGCGCGACGCCGTGCGCGGCGAATGGAAGCTGCCGATGATGGACAAGCGCGATGCGCAGCGCTGGGCGCGCGTGCTCACGCTCGCGAAGGACAACCGGCTCTGAACGCGCGTTGGGCCGCACGGCTCGCGCGCGTCAGCCGCACGACGGACGCTATCGCGCGCGGAGCGCCCGCAGCGCATCGAGCACGTGCTGCGTCGCCCGTTCGACCGGGCCGGCTCGATGCGCAATCCCCAATTCACGCCACAACGCCGGGCGTAGCGGCCGCATCACGATGCGCGCATCCGGCAGCGGCGCGCCCGCCTCATGCGGCAGCAGCGTCGCGCCGTATCCTGCGGCGACCAGGCTCTTGATCGCGTCGTTGTAGTTGAGTTCGATCCGCGGCTCGGGCCGGTGGCCGCCGAGCGCGAACCATTCGGTCGTGAGCCGCGACAGGCGCGTCGTCGCATCGTTGAGAATCAGCGGCCGCTCGGCCAGATACGCGGACGTCACACGCGCCGGAAGCGGCCAGTCCGCGGGCAGGAAGGCCATCACCGGATCGCGACGCCACGGGTGGATCGACAGCCCCGCGACCGGCGCTTGCGGCAGCGCGACCAGCCCGACATCGAGCGTGCCTTGCGCAAGGCGTGCCAGCGTGTCCTGCGACGTGAGCACCGCGATCTGCACGTCGATATCCGGATGCTGCGCGCGCAATCCGGCCACCGCCTGCGGCAACAGGTGCGCGATCGCGCCGGTCGATGCGCCGAGGCGGACGCGCCCGGTCAACCCCTGCACCTGTCGCTGCACGTCGTCCAGCGTGGATTCGACTTCCGCCAGCAGACGCCGCGCCCGCTCCACCAGCACTTCGCCGATCACCGAAGGACGCACGTTGCCGCGCGTGCGGGACAGCAGCGGCGCGCCGATGCGGCTTTCCAGCTCGGCGACATGCAGGCTGACGGTCGGCGGCGCGAGATGAAGCCATTGCGCCGCCGCCACGAAGGATCCGTGGTCAGCGATCGCGACCAGCGTACGCAGGCGGTCCAGACTGATCTCGCGCATCACACACCTCTCGTTCAGAAAAGCTGAATCAGATGGTCAGCAAATTCAACTTTTCCTATTCTAGGCGTTCGGTGGACGATACGGTTTCCCCCGACGACCGAACGCGACGCACACGACCATCATGAGCTTCCCCACTGTCTTCATCGACGGCGACCAGGGCACGACCGGGTTGCAGATTCACGCGCGTCTGCGCGAGCGCACCGACCTGCGGCTGCTCACGCTTCCCGCCGCCGAACGCAAGGACGCGGCCCGCCGCGCCGACGCACTCAACGCGTGCGATATCGCGATCCTGTGCCTGCCCGATGCGGCCGCACGCGAAGCGGTCGGCTTCATCCGGAACCCGGCGGTACGCGTAATCGACGCGAGTTCGGCCCATCGCACGCAGCCCGACTGGGTCTACGGCTTTCCCGAGATGGCCGACGGACAAGCGCAACACATCGCGCAGGCGAAGCGCGTGACCAATCCGGGCTGCTACCCGACGGGCGCGATCGGCCTGCTGCGCCCGCTGCTGCAGGCCGGGCTGCTGCCGCGCGACTACCCGGTGAGCATCCACGCGGTGTCCGGTTACTCGGGCGGCGGAAGGGCCGCCGTCGACGCGTTCGAATCGGGCGACGCCGCCGCACACGCGTTGCCGCTGCAGGTCTACGGCCTCTCGCTCGAGCACAAGCACGTGCCCGAGATCCGGCAGCATGCGGGGCTCGCGCACCGTCCGTTCTTCGTGCCGGCCTACGGTGCCTATCGGCAAGGCATCGTGCTCACCATCCCGATCGAGCTGCGCCTGCTGCCGGCCGAGGTGACCGGTGAGCGGCTGCATGCGTGTCTTGCGCACCATTACGCGGACGCGCGTCACGTCGACGTGATGCCGCTCGCGGACACACGCGCGGCCACGCATCTCGATCCGCAAACGCTGAACGGCACCAACGACCTGCGGCTCGGCGTGTTCGTCAACGCAGACGGCGGCCAGGTGCTGCTGTCCGCCGTGTTCGACAATCTCGGCAAAGGGGCATCCGGCGCCGCCGTGCAGAATCTCGACTTGATGCTCGGTGCGCGACACGCGGCGTGACGCGCCCGCAGGCATCGTCGACGGTGCCTGCGCATGCCCCCCGTAAAAGCTCACCTTTAGCCGGTTTCAGGCCGTATCGTCACCCGCGGCGGCATTCAGGCCGGCCAGCGTCTCCACCAGAAAATCCACGCATACGCGCACCTTCGCCGACGCCGCGACGCGCTCCGGATACACGGCCCAGATGTTCGCGGGCTGGACCGCGTCCGGCAGCACGCGGCACAACGCACCGCGCTCGATCAGCGGCCCGGCTTCCCAGATCGAGCGCAGCACGATCCCGCGCCCGGCCAGCGCCCATTGCACGGCCACCTCGCCGTGGTTCGTCGACAGCGCGCCGCCGACCTTCACCGTCGCCGTTTCGCCGCGCACGGTCAGCCGCCATACGCCGAACGGATGATCGCGCTCCTTGATCGCGAGACAGTCGTGCGACGCCAGATCCGCGAGCGAGCGCGGCGTCCCGCGGCGGGCGAGATAGTCGGGCGATGCGCACAGCACGCGATGGTTCGCGGCAAGGCGGCGCGCGATCAGGTGATCGGCGATGTCGTCGCCGATGCGCACGTCGAGGTCGTAGCCTTCGCCGGCCACATCGACGATCCGGTCGAACAGATCGAGCCGCACGTTCAGTTGCGGATAGCGCGCGCTGAAGTCGAGCAGCGCCGGCGCGACGACGTGCCGGCCGAAGCCGAAGCTGCTCGACATGCGCAGCGTGCCGCGCGGCACCGTGCGCGTGGTCGACACGTCCTCGACGAGATGATCGACGTCGTCCAGGATCTTTTCGGCGCGCGCGAACACGCGTTCGCCGGCTTCGGTGACCGTCATGCGGCGCGTCGAGCGATGCAGCAGGCGCGTGCCGAGCTGCGCCTCGAGCATCGCGACGCGCTTGCTGACATACGCGGGCGACACCGCGAGCTGCTCGGCGGCCGCGCTGAAGCTCGCGAGGCGGACCACCAGGCTGAACACGCGCAGGTCGTCGAGGTTCGGCGATTTATTCACGATTCGTGGAAAGTCGATTAACTTTTGAGCGATTTTAATCCAGATGGAAATAAATAGAATGACGTGACGGGCCGTTGCCTTCCCGGCAGCCGGCCAACCAGACAAGGAGATTTGCATGACCGACAGGACTTACAGGATTGCCGTGATCCCCGGCGACGGGATCGGCCGCGAAGTGATGCCCGAGGGCCTGCGCGCGCTCGCCGCCGTGACCGCGCGCTTCGGCATCCGCTTCGACTTCGTCGAGATCGACTGGGCGAGCTGCGACTACTACGCGCAGCACGGCACGATGATGCCGGACGACTGGAAAGCGCAGCTGTCGGACATGGACGCGATCCTGTTCGGCGCGGTCGGCTGGCCGGCGACGGTGCCCGATCACATTTCGCTGTGGGGCTCGCTGCTGAAATTCCGCCGCGAATTCGACCAGTACATCAACCTGCGGCCCGCGCGCCTGTTCGACGGCGTGCCGTCGCCGCTCGCCGGCCGCCGCCCGGGCGACATCGATTTCATGATCGTGCGCGAGAACACCGAGGGTGAATATTCGTCGGTCGGCGGCACGATGTTCGAAGGCACCGAGCGCGAAGTCGTGATGCAGCAGTCGATCTTCACGCGGCACGGCACGGAGCGCGTGCTGAAATTCGCGTTCGAGCTCGCGCAGCGGCGCGCGAAGCGCGTCACCGTCGCGACCAAAAGCAACGGCATCGCGATCAGCATGCCGTGGTGGGATGCGCGCGCGGCCGAGATGGCCGAACGCTATCCGGAAATCGCGGTCGACAAGCAGCACATCGACATCCTGTGCGCGCGCTTCGTGCTGCAGCCGGACCGCTTCGACGTCGTCGTCGCGTCGAACCTGTTCGGCGACATCCTGTCGGATCTCGGGCCGGCCTGTACGGGCACGATCGGCATCGCGCCGTCGGCGAACCTGAACCCCGATCGCACGTTCCCGTCGCTGTTCGAACCGGTGCACGGTTCGGCGCCCGACATCGCGGGGCAATACATCGCGAATCCGGTCGCGATGATCTGGTCGGCGGCGATGATGCTCGATTTCCTCGGCAACGGCACGGGCCGCGAACGCGACGCGCACGATGCGATCGTCGCCGCGATCGAGGACGTGCTGCGCACGGGGCCGCGTACGCGCGATCTCGGCGGCAACGCGGGCACGCAGGAAGTGGGCGAGGCGATCGCCGCGCGGATCGCGGGCTGAGGGTCGAGGGTCGTGCCCGGCGCGCGCGCCGGGCGGCGCTTCGTGAATCGGTCTGCGGCGAGCGACGCACGATGCGGTCGCGCACGTGTGCGGACTCCGCCGATGCGTCGGCGTGAAGTCGAGCGGTGAGCAACAACGCATCGCAACGCGCACTGCTTGCGCGGTTTTTCATCGCAAGCCGAAAGATGATCCGATCGATGAGTTGCACGTGTCGCTCGCGCACACCGATCGTCAATGCACGATCGCTTCGACACGATCGGTGAAATGCATCGCACGGTGACGCACACCGCTGCACGTCGACGTATGCACCGCTTTACCCGTGCGATGTCGCGTCGACCTGTTCAACGCACACAGTTCGACGCGACATTTCACCTCGTCCCGAAAAATCTCACCTTCAGCGGAAGGCTCCCGAATTTCCTCACCATTGAACCTCCGCTGATGCGTTCGCCGCTCCTTCGAACGGGCGCGAGCATCACAGCCCGAGGTCGGACAGCCCCGGATGATCGTCCGGACGACGGCCGAGCGGCCAGTGATAAAGACGGTCCGCCTCGCGAATCGGCAGATCGTTGATGCTCGCGTGACGATGCGCCATCAGGCCGTTTTCGTCGAACTCCCAATTCTCGTTGCCGTACGAACGGAACCAGTTGCCGGCATCGTCATGCCACTCGTACGCAAAGCGCACCGCGATGCGATTGCCGTCGAACGCCCACAGCTCCTTGATCAGCCGGTAGTCGAGTTCGCGCGCCCACTTCCGCTGCAGCAGCGCGACGATCTCGTCGCGGCCCGTCACGAATTCCGCGCGGTTGCGCCAGCGGCTTTGCGGCGTATAGGCGAGCGACACGCGTTGCGGATCGCGCGTGTTCCACCCGTCCTCGGCGGCGCGCACTTTCTGGCGCGCCGTTTCAAGCGTGAAGGGCGGAACGGGCGGACGAACTTCGGGGGAAGCGGACATGGATTGCTCCTGTTCAGGGTTCTGGCTGCGAACGCACGCAGCCGGTTCGGATTCGCTGCGTCGGCTACCGCGATACGGTATCGAGCAGCAGTTCAGCCGTCGCGCGCGCATCGCGCGCGGCGTTTGCATCGCCACTGACGAGCGCCACGCCGATCGCGCCGTCGATCAGCACGAGCCACTGACGTGCGAGGCGTGCGAGCCCGCGGCGCGCGACGCCGGTTTCGTCGGCGTAGGCGTCGAAGCGCTCGCGCACGAATGCCAGCAGGCGTGCCTTGTGCATGCGGGCGACGACGCGCACCGGATCGTCGGCGTCGGATATCTCGCCCGACGCATTCAGGAACGCGCAGCCGTGAAAGTCGGGCTGCCCGAACCAGTCGCGCAGCACGTCGAACATGCCGAGCAGTTGCGCGCGCGGCGCGTGGCCGCGCGCCAGCGTGGCGTCGACGAACCAGCGCATCCAGCGCGCGTCGCGACGTTCGAGCGCGGCGACGACCAGCGCCTCTTTCGATTCGAAATGCGAATAAAAGCTCTTTCGCGCCGCGCCGGATCGCTTGACGATCGCATCGACGCCGGTCGCATGGATGCCGCCCGAATAGATCAGCGCTTCGGCCGCGTCGAGCAGCCGGTCGCGAACGCCCGGTTCGCCGGAGGAGTCGAGAGGTGTGTTCATCGGTTTACGGTAGAACGATCGTTCTCCGTCGTCAATACCCGGATGAAAAAAGCCCTGCCGGTGGGAGGGCTGAATCTCGCGCGAAGCGCCGGCTCGTCGCGCTGAGCCTTCAGCGCGATCCGCGCGGATTCGAGGGTGAACGGATCAAGTGGGGGGGGCGCACCGGTCGAGGCCGATCGCGCTTCGTCTCAGTGAGTCGCAGCGCTGCATGCGGCTCACGGTTGATGTTCCGGGTCGGTACGATGCCGCCTAAGGTTGCGGGCGAACGCTCGCGCGCCAAACGAAGCGGGGAAGTGCATGGAAGAGGAAAAACGAGCACCGAATAGCGTGACGGCGAGAAGCGAAGCGGCTGCCGATAGGTGAAGCGAATCTGCCATTACACGTCACCTATGCGGGATCGTGCGACGATTCGGCGCGCGAACACCGCTCCCGAATAACCTCACCTCAAGCGTTGAATCACGCGTTTCGATGCACGACGGTGCGTGCGTGTGCAAACGAAAACGGGGCAGCCGGCCAACGTGCCGCGCCGCCCCGGCTCTGTCGCCCCCCGACTCAGACGGTCCAGTCGAGAATCACCTTGCCGCTTTCGCCGGACAGCATCGCGGCGAAGCCTTGCTCGTAATCGTCGGCCGCGAAGCGATGCGTGATGATCGGCGACAGGTCGAGGCCGCTCTGCAGCATCGCGACCATCTTGTACCAGGTCTCGAACATCTCGCGGCCGTAGATGCCCTTGATCTCGAGCCCCTTGAAGATCACCTGGTTCCAGTCGATCGCCGTCTGCGCGGGCGGGATGCCGAGCAGCGCAACCTTGCCGCCGTGGTTCATCGCCTCGAGCAGGCTCGTGAACGCGCTCGGCACGCCGGACATCTCGAGACCGACGTCGAAGCCTTCGGTCATGTGCAGGTCGGCCATCACGTCGCGCAGCGACTCGCGTGCGACGTTGACCGCGCGCGTCGCGCCCATCTTGCGCGCGAGCTCCAGCCGATAGTCGTTGATGTCGGTAATGACGACGTTGCGCGCGCCGACGTGCTTCGCGATCGCGACGGCCATGATGCCGATCGGGCCCGCGCCGGTGATCAGCACGTCTTCGCCGACGAGGTTGAACGACAGCGCCGTATGCGTCGCGTTGCCGAACGGATCGAAGATCGACGCGAGATCGTCGGAGATCTCCGGCGGAATCTTGAACGCGTTGAACGCCGGAATCGCCAGGTATTCGGCGAACGCGCCTTCGCGGTTCACGCCGACGCCCACCGTGTTGCGGCACAGATGCCGGCGCCCGGCGCGACAGTTGCGGCAGAAACCGCAGGTGATGTGCCCTTCGCCGGACACGCGATCGCCGATCGCGAAGCCGCGCACTTCCTGCCCCATCTCGACGATCTCGCCGACGTATTCGTGGCCGACGTGCATCGGCACCGGAATCGTCTTCTGCGCCCAGTCGTCCCACTTCCAGATATGGATGTCGGTGCCGCAGATCGCCGTGCGGCGGATCTTGATCAGCACGTCGTTGTGGCCGACTTCGGGGCGCTTCACGCGCGTGAGCGTGAGGCCGGGGCCGCGTTCGAGCTTTGCCAGTGCTTTCATGGTCGCGCCTCCGTCAGATGATGCCAAGCGACTTGCCGACACGCACGAACGCGGCGACCGTCTGGTCGATCTGTTCGGGCGTATGCGCGGCGCTCATCTGCGTGCGGATGCGCGCCCGGCCGCGCGGCACCACGGGGAACGAGAAGCCGATCACGTAGACGCCTTCGCCGAGCAGCTTGTCGGCCATGTTCGTCGCGAGCTGCGCGTCGCCGAGCATCACCGGAATGATCGGATGCGCGCCGGGCACGAGCGTGAAGCCGGCTTCGGTCATCTGCTTGCGGAACCGCGCGCCGTTCTCGCGCACACGCTCGCGCAGCTTCGCGCCTTCGTCGCTGCCGAGCAGTTCGAGCACCTTCAGCGATGCCGCGGCGATGCTCGGCGTGAGCGTGTTCGAGAACAGATACGGACGCGAGCGCTGGCGCAGCAGCTCGATCACCTCGCGCCGCGCGGCGACATAGCCGCCCGACGCGCCGCCGAGCGCCTTGCCGAGCGTGCCGGTGATGATGTCCACGCGGCCTTCGACGCCGCAGTGCTCGGGCGTGCCGCGACCGTGCGTGCCGATGAAGCCGACCGCATGCGAATCGTCGACCATCACGAGCGCGCCGTAGCGATCGGCGAGATCGCAGATGCCTTTCAGATCGGCGATGATGCCGTCCATCGAGAACACGCCGTCGGTCGCGATCAGCTTGTGGCGCGCACCCGCGGCATCGGCTTCCTTGAGCTTCGCCTCGAGGTCGGACAGATCGTTGTTCTTGTAGCGAAAGCGCTTCGCCTTGCACAGGCGAATGCCGTCGATGATGCTCGCGTGATTCAGCTCGTCGCTGATCACCGCGTCGTTCTCGTCGAGCAGCGTCTCGAACAGCCCGCCGTTCGCGTCGAAGCAGCTCGAATAGAGGATGCTGTCCTCGGTGCCGAGAAACGCGGCCAGCGCGCTTTCCAGTTGCTTGTGGACGGTTTGCGTGCCGCAGATGAAGCGCACCGACGCCATGCCGAAGCCGTCCTGGTCGAGGCCGGCCTTGGCCGCGTCGATCAGGCGCGGATCGTTCGCCAGACCCAGATAGTTGTTCGCGCAGAAATTGAGCACGCCGGCGCCGCCGGCGAGCCGCACGGCTGCCGCCTGGGGACTCGCGATCTCGCGCTCGGTCTTGTAAAAACCGTCCGCGCGGATCTGGTCGAGCGTCCCGCGCACCTGGGCGAGAAAGGCATCACGCATCGCAAAGCTCCTGACAGGGTTTCGCATTCCGCGGCGCACGGCTCGTGGCGGCGCAACGGCTTGCTACTGTTATAGTCGGTCGTTCGGTTGACCGCATTTATCCTATATTCCGAACTAGAATTCGAAATATCGAACAACTCTAAGCGAACGGAATCCAAATGGCAAGTTCCTCCGGATCGCGGCGCACGCCCGCCGACGCCGCCCCGCAACCACCGGCCGCGACTCCGCCGCGCGTCGGCGAGCAGATCCAGCGGCTGCGCAACGAGCGCAAGCTGACGCTCGACGACCTGTCGCGCGCAGCCGGCGTATCGAAATCGATGCTCTCCGAGATCGAACGCGACAAGGCCAACCCGACGATCGCCGTCGCATGGCGGCTGACGAACGCGCTCGGCATCACGCTCGACGAACTGTTCTCGCAGCCGAAGGCGCCCGAGACGATCCGCGTGGACGGCCCGCACGACATTCCGACGCTCGCCGGCCACGACGGCCGGTACCAGTTGCGCGTATGGGGCCCGATCGACCTCGCCGGCAAGTTCGAGTGGTACGAGCTGACGCTGCCGGGCGGCGGCGCACTGGTATCGAACGCGCACGAACCCGGCACGCGCGAGCACCTCACCGTGCTGCAGGGCGCGATGGAAATCGAGGCCGCCGCGGCCAGCCGCCGGCTGAAGACGGGCGACACCGCGCGCTACCCGGCCGACGAGCCGCATGCGATCCGCAATCCCGGCAAGGCCGAAGCGCGGGCATTGCTGATCGTGATCCATCGCTGACGGCGCGGATAGCCAGGGCCTGTTCACGCTAAAAGGTCAGTCGCAGGCCAGTTGCGGAAAATACTGTATGTTTGTACAGTATACGGACATTCCGCCATGCATGGGCCGGAGCCGGCGCACCGAGGCGCCCGTCCCGGTCGACAGGAGCCTGCAATGACAGAAGAACAAGATTTGGCCGCGCTCAGCTTCAAGGCTGCCGCGCATGACCTCGAATTGATCGTTCGCCATATCGCGGCGCGCTACATCCGTCAGCGCGTGCCGCTGACGTGGCGCCTGCTGCATGCGATCGAAGCCGAAGCGCTCGCCGATCTCGGCTTTGCCAGCCGACACGACGCGGGCATGCGTCAACTGTTCGAACGGCCGTCGGACATGACGTTTCCCGAAACGGACGATCCGATCGACTTCGGGCGCTCGAATGCGCTGCCGGCGGTCTTTTCGTTTGCCGTGCTCGCGTACGAAGCCGCGGCAAACGCGCACGATACCGCGCGTCCCGCGCGCCCGCACCGCCAGTCCAAGGCGTGGGGCGACTGACGGCCCGGCCCCGGCCGTCGCGCATGGCGGCCGGTTCACCCGCTTGCTGCCCGATACGTTGCGGAAAAGGGCTACTATGTACGCAACTAACGGAATTAATGCCATGTCCCTTCCCGCCTCTCCCGACACCGCCGCCTCGCCGGAAGAAAAGGATCTGTTCGACCGCGATGCGTCCGACTGGGTCGCCTCGCCCGAAGCCGCGTTCGACGCGTGGCTGGCGATGCAGGACTATCGCCGC
Source organism: Burkholderia sp. CpTa8-5 (assembly GCF_017815045.1). Lineage (NCBI taxonomy): Bacteria > Pseudomonadati > Pseudomonadota > Betaproteobacteria > Burkholderiales > Burkholderiaceae > Burkholderia > Burkholderia sp. CpTa8-5. Next base: position 12,082 of record NZ_JAGIQD010000004.1, read on the forward strand.
TCGTCGGCCGACGTGTATCGCGCGCAATGGGGTGCGTTTCTCACGTGGATGCGCGCCCATCAAAAGAACCTGGCGACGGTCGATACGCCGACCATTGCGAATTTCGTCGGCGAACTGCCGATCAAGAAAACCCAGCGAATGCGCTATCTCCGGCTGATCGAGCGGGTGCTCGATCATGTCCGCCGCACCGAGTACGCATCGACCAATCCGGCCCGCTTCATTGCTCAGGATGGCGAAGCGAACTGGCGCAAGGCACGCGACAACGAACCGACCGGTTTCCTCACGCCGGCGGAACGGGCGACGTTGCTCGCGTATCTGTTTTCGCCGATCGGCGTCTCGGGTTCCGCGTACTGGAAGGAACGCCGCGACCGTGCGCTCGTCGCCGCGTTTCTTGGCGCCGGCATCAAAACCGGCGAAGCGCGCGCACTTACGATTAGTTGCATCAATACGAGCGGCACGTCGCTGCGGATCGAGTCGACGCATCCGGATTACTCGCGCGACACCCATCTGGCCTCGTTTGCGATCGCGTTGCTCGAAGCGTGGCTCACCGAACGCAAACGCCAGGAGATTCCAGGAGAACTCGTCTTCCCCGCATCGCATGCCGGGCGGCCGATGCACAAGGCGACGATGCTGCGCGCGATCGACGCGATCGTCGAATCGGCCGGGCTCACATCGTCACGCACGGCGCGCGCCAGCCCGCAAACCCTGCGCAATAGCTACGCGGCCGAACTGTTCGAGCACGACGTGCCGCCGGAGCGCGTCGGCAAATGGCTGGGCTTCATGCGGCCGATCTCGTCGAATCGCCTGCATCGCGCCTGGAAAAACTGGCGTGACGGGCTGGCCGACAGCAACGGTGACGCGCCCGACCGCGACGAAACTCACTGATCGGGAAACGGCTGCTCACGGAAACGATCCGTGAGCAGCCTTGTGTGGCGCAGCCTCACCGTTTCACAGCTCCCGAAAAACCTCACCTCAAGCTTCCCGGATCTTCTCACCTGTGAGGCGCTGCCGGCTTCCACGTCAGGTCTGCGCAAAACGCGCGACGGCTTCGAAGCGGGACGGCCATGCGCCGGACGCGTGCTCGCACTCGGGGCACGCGACTTCAAACCCCTCGTTGCCATGTGACAGTTCCGGTTCGCCGTCGCAATGCGGGCACCGGGTCGGCGCCGGAATCTCGTGATCCAGCGAGGTGCCGATCGCGGCATACGCGTTGGCATCGAGTCGTCCCGCCTCGGCCAGGCGCCGGATCAGCGCGGCGATTTCCGGATTCATTCCGCGGTTCGCGCGCAATGAATTCACGTCGCGCGTGGCGCGCTCCAGTTCGTCGCTCTGGGTACGCAACTGTTCTTCGAGCCGGTCGGCGCGCGCCTTGGCCGAGCTCAACTGCTGCAGGAAATCGAATTCCTTGCGCTGGACGTCGCGCAACCCGCTCTGGTACGTCGACGCCATGCTGCGCAACGAATCCAGTTCGACCAGCATCGGCTTGACGCGGCGTTCGGCTTCGGCCACCGCATCCTTGATTTGCTGCGCGTAATGCTCGGTGCGCTGCTGCAATTCGGCCTGCAGCGCATCGATGCGGTCGCGTAGCGCGGCGTTCTGCGCTTGCTCGGCATCGATCCGGCCGGCAGCCGCGGCCAATTCCTTTTCCAGTCGAGCGACTGTGGTGAGCAACGTGGCTTCACTTGCCGAACCGTGGGTGGTTTGGGACGCGAGCTGCACCTCGAGTTCGGTCACCCGCGCCTGTAATTGCTCGTTTCTCGCTTCCCCGCGCGCGAGCGCGCCTTCGAGCGTCTCCTGACGGATAGTTGCGTCGCGCAACCGCTGTTCCGCGTCGGCCATGTCGGCGCGGACCTGCTCGCGGTCTCCATCGAGGCTGTCGCGTGCGGCTTTCAATGCCTCTTCATAGAGTGCGCCGAGCAACGCGCCGGCTTTTTCCTCGACAGCTTTCGGGATCGCCGCGCCGTCGAGCCGGATCTTGGAAGCGGAACGGATGCGCTCCCAGAAATGATCGATGTCTTTCGGGATGTCGCTGGCGCTGCCGGTCTGGGTGAGATCGCGGACGTTGGCGGCCGACGGCCGGATGCCGAGATCGAAGAACAAGCGCTTGCATGCATGCAGCGACAATTCCTGACGCCGTGCACCGCTTGCGCGCAGCGATTCCAGTTCTTCCCGAATGACTTGACGCATTTCGTCCAGGGTCATGGCCATGCTCACAGACAATGAAATGTGGCAATCATAACGAAATACGTATTTATCGATACTTGTTTCGAGGGTCCGTTGTGAATTTACGTCGTTTTGCACAGAAATCGGCTCGGCGAGTCCATCCTGCTGACGGTGACCTGGAATTCCGTGAAACAAAGCGAAGAAAGTCAGCCAAGTCCTTGTACTGCAAGCGATTTCCCGTGAACCCCGAATTTGGGCATTTGTTTCACATGACGATGGCTCGGGTTGCCTGTGGGTGTTCAGGGGTTGGGGTGTCTGTGGAAAACTCCCCAGCGGATGGTTTGAGAGTATTAGAAGTAAACACCCTTGAACCCTTAGTTAAAAACGTTAACGCCACGGCACAGCCTTATGGCGCAAGGCTTTCCGGCCGACAAGGTGAAGTTTTACGGGAGCCAAGGTGATCTTCTGCGGGAGCTGACGTGATGGGGTTCAGGGAGCTGCGTGAGCCGTTGCAGGAAGGGTCGTGAGCGGATTCGGGATCACAGTAAAACACGCGTTTTCCCACAGGTGAGGGTTTTCGGGGCCGCACAGCCACAGAACCCGCGCCATGCCTGGCTGCACAGTTTTCTGCCTGTGCAGACATAGGTGAGAACTTGCAGGACGTGCTTCGCGCCCTGATTCTGCCCATCTTTTGGGCAGATTTGGCGAAAGGTGAGGTTTCACGGGACTCCACGGGAATTTGCTGTGAGGATTTCCGGGAAGCAAACGCCATTTTGCACAGCAAAAGTGCTTTTCGGCGCCTGTGATGCCCCAAAGGTGAGGTTTTTCGGGAGCGAAATCCGGGTTTTCCTGCTCCGATCCCCTAAAGGTGAGCTTTTTCGGGGCATCGATCACAGGCTGCGATCTCGCTCACAGGTGAGGCTTTCCGGGAGCCGTATTTGCTGAAAAAATGGTCAAAGGTGAGGCTTTTCGGGACTCGTGACCGGCCTAATTCGCCGAAAAGCCCGTCAGGACTGGCGGAAATCTCGTTTTTGCTGTGCCACTTTTTGGCACAGGTGAGACTTTTCAGGGGCCGAGATTCGGTTGTCGTATGAAGGATTCCCGTCGAAAGGTGAGGCTTTTCGGGGGATCCCGGCGATGCACAGCCAAATGCCTTCTGTGCATAAGTATCGGAAGGGATTGAGATTTTTGATACCGCGCCGGTTACGGTGAGATTTTTCGGGAGTCATTTCCGGACCCGCCGCGGTGCCGCATTTCTTCTGTAAGGTGAGCGTTTGCGGGAGTCATTGGTAGCGAGTCCCGCGTGTGTCGGACCTTCGTCGGCATCCGGACGAATCCACATGCTGTGCCACAGGTGAGTATTTTCGGGACCGGACACGATTCGCGCACTGTACAATGCGCGCCCGGGCTGGCGAAGCAGCCGCCGATCGGGCTGCGCGTACCGGTTTCGATGGCGGTTTTCCACGTGTCGAAGCCGAACCGATGTTCCGGCGGACCACGCCTGTACATGCATACAGGCCGATGGGCGGCGGTCCGGGACGAACGGTGAGGTGCAATCGCGACCCTGTGTCGAACTCACGGTTGCGCAGTCGCAAAATTACGACAAATCGAAAGGTGAGCCGATACGGGAGCCAATTCCGCACGTGTCCTGCACAGGTGAAATTCTGTGAATCGGCGCATGCCGCGGCACGTCTGGACGAGTCCGGAACGCCGTCCGGGCGGACCGGTGAGCGTTTTCGGGAGCGGTACGGGTGAGTGCCGTTTTGCCGGCGTGCTTCACCGGCTATGGTGAGCATGTCGTTCTGGACGCACATCACCGCAGGCGCTATCCTTCCGGGAAACTTCTCCTCCGACCCGACGTATGGCCACGACGAAGCGCGCCAAGAAAACCGATGTGGATGTGGTGAGTGCCAGTTCAGCCGAATTGCGAAAGGCCGTCGAGGCGATCGCCATTCAGCCGAAGAGCGGCAAGATCACGCTCCTCACTCGCAAGCTGTTCAATGTCCTGCTGGCCGTCGCGCAGCAGGCCGACGACTCGGGCGACACGTATCGTGCGCTGCTGTCGGACATCGTCGCCAACTCCGCTTTCGATTCGAACGACACCGCGTTGGTGAAGGAACACCTGCGCCGCATGGTGTCGGTACAGGTCGAATGGAGCACGGGCACATCAAGCCAGAAGCCCGGCCGCAAGTGGGGGATCTCCACGCTGATCGCCGATGCGGAAATTCTCGAGGATCCGACTACCCGTCGCGTGTGGGTCGAATTCTCGTTCGCGCCGAAGATCAAGAAGAAGCTGCTCGACCCGGTCCAGTACGCGCGCCTCAGCCTGCAGTTCCAGAGCCAGCTGCGCAGCAGTGCCGGTCTCGCGCTGTACGAGATCTGCGTGCGCTACCTGACGAACCCGAGCCATCTGACGATGCGCGAGCCGTGGGAATGGTGGCGGCCGATCCTGTCGGGCACGCCCGACACGGAAGCCGGCGACGAAGCGAAGCGCGAGTACAAGTACTTCAAGCGCGACTACTTGCGCCCCGCGATCGCGGAAGTCAACGCGGTCACCAACATCTTCGTCGAGCTGATCGAGCACCGCGAAGGGCGTCGGGTGGCCGAGATCCAGTTCCGCGTGACCGAGCGCAAGCAGCCGATGCTCGCGCTCGACGAACACCCGAACGTGTTCGACAGCACGCTGGTCGACCGGATGGTGAAGCTCGGGATCCCGCTGAAGGAAGCGCAGACGCTCTATGCGGACAGCGAGGAAAACCGGATTCGCGCCGCGCTGCAGATGACCGAGCAGCGGATGCGCAGTACGACGCTGCCGCCGGTGCGCAGCGCGCCGGCGCTGTTCAAGGATGCGCTGAAGAAGGGGTATGCGCCGCCGGTCGAGTCGGTCGACGCACTGCCGGCCGGCACGCCGTCCGCGAAGGTCGCGGTTGCGCAGCCGGACGATCTGAAGGCGCGCTTGCTGAGCGAGTTCGCGGCGTTCCGCCGCAAGGAAGCGAAGGTGCTGTACGAAGAGCAGGGCGACGCGGAGCGCGAAGTCGCGCGCGAGTCGTTCGAGTCGGAGGCATTGCCGACGATGGGCTCGCATCTGCGCGACGACTGGCGCAAGCGCGGCCTCGATTCCAAACTGGCCGAGACGGCCTTTTTCGACTGGCTGGCCCAGAAGACCTGGGGCGAGCCGACGGACGGCGACCTGCTGTCGTTCACGCTGAACCAGTCGCGGGCCGCTTGACGCCCGCTCAGGCCCGCTGACGGGCCGCCGCCGGTCCCCAGCCCTAGTCGGGCGGGGCCGGCGTCCTCATCAGGCCCTGCTGGCCGCTTCCCTCACTCCGACAACAGCATCCGCTCGAGCTGCTCGAGGATCGCGTCGCGCTTGTCCTTCGGGAGGCCGCGCAGGCGCAGCTCGATGCGGTCTTCGCCATACGACTTCAGGTCGCCGACTGACTTGCCGCCGAGCTTGATCTCGAGACGCTGCGCATAGCGTTGACGGCCGGCCGCCTTTGGCGTCTCCTGCGCCGCGACGCGGCCCTTGACGATATCCGACACCTGACGCGTGCTGAGATCGTCCGACACGATCTTGTTGATCAGCCGCAGCGTTGCCTCGGTGCCGCGCGCATTGTGATAGCGGCCGACCTGATACGCCATGTTCGATCCGAAGCGATCGGGGCGCGCGACCATTTCCTGCATGATCGCTTCCGGCAACTTGCCGATCGACAACGCGACGGCCACCGTCGACTCGTCGAGGCCGAGGTGCTCGGAGAGTTCTTTCTGGCTCTGGAAATGCTTGTCGTCGAGGAAACGGCGCCACACGACGGCGTTGTCGAACACCGTCTGCGAATCGCGCTGAACGTTGAGGTCGTAGCCGAGCTTGTAGCTCTGGATGCCGATCGGCACGTCGATCACGATCGCCTTGACCGACTCCTTGTTCGCTTCCTTCAGCGCCCGCACGCGGCGGCCGCCATCACTGACGAAATACGTGCCCGGATTGTCGTAATCCGGAATCACGTGGATGGCCTGCTGCTGACCCTGCTTCGCGAGGTTGACCGCAAGTTCGGCAATCGACGATTTCAGATAGAAGTGCCGCGGGTTGAACGGGCTATGCTTGATCGCTTTCAGCGGCAACTCGATCACCTGCCCCGGCGCATAGCGATTCTCGAGGCGCCACGCGCGATATTGCTGCGATTCGTCGATCGACGGATCGATCGTGAATTCCGGAGCAGGCGGAGGGGCGATGTCCTTTTTCGTGGATTTGGTCGATGCCGGGGGCGGCGTGTCGGACTTGACGATGCCGTCGATCGCATTGAGCCGATCAAGCGCCGTGCGCTTCTCGCTCGTCGTGATATCCGGGCGCGCTTGGAATCCTTTGGCAAATTGGGAAGGTTTCATGTGACTCCTTTATGCGCATAAAGTCAGGGCAGCATGGCGACGATTTCGTCGGCGCATGCGCGAATTTCGGCGGCGGCCAGCTTGCCGCCGCGATCGTTCATCTGCAGCACGGTCTGACCGAGCGCCATTGCCTGCTTGTACGCTTCCCGGGTCGGAATCTGCGTCTTCAGCAGCGGGAAGCCGAGTTCCTCGAGCGCACGCTTGAGCTCGCGGGTCAGCATGCGCTTCTCTTCGGTCTTGTTCAGCAGGAACACCGCGCGGAGGTCTTCGTTCATCACCTGCGCCTGCTGAATCAGTTTGACCAGCCCGACGCTCGACCAGTAATCGGCCGGCGACGACGATGTCGGGATCACGGCAATCGATGCGGCCAGCAGGACGACGCCGGAGACTTTCTCGGTGATCGACGGCGGGCAGTCCACGACGATGATGTCGTAGTCGTTGATGAACTTCTTGATCTCGCGATGGATCTGGCCGTCGGCTTCGGCCAGGTTGACGACCGGAAACGGGATGCCGTTGTCGCTGTCGCCGGATGCGCTCGACCAGTGAACCAGCGTGTTTTGACGGTCTGCGTCGATGACGAGGACGCGCTTCCCTTTTTCATGGAACGCGGCGCCGAGATGCATGGCAATCGTGCTTTTGCCGACGCCACCTTTTTGTTGAGTGACTGCAATGATTTCCGCGGCCAATTTTCACTCCTGTTTTGGTCGTTGGAATTCTACAGGACGATATTTGAATTTCAATGAAATTGTCGTTCGACAACTACGCGTTGGCCATTCGGACTATCGGTTTATGCGCATAAACGAGATGGCGGAGATGGACGGCGAGTGTTGGCGGTGTCGTGGAGATGGCGAGGCCGATGCCGAGTGGCCGATGCGGTGCTCGATGGCTGCGTCTTCACGGGCTACGTCGCCGGGAGCTGCTCGTCGTAGAGATATGTCTCGGTACGCTCCCCTTTCGCAGGATGGGCCGCGTTGCCTGCGAGCCGCCCAGTTTGTGCGCATAAACTCGCCAGAGCTCGCGGCGATCAACTTCGTTGGGGAACCCGCCGCGCATTCGCGAGCAGGATGAGTGGGTCTGTGAGGCTGGACGTGCGTCTTCGATATGCATCGCAGAACCGATGTGCATCGAGGCAACGCCGTCTCGGCCCGCGGCGTTTATGCGCATAAACCAGACGCAAGGATGGCCCGCGGAGAAGGGCCGAAGGCAGGCGCCTCGCCCGCGTCAGGAGCGCAATGATGTCGTGCCGGGGCGATGGATTATCGATATAGCCATTGTCTGGTGCCGTCTCGTCTGGGCATAGACCTACGTCAGAGTCGCGTCGCACCTCGCCCGACAATCGCAGGCTTTATGCGCATAAACGCAGCCGAAGTGTCCCGCAATCACGCGCCCTTTCGCCACCCGGGACAGCCCTCACTGGGCATTGGTCAGGCTGACCACAGTTGCCGGTCCCGCGAGGCCGTTGCCCGGCCTTTATGCGCATAAACGTAACCGCATCTTCGAAGCGTCTCCCAGACACCCGACGCACAGCACATCGCCAAACCGAACCACCGCAGCAACCTGTCGAGAGGAAAACCACCCCGATCTCGCTTGAACCACCCCACCGAGCCCGTCAATGCAGACTGGCTACAATACAGGGCTCCCCCATCCAGGCTTGAATGATGATCACGATCTACCACAACCCCCGATGCTCGAAGTCCCGCGAGACGCTCGCGTTGGTCGAGTCGCTGAATACCGCCAGCGCGCCGTTGAACGTCGTCGAGTACCTGAAGACGCCGCCAACGGTCGAGGAAGTGGAAACGCTGCATCGGCAGCTCGGCCGCCCGGTTCGCGACATGCTGCGCGACGGCGAGGAGCCGTACAAGACATTGAATCTGGCTCGCGCGGATCTGAGCGACGCCGAAGCCTACGCGGCGATCGCCGCTCATCCGATCCTGCTGCAACGCCCTATCGTCGTGTATCGCGGCAAGGCGGCCATCGGTCGCCCGCCCGAGTCGGTGAGGGCGCTGTTCGAATAATTCTTCCCCGGCGTATTTTTCTTATTGCATCAACGCGACCGAGTCCGGCCCGGCACACGCAACGGTAATCCAGGCCGACGCGACGGCCGGGCCGCACGCGCGAGCGGCCGGCGGAACGATACGTCGCCCCCCCGCGCCGCCTAGCCGCCACCGGACGATCCCTCATCATCGTCCGACTCCCGCCCCGCCGCCGCTTTCGCGGCCGTCCGCAACAGCGCGATCTGTCCACGATAGGCGCGGCATCCGCTGCAGGTCGGCAGATGCACGCGTACCTGCAGACGCTCGTGCAGCGTCAGATGCCGATCGAGCGCATCCGACAGCAGTCGTGTCACGTCAGTACATTTCCCCGGCAGCATCTTCGGTCGTCAGTCCTTTTTCGCTCAGGCAGGTTCGCAGGCGCGTGCGCGCCCGGTACAGCAGCACGCTGCAATGATTCGTCGTCAGCGTCAATTCGCTACAGATATCCACAATCTCGACATCGAGGAATTCGCGCATCATGAACACGCGTCCGATCTGCTCCGGCAGATGGTCGAGGCAGACCTGGAACAGCGTCCAGAATTGCTGTTGTTGCAACAGCGTTTCGGGCTTCGGCCACGGTCGCGGTTTCGCATGCGCGGCCCAGTGCCCATTGTCCTTGAACAGTTCGCGATCGAGCACGGATTCGCCGTCGAGCTCCGCATCGAGCGCGGTCAGGCTCACCATTCGCTGGCGCGCGCGCAGCACGTCGATCAGCTTGTTGCGCAGGATCCCGAACACCCAGGTCTTGTGGGCCGACAGCCCCGCGAACTCGCCGGCATGCGACCACGCGGCGGCCAGCGCTTCCTGCACGGCGTCTTCGGCCGCGTCGGCATCGCGGAGCTGGAGTCGCGCGAAGCGCAGCAGGTCGCGCCGCAGTTGCGCGAGATAGGCGGGATCGTCGTGTGCGGACGGCATGTCTGGTTGCAGTGTCTCGAAGCAATGGCAATCGCGCGAGCGTCACGGGAGCGGGCGCGTCGCGGTGCGAGCAGCTTACTGGGCGCGGTCCGCGCCTGCAACGCAATGTTCCGTCACGAATTCACGGAGCCCGCCGCCGTGCTGCGCTATGCTTGCCGAACCCCGTGTCGCGCGTCGACCACGCCGCGCGGCGGGCGATCTGTAACGTCGGAACATATCGGTCGAGTTATCCACAATTTCTGTGGAAAACCTTGTGGAAAGTCGGCCGGACGGCCCCGTGGGACGGCTCGCGGGCTGGCTTGCCTATAAACAGACCTTTGTCGCCCATTCGGAAGCAATCGATCCGATTCCTCACTCACCGGAAGGAGAATGCCATGTCCTATCGTATTGCGGTCGTCGTCGGCAGCCTGCGTCGCGCGTCGACGAATCGCGCGCTCGCGCACGCCGTGATCTCGCTCGCCCCCGCCGATTTTTCGTTCGAGTTCGTCGAGATCGGCGAGCTGCCGCTGTACAGCCAGGACTACGACGCGGATTTCCCGGAAGTCGCGAAGCGCTTCAAGCAGTCGATCGAAGCAGCGGACGCGCTGCTGTTCGTCACGCCCGAGTACAACCGGTCGATGCCGGGCGTGCTGAAGAATGCGCTCGACTGGGGCTCGCGCCCATGGGGTTCGAATTCGTGGTCGGGCAAGCCGGGCGCGGTGCTCGGCACGTCGCCGGGCGCGGTGGGCACCGCGCTCGCGCAGCAGCACCTGCGCAACGTGCTCGCTTACCTCGACGTGAAGACGCTCGGTCAGCCCGAGATGTTCATCAAGCACGACCCGGCGCGCATCGACGACCAGGGGCAGATCGTCAGCGAGGACACCCGCAAGTTCCTGCAGGGCTTCGTCGATCGTTACGCGAGCTGGGTGCGTCTGCTGAAATCGGCGTGACGTCGTCGGCGGCCTGATCGCCGCGTTCGTTCACGCCGTCGCGCCGGCGCCGCCCTGCGCACCGCGGGTCACGCGCCGGCGTGTCGTGCGTCGCGCGCTTCGCGGATGCCCAGCAGGATCTCGTCGAGCAGCGCGATATCGAACGGCTTCGACAGCACGCGGACGTTGACCGTGCGCGTGCGGTCGAGCTCCTCTGCATAACCGGTGACGAGAATCACGGGCAGCTTCCCCGGCCGCTTGTCGATCGCTTCGGCCAGGTCGATGCCGTTCAGGCGGCCCGGCATATGGATGTCCGAAATCACGAGGTCGAACGCGTCGTTCGCGGCGGCGCCTTCGATCAGGCGCAATGCGTCGTCGGCGGTGGGCGCGTAGGTCACGCGATGACCGAGCAGCGACAGCAGCGCTTCCGTGCCGGCCGCGACTTCGCCGTTGTCCTCGACGAGCAGCACGTGCAGGCCGGCGAGCGCGCCATTGGCCGCATCGTGCGCGGCGGCCGCCGGCCGCGCGACGACATCCTCGGCGCGCGCGCGCGGCAGGTACAGACGCACCGACGTCCCCGCACCGACCGCGCTGTCGATCGTCGCGAGGCCGCCCGAGCGTTCGCAGAACGCGAAGACCTGCGGCAGGCCGAGCCCGGTCCCCATCCCCTGCGCCTTCGTCGTGAACAGCGGTTCGAACGCGCGCGCGAGCACGTCGGGCGCCATGCCCGACCCCGTGTCGTCAAGCGAGATCTGCACGAAATCGCCGGTCAGCGGGAAGCCGTCCTCACGGCGCAGCGTGACGTTGCGCGCGCCGACCGTGAAGCGTCCGCCGGTCGCCATCGCGTCGCGCGCGTTGACCGCGAGGTTGATCACCGCGAGTTCGAGTTCCGCGACGTCGACGCGGATCGGCCAGACGCCCGGCTCGATCGCGACGACCAGCGACGACTTCGACCCGAGCGACGTCTTCAGCAGCTCGCGGCACGTGCCGACCCATTGCCCGATGTCGATCGTCTCGTTGTGCAGCGGCTGCTTGCGCGCGACGCCGAGCAACTGGCGCGTGAGCGACTGCCCGTTCTTCAGCGCGCGTTCGATCGCGCCGAGCTCCTTGTCGAGATGCTGGACGCCGCGCCGCCGCGCGATCTGCACGTTGCTCGAGATGATCATCAGCAGGTTGTTGAAGTCGTGCGCGACGCTGCCGACGAGATTGCCGAGCGCCTGCATCTTGCGCGACTGCCGGTACGCCGATTCGATCGAGCGCCGCATCGACGCTTCGGCCTGCCAGCGGTCCCATGCCTCCTCTTCCGCCTTCAGCCGCTTGAGCGACAGCCAGATCACGGACCACAGCGCGACCGACGGCGCGAACATCGAGATGAACAGCACGCTCAGGTGTTCGTACCATTCATGCCAGATTGCCGACGTGCGGTACGCGCAGCTCACGTAGACGGGATAGCTGCCGACCTGGCGATACGCGACGATCTCGCTGCTCGCGTCGTCGTGACGCACGCGCACGACGCCCGCGCGCGGCTCGTTGTGCGCGTTGCCGAACGTGACCGAGCGATCGGTGTGCGCCAGCGACGGCGGCGGCGGATACGACGCGATCACCGCGCCGTCCGAGCGCGCGAGCGCCATCGTCATCGGCGTGCTCGCGCCGCCGAGCAGGTCGCGGTAGAACGCGTTGAAATACGACGATTTCAGCGCGATCGACACCATGCCGGCGAACGAACCGTCGCTATGGCGTCGCGCGACGCCGGTGTTGAATACGGGAATGTTCTCGAGCTTGAGCGGCCCCATCATCAGTTTCGAGATGTGTTCGATGACCTTGCCGTCGCGGATGCCGGCGAAGTCGTCGCGATTCGCGATCGACGCATACGGCGCCGGATAGTAGAGGCTGTTGGCGAGCAGCATCCCGCTCGCACCGAAGATCGACACGGCGGCCACCTGCGGATAGCCGCCGCCGATCGTGTTCAGCGCCTCGTGGATGTCGGATTCCCTGCCGCGCACGGTCGCGTCGTCCATGTCCTGCACGAGGTCGACGATGCGCGCATCGAGCGTTTCGCTCAGGTCGAACACCTTGAGCGCATGCTCCTCGGCCACGCGCACCGTGCGCATCGTCACGTCGCTCGCGGCGGCCTCGCGCGCCTTCAGGTCGCTGTACGCCATCACCACCACGTAGATGCACGGCAGCACGATCGCCGCGACGAGCAGCACGATCAGCGTCACGCGGCGCACCGCGAAATCGTGCTCGGGTGCGCCGGCCGCGTAGCTGCCGTCGTCCTGCCAGTCGTCGGCGGGAGGGGGCGCGGGGGTGTGGGAGTCGGCAGGCCGTTCGGACGTCATCGAGGAAAGCGGGTGAGGCAGCGGTGTCTGTCATCATAAACGAGTTGCGACGGCCCGCCGCGCGGCGCCGTACGTGGCGATCCTGCCGTTCGTACAGGCGCGATCCTGCCGTATATGACAGCGGTAAACCGTCGGATTGAAAACGCGACGAATCCGGCAGCGCAAACGTACACAAGGAAAAATTTTGCGTACTTATCTCGAAAATGGTCGCGGCTATTTTCGGAATGATGCGCGATCGGACCAATTCTGTTCGAAATGGCGAAAATGGCGAGTTGCATCGCCTCCGGTTTACTCCGAGAATCGCGCCTTGCTTTCCCTATGACAGATACATGCGCCCGCCGGCGATTGCCGCGCGGTGCGTCGCGCGCACCTGCGTCGCGGCGCCCGTGCGCGGCCGCAAGGCGGTTGCCCGCGCCGAAACGCATGGCCCTAAAGAAATGCGCCGCGCGGTCGTTAACGCGAGAGAGACCATTCCGTATACCGCATCGCCCCATGCCTTTGCCGATTGTAATTGCCGACGATTCGCTGCTCGCTCGCAAACTGCTGACAAAGGCGCTGCCGGGAGATTGGGACGTCGACATCGCGTATGCAGCGAATGGTCGCGAGGCCTTGGCGCTCTATCGTGACGGCAAAGCTTCCGTGATGTTTCTGGATCTGACGATGCCCGACATGAGCGGATATCAGGTCCTGGAAACACTGCGCCACGAAGATCTGAACACGTTCGTGATCGTGGTATCCGCCGATATTCAGCCGCAGGCGCAAGCACGCGTGCGCGAATTGGGCGCGATCGCATTCGTTGCCAAGCCCGTGACGTCGGAGGCATTGCTGCCCATTCTCAAGGAGTATGGGTTGTATGCCTGAATCGGTGTTCACGGCGGAGCAACGCGACGCGTTGCAGGAAATCGCCAACCTTGCAATGGGCCGCGCCGCCGCGCGGCTTGCGTTGCTGCTCGGGCACTTCATCGAGCTGTCGGTGCCGCGCGTGCGCGTCGTGAAAGCGGCCGATGCGAGCGACGCGCTGCGCGAGATGACGGGCATCCACGACAACGTGACCGCCGTGCGCCAGGGCTTCCGTTCCGACATCAAGGGCGAGGCGATCGTGCTGTGCCGCACGGCGGGCGTCGCGCGGTTGATGTCGGTCGTCGACCGCACGTTCGGCGACGGCGTGTACGGCGGCATGGCGACGCCGGACGAACTCGTGTTCGACGTCGCGAACGTGCTGATGGGCGCCTGCGTCGCGTCGATCCTCGACGAACTCGGCCGCAAGCCCGTGTTCTTTCCGCCGGGGCTGCTCGGCGCGAACGTGTCGTTCGACGACGTGTTCCAGCCGAACGAACTGGGATGGAGCGTCGCGCTGCTGCTCGAGGTGAATTTCGGGCTCGAGAACCATATGTTCCGCGCGCATTTCGTGATGTTGATGGCCGAGGATTCGATCCGGCTGATGGGCGACGCGCTCGACGCGTTGCTGTCCGCGCTATGACGGCCGCCGCCCCGTCGCTGAGCGACCTCGTGATCGAGCGCGTCGGCTTCGGCCTGTTCGTGCTCGACCGTTCGATGACCGTCCTGATGTGGAATCGCTTCATGCAGGACCACAGCGGGATCCCGGCCGCCGACGTGATCGGCCGCAACCTGTTCGACCGCTTCCCGGACCTGCCGCGTGCGTGGCTGTCGCGCAAGCTCGAGAGCGTGTTCCAGCTCGGCAGCTTCGCATTCAGCTCGTGGGAGCAGCGGCCCTACCTGTTCCGCTTCGAGCACGATCGGCCGATCACGGGCGGCGTCGACTACATGCAGCAGGACTGCACGTTCATGCCGCTCACGCGCGGCCGCGACGTCGAGGCCGTGTGCGTGACGATCTCCGACGTCACGCATGTGAGCGTGATGCAGCGAGAGCGCGAGGAAGCGGTCGCGAAGCTGCGCGAGCACGCGAATCTCGACGGGCTGACCGGCATCGCGAACCGGCGCTTCTTCGAGGCGCGGCTCGGCGACGAATTCGCGCGCTGGCAGCGCTACGGCGGCGACCTGTCGGTGCTGCTGTTCGACCTCGACCACTTCAAGACGATCAACGACCGCTTCGGGCATGCGGTGGGCGACGCGGTGCTGCGCGAGACGGCGCGCCGCGTCGCGTCGATCGTGCGCGCGCAGGATACGTTCGGCCGGTTCGGCGGCGAGGAATTCGCGCTGTTGCTGCCGTGCACGACGCTCGACGAGGCGATGCGGGTGGCCGACAAGGTGCGCGACGCGATCGGCAGCGTGCCGGTCGACGCCGAGGGCGTCAGCGTGCCGGTCACGGCGAGCGTCGGCGGCGCGTGCGCGAAAGCCGGCGCGCCGACCTGCGACGTACTCGTCAACGAGGCCGACGCCGCGCTCTATCGGGCGAAGCGGCTCGGGCGCGATCGGTCGGTCGCGTACGCCGACTGACCGCGCCCGCTCCGCTCAGCTTTTTGCGATGTCGGCGAGCACGCCGGCCAGCACGGCCGGCTGCGACACGAACGGCGAGTGGCTGCTGTCGAGCTGGTGCACGTGGGTCGGGTTGCCGGGCGCGAACGCGTCGGCTTCGTCGATGAAGCGTTGCTGCAGCGCGGGCAGGATCACGCGATCGGCCAGGCACTTGATGTAGTGGCGGTCGATCGCGCCCCAGCGTGCGGCGGTCGTCGGGATCGCGGTCGCGAACGGCGCGGCCGGCACGTCGCAGCTCATCAGGTTCGCGACCGCGTCGAAATCGGCTTGCGGCACGTCTTCGTACAGCGCGCGCTTCATCGATGCGCGATACGCGGCGTCGCCGCTGTGCGGATCGACGCGCAGCGCGCCGGCCACGCGCGGGCTCGCGAGCATCAGCGGGCCGAGCAGCTCGCCGTTGTTTTCCGGCGCGCGCACGTAGTCGAGGCCCGGCACGCCCGACGCGGGCATGAAGGCCGCGAGATAGACGATCTTCGCGATCTTGTCCGGCGCGCGTTCGGCGGCCGCCGTGATCGCGAGGCCGCCCATGCTGTGCCCGACCAGCACGACCTTGCCGCGGCCGAGCGCGTACGCGTCGTCGACGGCCTGCGTCACCTGCGTCGCGTAGTCGTCGAGCGTCGTGTTGGCGACCGGCGACGGCTCGGCGCCGAACGCGTCCTTGTCGAGCGGCCGGGCGAGATACGACGCGGGAAAGCGCGCATGGATGCCGTGCGCGGGCAGGTCGCGCGCGATCGACAGGTAGCCGCGCGCGGCCAGCGCGGCCGCCACGTGGGCATAGCACCACGCGCCATGCCACGCGCCGTGCACGAGCACGAAAACGGGATGATCGGACGGCGGGGTGGCGGGGGCGTTCGTCTCCATGGTGTCCGTATTTTTTCGAGAAAGGTGTCATCTTAGACGAACCGGCCGCCATCGAGACGCGCTCGCGCGGCGCGTTTCTTGACCGGCAACGATCCGTCCCTTTGTGTCGCGCAGGCCACATTTCGTCCTGATCCGATTTGAATTTGTGCCGAAGCGCGCTAATTTGTTGCTTTGCCTGCGATTGCACCCCATGAACGTCGACTATCTCTTCTATCGGAAGCCGAACAAACCCGGCCCCTATTCGCTCGACGACCTGGGCGACATCGCGCCGCCGATCGGCCCGGGCGCCGTGGTGCGCGCGGGAATCGCGCGCGTGTTCGAGCAGATCGACTGGCAGGAATCACTCGACGTGCCGGGCGCGTGGTTCGGTACCGGCGGCGCGGTTTTCCAGTTCACCGCCGAGCCCGACGGCCGCGTGACGAGCTTCATGGGCTCGCGCCTCGAGCGCCGCTCGATGCTGCAGCTCACGCGCGAAATGGGGCTCATCGCGCTCGATCTGCAGCGCGACATCGTGTACGGCTGACGCGCGTTCGGGCCGCCGTTCGCAAAGGCCGGCGCACCGGCCCGCCGGTGGCGCTCGGCACCCCGCCGGACAGGGTGCGCGTCCGCCATCGAACTTCAAAGATTGCTATACTTTCGCCCAATTCCGGCTTCCGGCCGGTAATTTGTGCCTGTCTGCGTCGATCGTTCGCATATCTCGCACGCATTCGACGCCCTGACCATCCCAGCCGGGCATGGCTTCTTCAATCGCCCCGCGTGGGTGTCTCCGTGGAGCTTCGTCTTGGCCGTTTCCCATTCCGTCGTGGACGAACAAGAAACCGACGCCGCTGCCGTCACATCGGGCAGCTCCTTCTATCTGGCGATGCGCATCCTGCCGGCCGTGCAGCGCGATGCGATGTTCCAGGTCTATGCGTTTTGCCGCGCGGTCGACGACATCGCCGACAGCGACCTGCCGCGCGCCGAGCGCACCGCGGGCCTGAATCGCTGGCGCGCGGACATCGACGCCTGCTTCGCCGGCCGCCCGCCGCGCCACCTCGTCGCGCTCGATCGCGAGATTCGCGCGTTCGACCTGCAGCGCGACGATTTCCACGCGATGATCGACGGGATGGCGATGGACGCGGTGGAAGACATCTGCGCGCCCGACGAGCCGACGCTCGACCTGTTCTGCGATCGCGTGGCGAGCGCGGCCGGCCGGCTGTCGGTGAGGATTTTCGGGATGCCGGAAGCCGAAGGGATCACGCTGTCGCACCACCTCGGCCGCGCGCTGCAACTGACCAACATCCTGCGCGACATCGACGACGACGCGGCGATCAACCGGTGCTACCTGCCGCGCGAGCTGCTTGCGCGCGAAGGCATCGCGATCACCGATCCGGCGACGATCGTGCGCGATCCGGCGCTGCCGCGCGTGTGCGCGACGCTCGTCGAGCGCGCGCTCGAGCACTTCCGCCAGGCCGACGCGGTGATGGATACCTGCCCGCGTGCGCAGGTGAAGGCGCCGCGCATCATGTCGGGCGCGTATCGCTGCATTCTCGAGGCCGCGATCGCGCGCGGCTTTGCCGCGCCGCGCGCGCCGCTGCGCAAGCCGAAGGCGCGCATGCTGATGATCGCCGCGCGCTACGCGCTGTTCTGAGTCGACCGACGCGATGCCCAGAACCGTCCACGTGATCGGCGCAGGACTCGCGGGCCTGTCGGCCGCGGTCGAGCTGCAACGTCGCGGGCGGCGCATCGTGCTGCACGACGCGCATGCGCACGCGGGCGGCCGCTGCCGCTCGTGGTTCGACGGGACGCTGAACACGACGCTCGACAGTGGGCTGCACACGGTTTTCGCGGGACAGCCCGCGACGCAGCGCTACCTGCGCGCGATCGGCGCGGCCGATCAGCTCGCGGGGCCCGCGCTGGCTGAACTCCCGGTCATCGACATCGCGTCGCAGCAGCGCTGGACGCTGCGTTTCGGCAACGGCCGCTGGCCGTCGTGGCTGTTCGATGCTGCGTCACGGGCGCCGGGCACGACGCCGCTCGACTATCTCGCGCTGGCCCCGCTCGCATTCGCCCGCACGGGCCGCTCGCTCGCGCAGACGATGCGATGCGACGGCGTGCTGTGGGATCGCTGGCTGCGACCGTATTTCCTCGGGGTGCTGAATATCGAGCCGCGCCACGCGAGCGCCGAACTCGCGCGCGCCGCGCTGTGCGGCACGTTTGCCGCGGGCTGCCCCAGCTGCCGTCCGCTCGTCGCGCGCCGCGGGCTCGGCAGCGCGTTCGTCGAACCGACGCTGCGGATGCTGCAATACAGCGGCGCGCAGATCCGCCTGAATTCGCGGCTCGACGCGTTCGAATTCGGCGCGCACGGCAATGCGGTCGATGCGGTGTCGGTCGGCGGCGAGCGGATCGATCTCGCGCCGGGCGACGCGGTCGTGCTGGCCGTGCCGCCCGAGGTCGCGCAGCCGCTCGTGCCCGAACTCACCGCGCCCGACACGTTCAGCGCGGTCGTGACCGCGTATTTCGCGGTCGAATCGCCGGCCGGTCATCCACTGCAGACGACCGTCGTCAACGGCGTCGTCGATGCGGTGCGGACCGGCGACGGCCAGCTCGCGGCGACGATCCGCGATGCGGGCCGCTGGCTCGACATGCCGCGCGACACGCTCGCGCGGCGCATCTGGGAAGACGTCGCGCGCGTGACCGGCGCGAACCCGGAAACCATCCCCGCGTGGCAACTCGTCGTCGAGCCGCGCGCGGGCTTTGCGGCGGTGCCGTCGCAGGAAATGAAACGGCCGGCCGTGCGTACGCGCTGGACCAATCTTGTACTCGCGGGCGACTGGATTGCCACCGGCCTGCCCGCCACGATCGAAAGCGCGATCCGTTCCGGCCAGTTGGCCGCGGACGTGCTCCAGACGCAATAAAGAGAGGGACCGATGAACGATCTCACCGAAATGGCTACCTTGTCCGCCGGCGCCGTGCCGGCCGACGTCGACGCGGCTGTCGCGCGTGCGACCGACGCGCTGCTGGCCGCGCAGCAAGCGGACGGACACTGGGTCTACGAACTCGAAGCGGATTCGACGATTCCTGCCGAATACGTGCTGCTTGTCCACTATCTGGGCGAGACGCCGAACCTCGAGCTCGAACAGAAGATCGGCAAGTATCTGCGCCGCATCCAGCAGGCCGACGGCGGCTGGCCGCTGTTTACCGACGGCGCACCGAACATCAGCGCGAGCGTGAAGGCGTATTTCGCGCTGAAGGTGATCGGCGACGACGAGAACGCCGAGCACATGCAGCGCGCGCGCCGCGCGATCCATGCGATGGGCGGCGCCGAGATGTCGAACGTGTTCACGCGCATCCAGCTCGCGCTGTACGGCGCGATTCCGTGGCGCGCGGTGCCGATGATGCCGGTCGAGATCATGCTGCTGCCGCAGTGGTTCCCGTTCCATCTGTCGAAGGTGTCGTACTGGGCGCGCACCGTGATCGTGCCGCTGCTCGTGCTGAACGCGAAGCGTCCGCTCGCGAAGAACCCGCGCGGCGTGCGCATCGACGAGCTGTTCATCGACCCGCCCGTCAACGCCGGGCTGCTGCCGCGTCAGGGCCACCAGAGCGCGGGCTGGTTCGCGTTCTTCCGCGTGGTCGACCATGCGCTGCGCGCGGTCGACGGCCTGTTCCCGAGCTATACGCGCGAACGCGCGATCCGTCAGGCCGTGTCGTTCGTCGACGAGCGCCTGAACGGCGAGGACGGCCTCGGCGCGATCTATCCGGCGATGGCCAACGCGGTGATGATGTACGACGTGCTCGGCTATGCGGAAGACCATCCGAACCGCGCGATCGCGCGCAAGGCGCTCGACAAGCTGCTCGTCGTGCACGACGACGAAGCGTATTGCCAGCCGTGCCTGTCGCCCGTGTGGGACACGTCGCTCGTTGCGCATGCGCTGCTCGAGACCGGCGATGCGCGTGCGCAGGAAGCGGTGCTGCGCGGCCTCGAATGGCTGCGTCCGCTGCAGATCCTCGACGTGCGCGGCGACTGGATCTCGCGCCGCCCGAACGTGCGGCCCGGCGGCTGGGCGTTCCAGTACGCGAATGCGCACTACCCGGACGTCGACGATACGGCCGTGGTCGTGATGGCGATGGATCGTGCGCAGAAGCTCACGCAGTCGGACACGTATCGCGAATCGATGGCGCGTGCGCGCGAATGGGTCGTCGGCATGCAGAGCAGCGACGGCGGCTGGGGCGCGTTCGAACCTGAAAACACGCAGTACTACCTGAACAACATCCCGTTCTCCGATCACGGCGCGCTGCTCGATCCGCCGACGGCCGACGTGTCGGGCCGCTGCCTGTCGATGCTGTCGCAGCTCGGCGAGACGCCGCTGAACAGCGAGCCGGCCCGCCGCGCGCTCGACTACATGCTGAAGGAGCAGGAGCCGGACGGCAGCTGGTACGGCCGCTGGGGGATGAACTACGTGTACGGCACGTGGACGGCCCTGTGCTCGCTGAACGCGGCCGGCCTGACGCCGGACGACCCGCGCATGAAGCGCGGTGCGCAGTGGCTGCTGTCGATCCAGAACAAGGACGGCGGCTGGGGCGAGGACGGCGACAGCTACAAGCTCAACTATCGCGGTTACGAGCAGGCGCCGAGCACGGCGTCGCAGACGGCCTGGGCGCTGCTCGGCCTGATGGCGGCCGGCGAAGTGAACAACCCGGCCGTGGCGCGCGGCGTCGACTACCTGGTCGCGCAGCAGAACGAAGAAGGCTTGTGGGACGAGACGCGCTTCACGGCGACGGGCTTCCCGCGCGTGTTCTACCTGCGCTACCACGGCTATCGCAAGTTCTTCCCGCTGTGGGCGCTCGCGCGCTACCGCAACCTGAAGCGCGCGAACGCGACGCGCGTGACGGTCGGGATGTAACGCGTGGCGACGACGCAGCACAACGGCGCATTGCCCGTCATCGCGGTCACAGGGATGGCGTTCGAGGCGCGCATCGCGCGCGGCGACGGCGTCGAGGCCGTGTTCGCCGCGCGGGCCGACCGGCTCGAGCGCGCACTGGCCGAAGCGACCGCGCGCGGCTGCGCGGGCATCGTCAGCTTCGGTACTGCGGGCGGGCTCGCGCCCGACCTCGCGCCGGGCGCGCTCGTGATCGCGGACGCGATCGACGGGCCGTTCGGCCGCGTGCAGACCGATACGGGCTGGAGCGCGCGGCTCGTCGCCGCGCTGCAGGACACGCCGGTGTGGGCGCGTGTCACGCGCGGCACGATGGCGGCCGTCGGCGCGCCGGTGGTCAGCGAGCAGGACAAGACGTCGCTGCATCGTGCGAATGGCGCGCTTGCCGTCGACATGGAATCGCATATCGCGGCGGCCTTCGCGGCCGCGCGCGGCGTGCCGTTCGCGGTGTGCCGCGCGATCGTCGATCCGGCGTGGCGCACGCTGCCGCGCGCGGCGACGGCCGGGCTGCGCGACGACGGCAGCACGGCGATCCTGCCGATCCTGCGCGAACTGCTGAAGCAGCCGTCGCAGCTCGGCCCGTTATTGCAGGTCGCCAGCGATGCGCGCGCGGCGCGCACGACGCTGATCCAGGCGCGGCACGCATTCGAGCGGGCGGGCGCGATGCGGATCGTCTGAGCGGCGTTCGCTGCTTTCTGCTTTTCCCCTCCCCTTCTTTTTTTATTTTGCGTATGCGCAAAAAGCGCGCTGCATGATGCAGCGCGCTTCGTCTATTCGAAGCCGGCGCAATTAGCGCAACGGTTTGGGGAATGAGATTCCTGCGATCTCCACGCAAGGAACGCCGACACTGAATTTCAGCGGTGGATCCTGTTTCGGATGATCAGGATAACGACTCATATCTCAAAAAGCTCACGGCTTAAGGCATGCGAATCGAGCCTGTCGGTTCCGTCAGGTATTTTTTGAGACGGCTTTTGAGGCTAGCATTCAATGCATTGCCGACCGCGAGTCTGTCGGAGGTCTTGTACGGAATCCATAATTCTCTCTCGTCATGAATCCTCGTCTCCTTGATGCTTACAACCGGGAATTGCTCTATTTCAAGGAATTGATGGAGGAGTTCGCCCAGGCACATCCAAAAATAGCGCGTCGGCTCGGCATGCATGGCGGTGAGATCGCCGACCCCTTTGTCGAACGTCTGGTACAGGCAGCGAGTTTTTCAGCCGCTCGGCTGCAATTGAAACTGGATGCCGAATTCCCCCTGCTGACCAGTCGACTGCTGGAAACCGTCTATCCGAATTACGTCGCACCGACGCCCTCGATTGCCGTTGCTTGCCTCCATCCCGATGATCAGGAAGGCAGTTTGCTCGAAGGGTTTTGCATACCTCGCGGCACGGAGTTCGCGAGCCGCGTGCCGGACGGCGAACGCACCCCCTGCATATTTCGTAGCGGTCTGGACGTGACGCTGTATCCGTTGGAGGTCGTTTCTGCGAGGTTGACGGGGGTTCCACCTGATATTCCATCGATAGAACGATATGGCGGTGCACACAGGCCGATTCGCGGTGCGCTGCGTTTCAGGCTTCGTACTACGGGCGAAGCGCGATTCGATGAGTTGCGCGGTCTGGATCGATTGCCCGTTTATCTGGCCG
Source organism: Burkholderia sp. CpTa8-5 (assembly GCF_017815045.1). Lineage (NCBI taxonomy): Bacteria > Pseudomonadati > Pseudomonadota > Betaproteobacteria > Burkholderiales > Burkholderiaceae > Burkholderia > Burkholderia sp. CpTa8-5. The sequence continues at coordinate 34,700 of NZ_JAGIQD010000004.1, forward strand.
GTGACGAACGTGTGGCATCACGGCTGTTCGAGTTGATCCACGCCGGCGCCGTGTCATCCGTGACTGGGGTGCCGAACCGCTTTGCTGATCCCGATCAGGCACTCGGGATCGTCTTCGATCGGGCGATCGAATACACGGGGTTGGCTACCGACGAGAGTTTGCTGCCACTGGCCGGGTCGAAGTTTCACGGCCATAACCTGTTGCACGAATATGCAGCGTGCCCCGCGCGTTTCTGGTTTTTCACGCTGACCGGTCTGAATGCGGGACTGCGACACCTGGCCGATCGTGAAGCCGAGATCGTCGTGTTGCTCGATCGCTTCGACAGCGCACTGGCCGAGCACGTCGACGCATCCCGGTTTGCACTCTTTTGTACACCGGTCATCAACCTGTTTCGTCGCAAAACCGATCCCGCCGAGATACCGCGCGTGGGCGGCGAGATTCTGTTGCAACCCGATAGACAGAACGAATCGGGCTACGAAGTGTTCGCGGTGGAAGCGTTGCATGGTTTTGTGAGCAAAGGCGCGGCATCGCTTGAATTTCGTCCGTTGTATCGAGCACTGGTGAACGACGAAACCAATCACGGGCGCCATTTCACGACGCGCCGCGAACATCGCATGACGAAGGCGTCATGTCGCCGTTACGGTGCTCGCGTCCCGTACACAGGTACCGATGTTTACGTTTCGCTGGTCGATCAGGACGAGGCACCCTATTCACAGGCAATGAACTATCTGTCGGTCGACGCCTGGTTGACGAACGGTGGTCTGCCAAGCTTGTTGATACCTGATGGCACGACGGACCTGACCGTTGGTATCAGTGCGCCGGTAAGCCGAACCGGACTGATTCGCGCGCCGAGCCTCGCGCGTGCGCCGCTTGCACAGGGGAGCGTGGCATGGCAGTTGATCGGTCAGTTGAATCTCGGCTACGGCAAGTTGGAGGCCAAGGATGGAAGCGGACTGCGCGGCATTCTCGCTTTGTTCGCTGCTGCCGACGATGTGCGCTTGCGCCGTCAGATCGACAGCCTGATCCATATCGATACGCGGCCCGTGACGAAGAAGCTGCCCGGGCAGAGCCCATTGCGGTTCGGTCGCGGCATCGAATGTGTGCTGACGGTGGATGAAACGGGCTTTGACGGCACGAGTCCGTATCTATTCGGGACGATCCTCGAACACTACGTGGCGCGTCACGTTTCGACACATTCCTTTACCCAGTCGGTGCTGCGCTCGCTGCAGCGCGGCGAGTTGATGCGCTGGCCGGTTCGAATGGGGACGCGCAGCGCACTCTGATTCACCGGGCAAATCGGTTCATGCAGTCGGTAACACAGAACAACAATCAAGCGAACGAGGGCCAGCACGCATGTTGAACTTCAAGACGAACCGGACGCTTTCGGTCAGCGGCCCCGCGCTGCCGGAGCTGGACGGCATCGCATCGCTGCTGCATCTGAGCGCGATCCGCGGTACGGAACGACTCTCCACGTTGTACGCGTATGAATTGTGGCTGACGACGCCCGCCGATCCGCTGCTGCCGGTCGACAGGCTGGCCAACCTGGATTTGAAGGCGATGCTCGGCAAGGAACTGACCGTCACGATTCAACTGGACGGGATGGGCAGTTTCGTCGCGGGAATGGCCGGTCAAGCGGGCGCCGTCAATCTGGGTGCCGGCACGCGAGAAATCAGCGGTGTCGTGACGGCGGCGAGTTACGTGGATCAGTTGAATCGTCAGTCGCGCTACCGGGTCGTCCTGGAGCCGTGGTTCGCATTGGCGCGAGAACGATCCGACTACCGCATCTTTCAGCGCAAGAGCGTGCTGGACATTCTGCGCGAGGTGTTTAGTCCGTACCTTTACTCATTCGAGATGCGCGTTGGCCGCACCTATAAGCCGCTACGCTATCAAGTGCAGTACGGCGAGTCCGATTTCGCATTCGCGCAACGATTGATGGAAGAGCACGGCATCACGTGGTTCTTCGAACATTCGCAAGGCATCCACCGAATGGTACTGGTCGATGGTCCAGGTGCTTACCGGCGCGTGGAAAGCGTGGCATACCAGACACTTGCGTACTACCCGCCGGGCCAGAAGATCGACCGCGAGTATGTCGACCATTTCGAAGCGACCGAGCGTCTGCGCTCGGGGGTGTGGACCACCGACGATTTCGACTTCGAGAAGCCGGGTGCGACACTGACCACGCAGAATACCCTGCCGCGCGATACCGCGCACAATCAGCTCGAACGTTACGAATGGCCGGGCGACTACACGGAAACAGAGGACGGCCGCGTATTCGCGCAGGTACGCATGGAGGAGATTCACGCGCAGGGCGAGCGGGCGAAGGGCGAGGGCAACTTGCGTAACGTCGTGTGCGGCACGACCTTTGTGCTGACTGGCCATCCGATGGCGATCGCCAATCGCGAATATCTTGTGATCGCGTCGGAACTGGACGTGAAGGAAACCGGACAGACCACCGGGTTTTCTGCCTACGCGATTCGCAGCAAGTTTATGGTTCAGCCGTCTACCACGGTATTCCGTCCGCCGCGCACGATCAGGAAACCGCGCACGCGTGGTCCACAAACGGCGATCGTGACCGGCCCCGAGGGTGCGGAGATCTGGACCAACAAGAACGGCGAGGTGACGCTCAAGTTCCATTGGGACCGATCCGGCGTGAAGGACCAGAACTCATCATGCTGGGTGCGGGTGTCGTATCCGTGGGCGGGCAGCAACTTTGGCGGCATCCATATTCCACGAGTGGGCACCGAAGTTGTCGTCGATTTCGAGAATGGGGACCCCGATCGACCGATCGTGACCGGGCGCGTCTACAACGCGATGACAATGCCGCCGTGGACGTTGCCGGCTCATGCGACGCAAAGCGGGATCCTGACGCGCTCGACCAAGGGCGGCGGATACGGCCACGCCAATGCGATCCGCTTCGAGGACAAGAAGGGTGCGGAGCAGGTCTGGATTCAGGCCGAGCGCAATCTGGATGCGGTGATCGAAGCCGACGAGGCGCACACGGTGGGCCATGACCGCACGAAAACGATCGGTCACGACGAGACGGACCAGATCGGACGTCACTGGAAACTGTCGACCGGCGGCTACAAGTTCGAGACGGTGACGCTCGCGTCGGTGAAGAGCGTGGGCATGGGCGCGATGCTCAACGTCGGGATGGCGTACAACGTCAACGTCGGCGGGCTGTACTTGCGTAACGTCGGATTGCACATGGCGAGCACGGTCGGCCAGAACCGGACCGACCGCGTCGTGCAGGACTGGACGGCAGACGTGGGGCACACCTACACGCTGACCGTGCGCGGCAAGGCCGTGGGCGATGCGGTGAGCGCCGATCAGGCAAACCCGACCGAACCGTCGCCCGACTTCGCCCCGCAACTACCGGCGCCGGTATCGGGCTCGAACGCGAACCAGCTGCGCATCGCGGATACCGGCGAAAGCAGCCTGTCGGGCGCGAAACAGGCACAACTGACGGGCCCGGGCGGGACGGTCACGATCGATGAATCCGGCATTCACCTGAAAGGCACGGCGATTTACCTGCAAGCGCCGACGATCAGCATGACGAATGGCGATGCAGGCGGTCTGGTGCCGGTGACCGAAGCCGATTGCGCGGAGTGCGCGAAGAAGACCGTCAGCGCGAACCCGGTCGACCTGGCAACGGGGCAGAAGGTGCTGTCACATACGGACTTTACGTTGCCGGGGCGCGTGTCGATTCACTGGAGCAGGAGCTACCGAAGTGCGGACCAGCGCAGCGGCAGCCTGGGCATGGCGTGGAAGTTGCCGTATGCGACCGAGGTGCGCACGAGTTCGGCGGGATTGGTCTACTTCGATGCGGACGGGCGACAGTTGCAGTTTCCGCCGCTGAACCCCGGTGAAGAACACTTCCATCCAATCGAAAAAATCACGCTGGCACGTGGTGGTGACAACGCGTCGGGTGCAACCTACGCACTGCGCTTCGTCAACGGGGTCGAAGAGCACTACGGCCGTCACCCGGTCGACGAGACCCGCTGGCAGTTGCAGCGCATCGCGACACGCGACGGGCAGAGCCTGACGCTCGGCTACACGGCACAAGGCTGGCTGGAAACAGTCCGCAACAATCGGCATACCGTGCGCTGCGCACTGGACGAGGCTGGCCGGATCACAAACGTACTGCTCGATCAGGGTTTCGGAAGTGAGCCGCTGCACCTGACGCGCTATGTGTACGACGCGCATGGCGATCTGATCGCGGCCACCGATCGGGAGAATCTGACGTGGCGGTACGGCTACGACAACCATCTACTGACGACCTATCGCACGCCGGCCGGCGCGACGCACGTATCGGAGTGGAGCGATGACACGCCGAACGCGTACTGCCTGCGCACCTACGCCTATACCGAGAACGCCGATGGCCAGCGGGTCATCACGCGCGAGACGCGTTTCGATTACCTGCCGTCGTTGCGCGCGACACGGGTGACGGATGGCTTGGGCCACACGACCGAATACCACTACAACGGTTTGTGGGCGGTCGAGAAGATCGTGCATCCGGACGGCAGCATCGAGCAAACGCATTTCGACGAGACGGGAAGCGTGGCGGGCTATACGGACGGGCTTGGTCGCACGACGCGGATGGTGAACGATACGCGAGGCAATCCTACGTCGATCATCGATCCGGCGGGCCAGGTCACGCGCATCGGCTACAACGACCAGAACTTGCCGCAGCAAATCACGGACCCGGCTGGACAGGTCTGGCAGCGTAGCTACGACGGGCAAGGCCACCTGACGAGCGAAACCGATCCGCTCGGGAATGTGACGCGTTACGCATACGAAAACGGCTTGCCGGTCACGCGCACGGATGCGCTGGGCAACGTGACGAAGATGCAATGGGATGACGCGGGACAGCTCGTGGCGCGTACCGATTGCTCGGGGCAGACGACGGCCTATCAGTACGATCAATTCGGCCAGTTGATCGAGACCACGGATGCGTTGGGCCAGGTCAGCCGCCACAGCGGCAGCCTGTCGGCGCGCGTGACGGCGGTGCGGCCGGCTGGCATGGGTTGGTGGAAAGTCGAATACGACGACGCAGGCAGGGCAATCGCGCATACGGATCCACTCGAGCGTGTAACGCGTGTGGACTGGGACGCATACGGGCAGCGAACGCGAATCGTCGATCCTGCGGACGGTACGCAACAGTTCCGGTATGACGCGATTGGCCGTCCGACGAAGCTGACCAATGCGAACCGGGAAGCGACGACGTTCTGCTACGACAGCCGGAACCGGTTGATCGAACAGACCGGCTTCGACGGCCGCCGGCAAAGCTACCGGTACAACGCGGCGGGGGAACTGGTCGAGCGCATCGATCATGGCCAGGATGGGCAGATCACCACGCATGTGACCTACGACGTGCTCGGCCGACCTGTGGAGCGCAGATCGAGCGACGGCAGTCGGGCGAGTTATCGGTACGACGCGCGGGGATTGCTGACGCAGGCTCAGGCGGTTTCTCCAGGCCGGGCACCGGTGCAGGTCACTTACGAATACGACGCGGCAGGGCGCCGTACGGCAGAGGTGCAGGCGCATCACGGGCGGGTATGGCGGCTCACGCACGGAGTGGATGCGATCGGGAATCGCGACTGGACGCACGTGCCGGAAATCGGCTCGCTCGTGTGGCAGCGCTACGGCTCGGGGCATGTGCACGGGTTGCTGCTGGACGAGCATCCGCTGGCGAGCTTCGAGCGCGATGCGCTGCATCGCGAGATTCAGCGTACGCAAGGTCCGGCGTCACACCACTTCGGGTATGGCGCGAACGGCTTGCTGGCTGAGCATCGGTGGCAGAACCTCGATGAACGGGGGCGCTCGCTGGAGCGTCCTCGGCCGTGGCGGGCGTGGGCGTACGACGCGGCCGGCCAGCTCACGACACTGGACGACGCGTGGCGGGACAAGAAGACGTATCAGTACGACGCGTTGTCGAGACTGACGCACGTGACGGCGGCAAGCGGCACGGAAGCGTTTCATTACGATCCGGCGGGGAACCTGCTGGGTGCTGCGTCGAGCCTGAACAGCGTGCAGGCGTGGAAGGCGAGCGGCGATCGCTTGCTGCGGTTCGCGCCGCAGACGCGCCCGGATCGGCCGGTGGATTTTACGTATGACGGGCACGGGAATCGCATTGCGCGGACGGTGCCGTTGCCGCCGAAGCCGGAGTTGAGCGAGGCGCAACAGCGCAGCCAGCGCGGGGCAGACAACCTGCTGCGGGTGATGGAAGTGCTGACGGGGACGCCGAAGTACGAGGAGCCGATAGAAGAGCCGAAGGTGACGCGGTATCGGTACGACGGGAGTCACCAGTTGATCGCGATAGAACACGCGGACGGTGCGAGAAGCGAGTACGAATACGACGCGCTGGGGCGGCGGGTGGCGAAGCATCACACGCAGGCAGGCGGCGCGCGACAGACGACACTGTTCATGTGGGACGGCGACTGGATGATGCAGGAGGTGCGGACGGGGCGTACCGCGCACGAGGATCTGGCGGTGACGTACGTGCCGCATCCGGATCACGAAGGTCCGTTGACGCGGCTGGCGGATGGCGAGGCGTGGCATTACGTGACGGATCACCTGGGGACGCCGCAGGAGTTGTACGACGAACAACGTGAGGTGGTGTGGGCGGCGGATCTGAGCGCGTATGGGCGGACGAACCGACGGATCGCGCATGTCGTTGACAATCCGATACGGTTTCCGGGGCAGTACTACGATCAGGAGTCGGGGCTGCACTACAACAGGTTGCGTTACTACGATACCGAAATTGGATGTTACGTTAACCAAGATCCAATTGGATTGCTCGGTGGATCGAATCACTATTCCTACGCAGATAGAGACCCCGTCAATAGAATTGACCCAAGTGGAGCATTTGCGTTCCTTATACCGGTGGCGCTTTTTGTTGGGAGAGCATTGGGTGGGGCTGCCGTTGATGCCGGCATTCAACTCGCAAAACAAAAGGTGTCTACTGGGAAAATAAATTGGAAGTGTCTGGATGTGGCTGACATGGCAATTTCTGGATTGGCAAGTGGTCTGTTTCCCGGAGTTTTGGCATCTGGAAAAAAGGTTGTTAAGTCTGTTGGGGCGGTGAAAAATTTAACTGCACAAGCCACCAATGCCCGCAGTGCATCGAGAATTGCAAAATTGAATACGCGTATCAATCGGCACAAGAGAACTGTTGCGGACCAAGTGATGATCCAGGGAGCAGTCCAAGGAGGGAAAGCCATCTTAAAGGCTGGGGCGGAATGTCCGACCACGAATGAGTGCGAGGAAGACGAAAATTGAAAGTGAAATATAGATTCAAAAAAGGTTATGTTTACCTTGTTTTGATTTTCTTGGGGATGATTCCATATTGGTATATAAAGGCGACGCTAAGTCCGTGGCTATTTTTTACTTTTTACGCGGTTTACATATCAATTGTCAGGTTTGTCGCTGAAAAAATTGGTAAGGAGTAGATGGTAATTTGTATATGAGATTCCTGAGAAAACATGTCACATAAATTCGATCCGATGGCGTAGGTGCCCATCTTGGTCGCACAATGTTGTTGCGTATTTGCTAGAGACCCTGGGATGGGGATTTTTGGGGGGTGAATGAGAGCGTGTATCTAGTGGTGAGGATAACTGAAAGGAGGTTGGTGTGCGAAGAATGGGTAAAACTCGGCTCTACGTGTTATTTATTGCGCCGCTCGCGTTTTTTATGAGCCATTGAAGAGTTTTGTGGGTGAGGAGGTATTTTGCGGGTGCGGTTTTGTTTATCTCGCCGTTCGTTATTTTTTTGCAAGTTACTTTGGGATGTCTGGCAAGAACGAGTGAGTGGGTGTTTTGTCGCGTGGTGAAAATCGACAATTTATTTTGAGGGGTTTTTGAATGTCAGCATTTGTCGCAACCCTTGGCACATTGACTACCCACGGCGGCGCAGTCATATCAGCCAGCGCGGGCGTCACGATCAGTGGCCGTCCTGCAGCATGCGTAGGCGACTCCGTGTCGTGCCCATTGCACGGCCCGGGCGTCATTACGAGCGGCGGTTTCGGCACGATCAATGGCCGTCAAATTGCCCATCACGGCAGCGGCACCAGTTGCGACGCGACTCTGGTGGTGTCTGATGGCGGCCCAACAGTTTGATCGTGCTTGTGTTGAGCGCGATGAACCGAATTCTGAATTTCCCCGGCATGACACAGTCCGTTAGCGCACCCAAAACCGTATCGGCTCGACGCGTGCTCGCACCACCGCGACGACCGAACAGCACCTTTCTCTCCAGCAAGAACACGAGACAGCGATCCAACTCGCGCCGCAGTCGTCCATTGGGATCGATTTCGCCGCCTGAAGACGAGCAGGCGAGACTGGCCGCGGTACGTGATCACCGCAACGCCTTGCTGGAGTCGAGCAGAGTGCTGCTTCGAGCGTTTGTGGACATGCCCGCATTGATCGACATTGGCCACGACGAACGCTTGCGCGACCTGCTGATGGACGAAGTTCGCGTATTCGAGCGCCTGTGTGTGCGGGCAAATATCCGCGACGACCACATGATCGGCGCACGATATTGCCTGTGTACCGCGCTGGACGAAGTGGCAATGCGCGAACTCGTGGCACGAGGCGATACGTCCGGGAGTGTCGCATGGGCTTCCGATGCGCTGACCCAACGAATCGGGGAGGACAACCGGGGCGGCTCAAAGATCTACACGTTGTCGCTGCGCTTGTTGAAAGACGACGCTGACCACTGGCCGTTGCTCGAAGTGATCTACCGGATTTTCAGCTTGGGGTTTGAAGGTCGGTATCTGCATGGCAAGACGTTCGGCGTGCACGAACGCGTACGCGAGCGGATTTACAACGCGATTGCCGTGCACCTCCCGCCTGATCCTGATGCGCTTTCACCCCACGCGCAATCTACCGCAACGGCCCGCCGGACATTCCATTTCGAAATCCCGGTCCGGATGTCGGTGGCCTTGCTGTCAGTGGCGCTCTGCGCGCTGTATGTCTTTTGCCGCGCCGAATTGGACGCGCAAGCGGACGATGTGCATCGACAGCTCTCCAACATTGCGCATGTAGCTTCAGGCAGCGCGATCGACCCCGTGGCCAGCGCGGCACGGTAGTGCCAGTGGGACGCCATTCCCCGTACACATGAAGAAGATTCTCTCGTTTCTGCATTCGCGTCATCTGTGGGCCATTGTGACGGTGATTGCCGCTATGGCCGTGATCTGGTTTGCAGGCCCGCTGATGAATTTCGGAGGGCTGACCCCAGTCGCGTCGGTCGGCATTCGGCTGACCTTGATCGCATTGGTCCTGTCCGCATGGATCTTGTGGCTGATCGATTGGCCGACGAGCATCGTCATCGCCGCGCTGCTCTGTCTCGCGATCTGGCATACCTTCCCGCTTCTGACGTTGGCCGGCAAACCGCTGTTTGCGTCGGTAACGGTCCGTATTCTGGCAATGGCCGGCGTTGCGCTCGTTTACGCCGGGTCGATGTCGGTCAAATGGTGGAGGCGCATGCGCCGGCATCCGAGCGAACTCAGACGTTTGCTTCGACTCGGCAAGCGTGGCGCTCGGCCGTTGGCGGCATCGCGCCTGACGACGATTGAATACACGGCCCGCACAGCGATCACGCAGTTGAAAGCCTGGCGCGGGGGCATCCATGCTTTGGCGCGGCTGTTTCAATGGCCTGCGTATCTCTATGATGTGCCGTGGTATGTCGTGCTGGGGTCGCAGGGTTCGGGCAAGACCACGGCGTTGCTCAATGCGGGTCTCGTGTTCCCGCTCGATGCGCAACTTCAGCATTCGCTTGCGCCCGATGACGCCCGGGCTTTGCCGGGTTGGCGGTTGACCAATGAGGCGGTGCTGATCGATACAGCGGGCCATTACGTACAGCACGGCACGTCGCGCTACTCGCTGACAGTGGAGCCGCCGGAAGCATCGAATGACGGGAAACCGGAAAAGCGGCCGACCGACAGCGGCGGCCTTCGCAGAGACTCCGACGCAGCAGAGTGGAAGGGATTTCTCCGGCTACTTGGCCGTATCCGCCCTCGCCTGCCGCTGAATGGCGTGCTGTTGACGATCGATGTCGCCGCGTTGACGCACACGGACCCCGACGTGCGTATGGCAGAGAGCCGTGCATTGCGGGCACGTCTCGAGGAGATGGAGGCCGAGTTCGGGACCGGATTCCCCGTCTGGCTCATTGTCACGAAAATGGACCGGCTTCCGGGCTTCACCGACTATTTCGCCTCGCTTGGCGAGCGGCAGCGTGCGCAGATATGGGGCGTGACATTGCAGTCTGGCCCGGACGCGCGGACGGACGACGTGATCAGGACAGAATTGAATCTGCTGGCAACGTGTCTTGCTGATGGTGTGAGCGGCCTGCTTCGCAACGAAACCGACCTGACTCGTCGTCGCCAGTTGGCAATGTTGCCAGAGGCATTCACGGCACTGACGGAGCCGCTGGCCGATCTGATCGGGCAAGTGTTTGCCGCAGGCGGCAATGGTTCGCATGCAGTATCGCATGCGCTGTTCCGAGGTGTTTACCTAACGAGCGCGGGCCAGACCGGCCTGCCGGTCGCTGCGGAGCATCAAACGCTATTGCAACGCATGACGGGCGCATCCGGCGCGCAATGGCCACGCCCACGAGGAGAGCGTGGCGAAACCAGCTATTTCCTGCGCGATTTGTTGCACGGTGTCGTATTTCGCGACGGACACCTCGCGTGCCCGAATCGGAACCGGGAGCATCGTGTGCGCTTACAGCGGTGGCTGGGGCATTCCCTCGTGTGGGTGATCGCCGCAGGGTTGTGCACGAGTCTTTGGAACAGCTTCGTTGCGGAACGTGCGTCGCTCGGCACACTAGCGCACAAGACACGTAAGCTGGCAGCCGTGTTGGCGGGGAGCGATCTTTCTGCTCATCCTGAGCGTGTGCCGATGATGCTGGACAATGCAAACGAACTGTTGCGCGACACCACGCATCTTGCCAACGATTCCGACGTCGCGTTTCGCCTTGGAACGGACCGCATCGATATGATCGAGTCCAAGAGCCGCCACGTATACGAGGCGCTGTCGGAGCAGGTTGTGTTACCGCAAATCGTTCGCCGGATGGAGGACGTGATCGGTAGTGCCACGGCAAGCGGTGACGCCAAGGCCGCTTACGACGCGTTGCGCGTGTACTTGATGCTCCACGACAGGACCCGGTTCAACGCGAACGACGTCAAGATGTGGGTGCTGGATGATTGGGCACGGCACGACAGTGCGGCGATGTTCGGTGGGCGCGCGACAATGATCGGCCACGTACAGCGACTGTTTTCCGAAGAACATGTCGTGCAGTCGCCACTGTCCCGCAACGAAGGAATGATCCAGCGGGCGCGCGCATTTCTCGACGGCAGCAATCCGACCGATCGTCTTTATCAGCGCGCCATGGCGGCGATGTCGAAAGACGCGCCCCGCGAATTTTCGCTGCTGCATGTCGTCGGGCCACAAGCAGGCGTGGTATTCACGCGGGCCAGCGGAGCGCCTTTATCGAGCGGCGTGTCAGGAATCTTTACGCTGGAGGGGTATCGGGCGGTGTTCGGCAAACGCCTGCCAGAATTCCTTCAGGTGGCAAGCGAAGACGATGCTTGGGTAATGGGGCGCCGGACGCTCGATGATTTCGCAAAAAATCCAGTTGGCGCGTCAAACGTATCGAACCGGAATGGCGACGCGCTGTTGACCGCGATCACGCGCCAGTACCTGAACGAATACGCTCGACAATGGGACGCGTTTCTTGACGACATTCGCATCGTGAGCGGAACGAGCCTTGCCTTCAACTTGACGGTACTGCGAGCCCTCGCTGCGCCCGATTCGCCGCTGATCCGTCTAGCGCGGGCGGCGGCAAACGAAACGACGCTGACGCGGCCGATGGCGAAAGCGGACGGTTCCTTTCTCGAACAAGCGACCGAGGCTGTCAACCAACAGGCCGAGCGGATACTGGGGCCTCGTGCATCGGAGCAGGTTGAGCGCGAGTTGGTCGATAACCGTTTCGCGGCATTGCGTGAAGTGGTGACGGGCCATGCCGATGCGCGATCGGAGACGCAGTTGGCCGGGGCGTCGGTGAGCAAAACGGGCCTGGACGGCGTTACCAGTCTGTTGAACGACTATTACGAGACGCTCGCGATTTCCGACAATGCGCTGTTGAACAACAGCATGCCGCCGGTGAGTGAGAACGCTGCGAAGCTCAAGATGACGGCTGACACGATGCCTGCGCCGGTTCGAGCTGTCTTGCATCAACTTGCTGTCGACGGCTCGCGTGGGGTGAACCAGGGTATCGGCCAACTACTGTCGCGCCAGATGCAGGCAGCCGTTGCAGACACCTGTCGCGTGACGATCGAAGGCAATTACCCGTTTGCGCCTGACAGCACGCGCGACGTCGGTATCGACGATTTCACGCGCATGTTCGCGCAGGGCGGCGTGATCGATGACTTTTTCACGAAGACGCTTGCACCGTTCGTCGACACGGCCGCGAAGCCGTGGCGCTACCGGACGCTGCCGGGCGCGACCGAACCCGTTCACGGGCCGGATCTCGAGCCATTCGAGCATGCGAAGGCGATCCGCGACATCTTCTTCAACGATCCGGATCGTACGAAACCGAGTTGGAAGGCTGATATCCGAATCCCTGAACTCGACCCGACGATCATGAGCCTGTCGCTCGACATCGACGGACAGGTGACGCTCTATCGACATGGTCCGGTCACGCCATTCACGGTGACATGGCCGGGACCGCGTGGCGGCGTCCGTGCCCAGATCTCGGCGAGTCCGCGCATCCGGCCGGACACTTCGACGATCGCGGCGGAGGGGCCGTGGGCGCTGATGCGGTTGCTCCGGAAAGGTCATGTGGTCCAGGCTGCCACACCGGGCCGCACGCGGGTCGCATTCAGCTTTGATGGTCGTCAGGCAGCACTCGACATTGCGAGCGCGGGAACGGTTGCGAACCCGCTGACAAGCGATGTGCTGACGACGTTCCGGTGCCCTGGGACGATGGCGGTATTCAATCTGCCAGATAGCGGCCCGCCGCCGAGATTGCCCCGGGGCGGGCTACCGGTAGCAAACAAGGGCGGGCTGTGAGCGAACGATGAGCAGCCTGGAACCGATTCGCCGACATTGTTCCGGTTGAAGTCGTCGGCCCGGTCCTGGACGGCTGAAGTGTTGCCCCTCGGATCAGAGGCTGCCGCCGTTACTGCGCGGCCGGACTGCTCGCGGGCACGGTCGGCATCGCCGGGGCGATTGGCGCACCGTTGGCGGCCGGCGCCGTCGTGGCGCCCGCCGATGCAGCCGCCGGCGCACTCGCCGGCATCGCACTATCCGCACCCGGATCGTCGTACTGCGGCAATCCCGGCGCGGCCGGTGCGTTGTTCGGCGTGGCGCCCGATGCGCCGCCCGCATCGCCCGGATCCTCATAGTTCGGCAAGCCGCCCGGCGTGGTCGGCGTGGCCGCCGGCACCGCGCCGGCTTCACCCGGCTCCGCGTAGTTCGGCGTCGCGGCCGATGCCGACTGGCCGTGATACGTCAGCGACTTGCGCTGCTGCAGGTACGCGTCGCGCACGAACGAATACGGATCGAGCGCGGCCTGCTTCAGCAGATCGGTCGCACCGAGCAGGTCCGAACGCGCGCTGATGAACTGCGCGATGTACATCGGATTGCGTGCGGCCGGCTCGATGTAGTTCAGCAGGTTGAAGCGCACGTCCACCGCGCGGCCGACGCCGTCGCGGATCGTGCTCGGCCCGAACACGGGCAGCACGAGGTACGGGCCGGACGGCATGCCCCAGCGCGCCATCGTCAGCCCGAAATCCTGGTGATGCTTCGGCAGCCCGGCCGGCGTCGCGATGTCGATCAGGCCGGCGACGCCGAACAGCGAGTTCATCGCCACGCGCATCAGATCCTGCGTCGCATCGGTGATGCGCAACTGCAGCAGGTTGTTCGCCATGTTGCCGAGATCGCCGAGGTTCGAGAAGAAGTTGCTGATCGCGGTGCGCACCGGCGTCGGCGTGACTTTCTGGTAACCCTTCGCGATCGGCTGCGCGATGTGCGTGTCGACCGTGTCGTTGAACGTGTACATCGCCCGGTTCATCGGCTCGAGCGGGTCGTTGGGATTGCGGTTCGGTCCCGTCGCGCAGCCGGTCAGCATCGCGCTGGCGGCGACGGTCGCCGCAATGATTCGCACCTTATTCATTGATTCCTTGCGATTGGTTCTGGGCGCGCTTGACGCGCGGTTTGCCCATCAGGACGGGCTGGAACACCACGGCGCCGATCAGCGTACAGGTCAGGGCCAGCGCGAGCAGCTTGCCCATGCTCGACGTGCCCGGATGGTGCGACAGCCACAGGCTGCCGAAGGCGGTCGCCGTCGTCGCGGCGCTGAACAGCACGGCGTGCGTGAGGCTCGAATGCAGCAGCCCCGTCTGCCCCGCGCGCCACGCCATCACGAAATACACCTTGAACGCGACGCCGACGCCGAGCATCAGCGGCAGCGCGATGATGTTCGCGAAGTTCAGCGACATGCCGAGCACGACGCACATCTCGAGCGTCACGATGCCCGACACGAGCAGCGGCACCAGCGTGCGCAGCACGTCGCCGAAGCGGCGCAGCGTGACCCACAGCAGGACCGTGATCGAGATGATCGACCACAGCGCCGCGTGCAGGAACGCGTTGATGATCGTGTCGGCCGAATGCAGGATCGAGATCGGGCCGCCAGTCGCGCCCGGTTCCGCGGCCTTCACGGCCTTGGCGAAACGGCGCAGCATCGTGTCGTCGTTGGGGTCGACGCCCTTCGGCACCTTCGGCGAGATCTGCACGAGCGCGTGGCCGTCCGGCGCAACCCAGTCGCGCACAACCTGCGGCGGCAGCGATTCGCGCGTGATGTCCTGCGGCTGCAGCAGCGCAGCGAGCTGGTTGAGCGCGATGCGCAGCGTATCGGAGAACGCGCGTTCGGCACGGTCGCGCGTCGCGCTGTCGGCGGCGGCGAGCTTCGCGAGCGACGCGGACAGGTGCTGCGCGGCCGCGGCGCCCGGGCCCGGGTGATCCTCGGCCGCATAGCTCAACAGGTCCGACACGCGCTTGAGCGCGGCCACGCGTTGCGCGTCGGTCGCGGGCGGCGCGGCCGGCTGCGTCAGCGCGGGCAGCAGCTCGCTCGCAGCCGCGGCGATCGCCGCGCGCTTGGCCGGCTGGTCGGCGGGGATGAAGGTCGACAGCGTGGTCGTGCGGCCGACTTCGGGCAGCGCGTCGAGGCGCTTCGCGGCCGCGTCGGCTTGCGCGAGCGACGGCGCGAGCAGCGTGACGTCGTTGACGGCGGCTTCCGGCGAATCCTTCAGTGCGAGCAGCGTCGCCATCGATTCGCTGTTCGGGTCCTTCAGGTGCAACGGGTTGAAGTCGAAATGCAGGAACGCGAGCAGCGGCAGCGCGCCGATCACGACCGCCAGCGTGCCGATCAGGATCGGCTTGCGATGGCGATCGAGATAATCGTCGACCGGCGCGAGCCACGGAAAGCCCGGCGTCTTCGATTCGCCAGGCGGCGCGAACAGGCGCAGCAGTGCGGGCAGCAGCGTGAGCGTGGTCAGCAGTGCGACGAACATCCCGACGCCCGCGATCAGGCCGAGCTCGGACACGCCGCGATACGCGGTCGGAATGAACGAGAAGAAGCTTGCTGCCACGGCCGCGGTGGCGAGCGCGAGCGGCATGCCCATCGAGTGCGCGGCGCCGATCAGCGCGTGATCGATGCGCTCGTCGCGGAAGCGTTCCTCGCGGTACTTCACGCCGTACTGGATCGAGAAGTCGACGCCGAGGCCGACGAACAGCACCATGAATGCGACCGAGATCATGTTCAGCGAGCCGACCATCGCGAGGCCGAGCGCGGCCGTCACGACGAGGCCGACAAACAGCGTGACGAGCACCGAGCCGATCATCCGCTTCGAGCGCAGTGCAAGCCACAGGATGACGAGCACGGCGAGCAGCGTGAGCACGCCATTGAGCGCGGCGCCGTCTTCGACCGACGCGAATTCGTCGTCGGCGAGCGGCTGTTCGCCGGTCAGGCGCACGGCCGCGCCGTAGCGCTTGTCGAGGTCGAGCGAACGGGCCGCGTCGCGGATCACCTGGCTCGTTGCCGCGCCGGCCTTCAGCGCGCCGTAGTTGACCACCGGCTGCACGGTGACGAACGCGCGCGCGGGCTGCCGCGCGGCGTCGTTGTCGACCAGCGCGCGCCACGAGAACGCGGCCGGCTTGCCGGCCAGCACGTCGTCGACCGTCGCCGCGCTGCGCGCGAGCAGCTTCGCCATCGCGGGCAGCTTCACCTGGCCGGTCAGGAGCGGCTGGCCGAGCGTGGTGGACAGCGTGGTGGCGAGCCCGGTGAGGCTCGGGTTCTTCGCGAGTTCGTTGACCAGCGGGCGCGCGCTCGCGAGCTGCGCGGTCGTATCGGAGACCTCCTGCGGCGACAGGAACAGCAGTCCGTTGTGTTCGAAGAACGGCCCGCCGCCCGGCTCGGCGACCGGGCCGATGCGGCCGGCGGCGGCGTCCTTCTGCAGCGCTTCGGTCAGCGCATGCGCGGCGGCCGTCGCGAATTCGGGCGCGGGCGCCTCGACGACCGCGAGGATCGTGCCGTTGCGTTGCGGGAACGCCTTGTCGACGGCCTGGCCGAGCGCGGCCCATTGCGGTTCCGCATCGACGAGCTTGCTGATGTCGGTGTTGATCTTGAAATGCTGCGCGACGTAGACGCCGCTGCAGGCGGCGATCACGAGCGACAGGACGACGACCCAGACGGGGCGGCGCACCGACCACGCAACGAGTCGGACGATGAGAGATGTCACCATGTGGCGGTGGGGAGCGGCTGGCTAGGGCAAAGTAGCCAAGTATACCGGCGCGGCGCGGCGACGGTCGTGACGTTGCGGAGAATCGGGGCGGGAAGGATATTTGCTACCGGCGTGGCAATCGGATCGCGCGGCCGGATCATTTGTATGAAGATATTTACATAATCGCCGCGGCGATGCGTCGACACGCCGCGGAGCGCCTGTGACAAACGGCGCTGAAAGGTAACAGTCGGTCACCGGGCGGCAACGCGGCGTCGGGCCCGGTATACTTTGCTCCACCGGCCGATGCAAAGAGCCGGCCGTTTTTTCCCATCGAGTGCGAAATTCGTATGAAACGTCATCTGTTTGCTTTCGTCGCGGCGGCCGCCGTGTCGGTTTCCGCTTTCGCGCAGAGCGCGCCGGTCGATCTCGTTCGCACGGCGGTCGAGGGCACCGTCAACGCGATGAAGGCCGATCCGGCCGCCCGCGGCGGTGACATGGCGAAGATCACGCAGGTGGTCGAGCAACGCTTCCTGCCCGTGACCAACTTCGAGCGCACGACCCGCATCGCGGTCGGCGACGCGTGGAAGCAGGCCACGCCGCAACAGCAGCAGGAGCTGTACAAGCAGTTCCGGTTGCTGATGACGCGCACCTACGCCGCGTCGCTCGCGCAGCTCGGCAACCAGGACGCGAAGTTCTCGTTCAAGCCAGGCGGCGCGTCGGGTGCCGATGCGCTCGTGCAGTCGACGGTCACGACGCCGGGCGACAGCCAGTCGGTCGGCTATCGTCTCGGCAAGGTCGGCAACGACTGGAAGATCTACGACATCGACATGTCGGGCGCGTGGCTGATCCAGGTCTACCAGGGCCAGTTCAAGAGCCAGCTCGCGACGGGCGGGATCGACGGCCTGATCGCGTATCTGCAGAAGCACAATTCGCGGACGAACTGACGGCGTTGCAAGGCCGCGGTCCGGATGCACGAAGGGCGCCCTCGGGCGTCCTTTTTTCATGGTGGCGCGTGGACTGCGTACGGGTTCGCGCCTACCGCCGCCGATGCTCGACCGCGAACTTGATCAGCTCGGCCTGCCCTTCGATCTCCAGCTTGCGTTTCAGATTGAGCCGGTGCGTCTCGACCGTGCGCACCGACAGCCCCGTCTGTTGCGCGATCTGCTTGCTCGACAGCCCTTCGGCCAGCGCGTCGAGGATGTCGCGCTCGCGCGGCGTCAGCCGGTCCAGCGGCGACGCCGTCGCGCTGGCCTGGATCATCCGCGCGGCCAGCCCTTCGCTGAAGAACGTCTGCCCGCCCAGCACCACGCCGATCGCACGCACGATCTCGCTCGCGGGCGAATCCTTCAGCAGATAGCCGCTCGCGCCGGCGCGCACCGCCTGCGTCACGTACTCGATGTTGTCGTGCATCGACAGCATCAGCACGCGAATACCCGGAAAACGCTCGTGGAACACGCCCGCGAGCGTGATGCCGTTCATCCCGTTCATGCCGACGTCCATCAGCGCGAGATCGGGTTCGAGCGAGGCGGCCAGCGCGAGCGCCTCGTCCGCGTTGCCGGCCTCGCCGACCACCGACAGGTCGGCCGCTTCGAGCCGCATCCGCAAGCCGTCGCGCACGAGCGGGTGATCGTCGACGAGCAGCAGTCGGGCGGCGGGCCGGGCGGGATCGGGGGCGCTCATGGGCAAGGTCTCCGGGTAGGGTGTGCGTGCTCAGGCGGCCGCGCGCCGCAGCGGCACGCGCGCGGCCACGACGGTATGGCCGACCTGCGACGTGATCGTCAGCGTGCCGTCGAGCGCGTCGAGGCGCTCGCGCATGTTGCGCAGGCCGATGCCGCGGCGCGCGTCGGCCTGCGAACGTTCGGCGTCGAAGCCGCAGCCGTTGTCGGCGATGGTCAGCGTGACGGATTGTGCGCCGACGTCGAGCGTGACGGCCGCGCGCGACGCCCGCGCATGATGCACGATGTTGCTCAGCGCTTCCTGCGCGATCCGGAACAGCGCGGTGTTGACGGCTTCGGGCAGCGGCTGCGTGCCGCCGTGCGCGACCTGCGTGTAGCCGATGTCGATGCCGCTTTCCGCGCCCAGCTCGCGCACGAGTTGCTCGAGCGCGGCCGCGAGGCCGAGATCGTCGAGCATCGACGGGCGCAGCGCGTGCGAGATGCGTCGGACTTCGCGCAGCGTGTCGCCGAGCCGCCCGACGCCCGACGCGAGCGCCTGCTCGGCTTCGGGCACGCGCGACGTGCCGCGCTCGAAGCGCGCCAGCGCGGATTCGAGCATCAGCTTCGCGGACACCATCATCTGGCTGATCCCGTCGTGCAGTTCGCGCGACAGCCGCGCACGCTCCTGCTCCTGCGATTCGACGACGCGTTGCGCGAGCAGCTTGAGCTTCGCGTCGGCGCTGCGCGACTCGCTGACGTTCAGTACCAGCGCGCACACGGCGATCGCCGCCGCGCCGGTGAGCGCGATCGCGGTGAGCCAGCTCATCGTGCGCTCGATGTTCGCGGACGCGCGCGCATCGATGCGCTGCAGCGCGGTGTCGACGTCGTCGAGATAGATGCCGGTGCCGACCATCCAGCCCCAGCGCTCGAGCGCGACGACGTAGCCGAGCTTCGGCGCGACGCGGCCCGTCGACGGCCGCTGCCACGCATAGCGCACGTAGCCGCCGCCCTGCGACGCCGCGCCGATCAGCTTCTGGATGGTCAGCGCGCCCTGCGGGTCGCGCATCGACCAGAAGTTGTGACCGACGCGCTCGGGCTCGCGCGGATGCATCAGCGAATTGCCGTGCAGGTCGTAGACGAAGAAATAGCCGTCGGGGCCGAAATCCATCTTCTGCAGCATCGCGAGCGCCTGCGTGCGCAGCAGCGCGTCGTCGCGCGCGTTGCGGCCGCTCGCGTCGTAGAGCGGCATGATCGCGCTCGTCGCGAGTTCGACGTAGTGCTTCAGCTCGACTTCCTTGCTCGACAGGTACGCGGCCTGGATCGTCGCGTGCTGCGTGCGCGCGAGCGTCGTCGCCTGCTGGCGCACGCCGAAGCCGATGCCGGCAATCGCGAGCAGGAACGGCACGATGGCCAGAAGGAAGATCTTTGCCTTGAGTCTCATGGTGGTGCGAAGCGGCCGGCCCACGCGGCCGGCCAGGCGCGCAGGCCGGGCGCATCGGCCGCGCGGCGGCGCGGTGGCATATCGAGCCGGTATTGTCGGCGATTTTGCAGGCGGGCGGCGGCCGCCGCCCCGCCGCTGCCCGTGCGTTCAGGCCCGCCGCGATTCGCGAGTGTCGGGCGACGTGGCCGCCTGCACGGCGATGCGGTTGCGCCCGCCTTCCTTCGCCCGATACAGCGCATCGTCGGCCCGCTTCAGCGCGGCCTGGATGTTGTCGTCGTGTTCGGGGTAGCTGGTCGTCACGCCGATGCTCACCGTCAGGCGGCCGACCGTGCCCGCGTCGTGCCGGATGCCGAGATCGAGGATGCCCGTGCGGATGGTTTCGGCGATCGTCACCGCGCCGTCCGTGTCGATATCCGGCAGCACGACGACGAATTCCTCGCCGCCGTAGCGCGCCGCATAGTCGGCCGGGCGGCGCAGGCAGCCGGCGATGCAGTGGCCGACCGCGGCGAGTGCGTCGTCGCCGGCCTGGTGGCCCTGCGTGTCGTTGTAGCGCTTGAAGTCGTCGACGTCGATGAACAGCAGCGACAGTGCATGTTGCGAGCGCGCGGCGCGGCGCCATTCGCGCGCGAGCGTGACGTCGAGCATCCGGCGGTTGTCGAGGCCCGTCAGGCCGTCGGTGCGCGCGAGCGCCTGCAGCTCGGTTTCCGCGCGATGGCGTTTGCGCAACTGCACGTCGAGCAGCAGCGACAGGCCGACGAAGCCGATCGCGAGCGCGACCATCGCGGAGCCGATCGGGATCGCACGGTCGTACCACGCGGCGTAGGTGTCCGCTTCCGAGCGCGCGACCATGACGATGAGCGGCAGGTGCTCGAGGTGCCGGAACACGTACAGGCGCCGCACGCCGTCGATCGTTGCGGTATCGGCGAAGCTGCCTTCGTTGGCGGTCATGAAGTGCCGGAACGTGCTCGCGCGGCTGATGTCGCGGCCGACGATCTTGGGGTCGTACGGCTCGCGCGCGACCATCCTGCCATCCGTGTTGATCAGCGCGACCGAGCCGCGATCGCCGAGCGACAGCCGCGAGAACAGGTTCTGAAAATATTCGAGCCGGATCGACATCACCGCGACGCCGCCGAACGATCCGTCGGGCCGCGTGATTCGCCGGCTGAGCGCGATGCTCGGCGAGCCGCCGCGCAGCCGCGAGTGATACGGGGGGCTGACGTACAGGCCGACGTCGGGACGGTCGCGGTGCACGGTGAAGTACGGTTCGTTGGCGAAGTTGGCCTTGCGCGGCACGTCGCTCATGCCGTCGACCGCGATGTCGCCTTTCGCGTCGAGCACGTAGATGCCGCCGAGGTACTTGGCGGTCGTCGCGCGATCGAACAGCACCTGGCGGCGCAGCGCCATCGGCAGCCGGGTCACCGCCGGGTCGTTCGCGCCTTCGACGACCGCCTGCAGCGACAGCGAATAGATCTCGATGTTGCGTTCGATGTCCCACGACGCCATCAGCGCGAGGTTCTGCTGCATGCTGCGCGAGCGGTCGCGCGCGTCGATCCGGCCTTCGTACAGCACGATCCCGCACAGCAGCAGCAGGATCAGCGCGATCAGCAGCCCCGTATAGAAGATCAGGTGCGGCAGCAGGGACCGGCGCAGATGAGCGGCGACACGGCTCGTCACGCCGGATTCGCTGGGCATTGCGTAGTCGGTTTCTGCCATGGTCCGTGGATCGGGGGCATCGTCGCCGGGCGGCGGGCCGATGCGATTGTTCGTATGACTACCGGTGGCGATCCGGTGCGCGCCCTTCCCGTGCCAGCCTTCCGTTCAGCGGAGAAACCGGGCACCGATTATCGACAATCGCGGCCCGAGAAACCGATAAACCGGGTATTCACAGGTAACGTCTGCTGCAATTCGACCATCTGACGAATCGCGACGCGAATTGAACGGAGTATAACGCGCGTGTTTGTGTGCGCGGAAAATGTTGCAACCTGTTGATCGGGATCAAATTTTCGCGTAATCCCGGGCTTGCAAATATCGGCGAAGCGTTGTCGCGCAAGGCTGTGCGGCAGTGCGGAAAAGGCCGTGCGGCGCACGTCCGCGGACGCACCGGGATTAACGTCGGGTGAGCACCGCATGCGAAAGCGCGCGATATCTACCGATTATCGGTTTCAACGGCACGGTGCACGCAAATATGAAAACGGGCAGCCGCGCGGGCTGCCCGTTTCGCAAGGTCGGCGTACGACCGGCGCCCGGCATGCGGGCGAGCCCGCGTGCGCAGGTTCAGGCGCCGTGCTGTTGCGCCTTGAACGCGAGCCGGAACCGATGCAGCAGCGGCTCGGTGTAGCCGCTCGGTTGCGACGTGCCTTGCAGCGCGAGCGCGCATGCGGCCTTGAACGCGGTCGACTGGTCGTAGCCGGGCGCCATCGGGCGATAGTTCGGATCGCCCGCGTTCTGCTGGTCGACGACGCGGGCCATGCGCTTGAACACGTCGAGCACGAACGCCTCGGTGATCACGCCGTGGCGCAGCCAGTTCGCGATGTGCTGGCTCGAAATGCGCAGCGTCGCGCGGTCTTCCATCAGGCCGACGTCGTGGATGTCCGGCACCTTCGAGCAGCCGACGCCCTGTTCGACCCAGCGCACGACGTAGCCGAGGATGCCCTGCGCGTTGTTCTCGACCTCGCTCAGAATCTCGGCCTCGCTCCACGCCGCGCGCTCGACGACCGGGACCGTCAGCAGCCCTTCGAGCAGCGCGTCGCGCTCGCTCGCGTACGGCGTCTTTTCGAGTTCCTGCTGGACGGCCTGCACGTCGACGAGGTGGTAGTGCAGCGCGTGCAGCGTCGCGGCGGTCGGCGACGGCACCCACGCGGTGTTCGCGCCGGCGCGCGGATGCGCGATCTTCTGCTCGAGCATCGCATGCATCAGGTCCGGCATCGCCCACATGCCCTTGCCGATCTGCGCGCGGCCGCGCAGGCCGGCCGACAGGCCCGCAAGCACGTTGTTGCGCTCGTACGACTGGATCCACGCGGACGATTTCATGTCGCCCTTGCGGATCATCGGGCCCGCTTCCATCGCGGTGTGCATCTCGTCGCCGGTGCGGTCGAGGAAGCCGGTGTTGATGAACGCGACGCGCGCGGCCGCTGCCGCGATGCACGCGGCGAGGTTCACGCTGGTGCGGCGCTCCTCGTCCATGATGCCCATCTTCAGCGTGTTGCGCGGCAGGGTGTACAGATCCTCGATGCGCGCGAACAGCGTGTCGGCGAACGCGACTTCGGCCGGGCCGTGCATCTTCGGCTTCACGATGTAGATCGAGCCCGTGCGCGAATTGCGCTCGGCCTTCAGGTCGTGCAGCGCGCACAACGTCGTGACGACGCCGTCGAGGATCCCTTCCGGAATCTCGTTGCCGTCGCGGTCGAGCACCGCGCCGTTGGTCATCAGGTGGCCGACGTTGCGCACGAACAGCAGCGAGCGGCCGTGCAGCGACAGCGTGCCGCCGGCCGGCGTCGTGTACTCGCGATCGGCGTTCAGGCGGCGCGTAAACGTCTTGCCGCCTTTCGCGACTTCCTCGACGAGCGTGCCCTGCATCAGGCCGAGCCAGTTGCGGTAGAGCTGGACCTTGTCGTCGGCGTCGACCGCCGCGACCGAATCCTCGCAGTCGATGATCGTGCTGACCGCGGCTTCGAGCACGACGTCCTTCACGTTCGCGAGATCGGCGCGGCCGATCGGCGTCGACGCGTCGATCTGGATCTCGACGTGCAGGCCGTTGTGCTTCAGCAGGATCGCGGACGGCGCGTCGGCCGCGCCCTGGTAGCCGACGAACTGCGCCGGCTGCGCGAGCGCGACGTTGCCCTTCGCGGTTTCGACCGCGAGCTGGCCGTCCTGCACGCGGTAGCGCAGCGCGTCGCGGTGCGAGCCGCTCGCGAGCGGCGCCGCGTTGTCGAGCACGTTGCGCGCATAGTCGATCACGCGCTGGCCGCGCGTCGGGTTGTAGGCCGCGGTGCGTTCGGCTCCGCCGTCTTCCGGCAGCGCGTCGGTGCCGTACAGCGCATCGTACAGGCTGCCCCAGCGCGCGTTCGCGGCGTTCAGCGCATAGCGCGCGTTCGACAGCGGCACGACGAGCTGCGGGCCCGCCTGCGTGGCGATCTCGCTGTCGACGTTCGCGGTGGCGGCCGCGACGTTCGACGGGACCGGCACGAGGTAGCCGATCTGTTCGAGGAACGCGCGATACGCGGCGTGGTCGCGTACCGGGCCCGGGTGCGCGCGATGCCACGCGTCGAGTTCCTGCTGCAGGCGGTCGCGTTCGGCGAGCAGCTCGCGATTGCGCGGCGCGAGGTCGTGCACCAGGGCCGAGAAACCGCTCCAGAACGCGGCCTTGTCGATGCCGGTGCCCGGCAGCGCTTCGTTTTCAATGAACTGGCTCAGCGCTGGCGCGACTTGCAGTCCTGCTTGGTCGATCATCGTGATTCCTCCCGGGGAATTGAAAAACGCGCGCGCGTTGGCTGGCTATGCCACGACGCTTTGTGTACCGGCACGGGCGATCTGCGCGTCCTGTTCGGACTTTACGCCAGACACACCGATCGCGCCTGCAATCCGGCCGTCGACCGTGACCGGCACGCCGCCTTCGAGCAACCCCGTCAGCGGCGCGCTCAGGAACGCGGTGCGGCCACCGTTGATCATATCCTCATACGCCTTCGTCTCGCGACGGCCGAGCGCCGCCGCGCGCGCCTTGTCCTGCGCGATGGTGCTGCTGGCCGGCGATGCGCCGTCCAGCCGCGCGAACGCGAGCAGGTGGCCGCCATCGTCGACGACGGCGATCGACACGGCCCAGCCGTGGCGTTCCGCCTCCGCGCGGGCCGCGGCGAGCATGCGCTCGGCATCGGCCAGTTCGAGTTCGGGTTTCGTTTGCATGGCGTTCCTCCGGAATAGGCGGTCAGTCGACCAGCCGGTTGTCGACGAGCTCGATCCAGTGGCGCACGCGCGTGCGGCCCGCGCCATTCAGGTGAGTCTGGCAGCCGACGTTGGCGGTGACAATCAGGTCCGGCTGCGCGGCTTCGAGCGCATCGAGCTTGTTGTCGCGTAATGTCGTCGCGAGCGCAGGCTGCGTCAGCGAATAGGTGCCGGCCGAGCCGCAGCACAGATGGCCGTCGGCGACATTCGTCAGATCGAAGCCGAGCCGCGTCAGAATGCTTTCCACCGCGCCGCCGAGGCGCTGTGCGTGCTGCAGCGTGCACGGGCAGTGAACCGCGACGCGCCGTGGCGTCGCGTCGGCGAGCGCGTCGAGCGGCTCCGCCGCGATCACTTCGGCCAGATCGCGCGCGAGTGCGCCGACGCGCCGTGCCTTCTCCGCATAGACGGGGTCGGAGCGCAGCAGGTCGCCGTATTCCTTCACGAACGCACCGCAGCCGCTCGCGGTCAGCACGATCGCTTCCGCGCCGGCGTCGATCGCCGGCCACCACGCGTCGATGTTGCGGCGTGCGCGCTGAAGGCCCGCGTCCTGCGCGTTCAGGTGATATTCGGTCGCGCCGCAGCAGCTGGCTTCGCGCGCCGGGGTCACGCTGATGCCGAGCCGGTCGAGTACACGCGCGGCGGCCGCATTGGTGTTCGGCGACAGCGACGGCTGCACGCAGCCTTCCAGCATCAGCACGCGCCGCGCATGGCGCACGACCGGGCGCGGCGCGGCCGCGGGCACGGCGGCCGGGATCTTGTCCTGCAGCGTGCCGGGCAGCAGCGGGCGCAGCGCGCGGCCGGCCTTCAGCAGCGCGGCGAACGTCGCCGGGCGCGGCACCACGTGACGCAACCCCGCACGCAGCAGGCGCTCGCGCGTGGGCCGCCGCACGCGCTTCTCGGCTTCCGCGCGGCCGATGTCGAGCAGCGTGTGATAGCGCACGCCGGACGGGCAGGTCGTTTCGCAGTTGCGGCACGTCAGGCAACGGTCGAGATGTTGTTGCGTGCGTTCGCCGCACGGCTCGCCTTCGAGCAGCTGCTTGATCAGGTAGATGCGGCCGCGCGGCCCGTCGAGCTCGTTGCCGAGCACCTGGTAGGTCGGGCAGGTCGCATTGCAGAAGCCGCAGTGCACGCAGGTGCGCAGGATCGCTTCCGCTTCGTCGGCCCGGGCGAGGGCCTTGCTTGCTTCGCTGAGGTTGGTTTGCATCGGCGGGTCGAAGTCGGGTTGGCGTCAGAAGTCGGCGTAGAGCCGGCCGGGATTGAAAATCGTGTGCGGGTCGAGCTGCGCCTTGAGTTGCCGGTGCACGCGCAGCAGCGCGGGCGGCAGCGGCTGGAACGGCTCCGCTGTCGTGCCCGGCGTGTAGCAGGTCGCGTGGCCGCCGCACTGCGCGGCGAAGCGCTGCACGTCGGCCGGCGCGGCGTCGGTCTTCAGCCAGCGCTGCGCGCCGCCCCAGTCGACGAGCTGCGCGCCCGCGAGCGCGTCGAGCGGCGCGGCGGCCGGCACCGATACGCGCCACAGCGGCCGCGGATCGTCGAAGAACGGCAGCGACAGGTCGCGCAGATGTGCCCAGAACGCGTCGTCGCGGTCGTCCATCCGGTCGCCGCCGATCGTGTCGCGCGCGGCCTTCACCGAGCCGTCGCCGCCTTCGAGCCGCACGCGCAGCACGCCGTCCGCGTGGCACGCGCCCGCGAGCGGCAGCCCCGCGCGACGCCACGCGGCGGCGCGTTGCACGGCTTCGCTCGCCGTGAGCGTCAACGCGAGATCGCCGGTCGCGCGCGGCTTCGGCAGCACCTTCAGCGAGACCTCGGTCACGACGCCGAGGCAGCCGAAACTGCCGGCCAGCAGCCGCGACACGTCGTAGCCCGCGACGTTCTTCATCACCTCGCCGCCGAAGCGCAGATGCTTCGCGTGGCCGGTGATCACGCGGCAGCCGAGCACGAAGTCGCGCACCGCGCCGGCCCACGGGCGGCGCGGACCCGACAGCGCCGCCGCGAACATGCCGCCGACGGTGGCCGCGCCGCCGAACGACGGCGGCTCGCATGGCAGCATCTGGCCGGCCGCGTCGAGCATCGCATCGAGATCGGCGAGCGGCGTGCCCGCGCGCGCGGTGATGACGAGTTCGGTCGGGTCGTACGACACGACGCCGCGATGCGTGCGCACGTCGAGCGTGCGGCCTTCGACCGGCCGGCCGACGAACGCCTTCGTGCCGGCGCCGCGGATGCGCAGCGGCTGGCGAGCGTGGATCGCCGCGTCGACCTGCGCGACGAGCGCCGCGCTGTCGTCGATGGACTCGATGGATTCGATGTCGCGTCGCATCAGAAGCGCTCCAGTTCGGGAAACGGCAGCTTGCCGTGATGGACGTGCATCGCGCCGAATTCGGCGCAGCGGTGCAGCGTCGGGATGTTCTTGCCGGGATTGAGCAGGCGCTGCGGATCGAACGCGGCCTTCACCGCGTGGAAGAACGTGATTTCATCGGCGTTGAACTGCACGCACATCTGGTTGATCTTTTCGCGCCCGACGCCGTGTTCGCCGGTGATGCTGCCGCCCACGGCGACGCACAGCGCGAGGATCTTGCCGCCGAGCGCTTCCGCGCGGTCGAGCTCGCCCGGCCGGTTCGCATCGAACAGGATCAGCGGATGCAGGTTGCCGTCGCCCGCGTGGAACACGTTCGCGACCGGCAGCCCGTATTCGGCGGACAGCGCGACGATCCCTTCGAGCACGCGCGGCAGCTCGCGGCGCGGGATCGTGCCGTCCATGCAGTAGTAGTCGGGCGACATCCGGCCGACCGCCGGGAACGCGTTCTTGCGGCCGGCCCAGAAGCGCTGGCGTTCGGTTTCGTCGCGCGCGACGCGAATCTCGCTTGCGCCCGCGTCGCGCAGCAGCGCGGCGACGCGTTCGGCATCTTCTTCGACATCGCTGGCCGCGCCGTCGAGCTCGCACAGCAGGATCGCCTGCGCGTCGACCGGATAGCCGGCGTGGATGAAATCCTCGGCCGCGCGGATCGCGAGGTTGTCCATCATCTCGAGGCCGCCTGGGATCACGCCCGCGCCGATGATCCGCGCGACCGCGGCGCCGGCCTCGGCGACGTCGTCGAAGCTCGCCATCAGCACCTTCACGCTCGGCGGCAACGGCAGCAGCTTCACGGTCACTTCGGTGACGATCCCGAGCATCCCCTCGGAGCCGGTGAACAGCGCGAGCAGGTCGAAGCCAGGTGCGTCGAGCGCGTCGGCGCCGAGCGTGAGCGTGTCGCCGTCGATCGTCAGGATCTCGACCTTCAGGATGTTGTGTACCGTGAGCCCGTATTTCAGGCAATGCACGCCGCCCGCATTCTCGGCGACGTTGCCGCCGATCGAGCACGCGATCTGCGACGACGGGTCGGGCGCGTAGTAAAGGCCGTGCGGCGCGGCAGCCTGCGAAATCGCGAGATTGCGCACGCCGGGCTGCACGCGCGCAATGCCGGCATCGGGGTCGATGTCGAGCATCCGGTTGAACTTCGCCATCACCAGCAGGATGCCTTTTTCGAGCGGCATCGCGCCGCCCGACAGCCCCGTGCCGGCGCCGCGCGCGACGACCGGCACGCGGTGCGCGGCCGCGACGCGCAGCACCGCGCGCACCTGGTCGACCGTATCGGGCAGCACGACCGCGAGCGGCACCGTGCGGTACGCGGCGAGGCCATCGCATTCGAACGGCTTCAACGCCTCGCGTTCGTGCAGCACGTCGAGGCCGGGCGCCGCCGCGCGCAGCGCGGCGACGAGCGTGGCGCGGTCGACGGTCGCCAACGGGCCGTCGATCCGTTCGTCGTAGATGAAACTCATCGTGTGTCTCCGTCTCCACCAGGCAGTTGGCCGCGCGATGCGCGACACGCCGGATGGACGGCATTCTTGGCGGGACGCGCGGGCCTGTCCAGCCGTCTTGACAGTGGTCGTACCAGTTTTTGGAAAGGCATCGATCCTGGTTTCCTGAATGATCGATAAAACGCAATCAAGACAAGGCTTTGTGCGAAAATCGACGGCATCCGTCAAAAGTGGTCATACCAGTATGGAAATGCAGGATCGGGAGCGGCCGGCGCGGCGCGTGGCCGACGTCGTCGCCGAGCGGATCGAGCAGTTGATCGTCGACGGCGTGCTGAAGGCCGGGCAGGCGTTGCCGTCGGAGCGGCGGCTGACCGAGAAGCTCGGCGTATCGCGCACGGCCGTGCGGGAAGGCATGAAGCTGCTGCACGCGCGCGGGATCATCGACACGACGCACGGCAAGGGTTCGTTCGTCGCGAGCCTGACCCCGCAGCGCGCGATCACGCCGATGATGCATCTGCTCGGCTCGCAGCCGCGCACGCTGTACGACCTGTTCGAGGTGCGCGGGATGCTCGAGGCCGAGGCCGCCCGGCTCGCGGCGTTGCGCGGCACGCCGGCCGATTTCATCCTGATCCGGCGCCGCTACGAGGAAATGACGGCGGCCGACGCGCAGGATCTCGATCCCGCTGCGCGTGCGAAGCTCGACCACGCGTTTCATCTGGCGATCTGCGAGGCATCGCACAACCCGGTGCTCGTCAACACGCTGCAGTCGCTGACCGACCTGCTGCTCAGCTCGGTGTTCGCGTCGGTGAACAACCTCTATCACCGCGAACCGCTGAAGAAGCAGATCGACCGCCAGCATGCGCGGCTCTACAACGCGGTCACCGGCCGGCTGCCCGACCAGGCACGCAAGGCCGCGAGCGAACATATCCGTCAGTGCGTCGACTATCTGCGCGAGATCGAGCAGGAGGAACAGCGGCTCGTGCGTTCGACGTTGCGGCTCGAAGGGTGGACATGAGCGGGCGGGCTTGGCCGACGCGGTAACCGCTAGAATTGCGGTTTTAGCCCGGAACACGTCCATGTCTTTTGCCTCGCTTGGCCTGATCGAGCCGTTGCTGCGTAATCTGCAGGGCCTCAATTACCAGACACCCACGCCGGTGCAGGCCAAGGCGATTCCCGTCGTGCTCGGCGGCAAGGACGTCATGGCCGCCGCACCGACCGGCACCGGCAAGACGGCCGGCTTTGCGCTGCCGCTGTTGCAACGGCTCGTCCAACACGGCCCGGCGGTGTCCAGCAACCGTGCGCGCGTGCTGGTGCTGGTGCCCACGCGCGAACTGGCCGAGCAAGTGCTGCAGAGCTTCGTCGAGTACGGGAAGGGGCTCGATCTGCGCTTTCTGGCCGCGTACGGCGGGGTGAGCATCAATCCTCAGATGATGAAGCTGCGCAAGGGTGTCGACGTGCTCGTCGCGACGCCCGGCCGCTTGCTCGACCTCAATCGGCAGAACGCCGTGCAGTTCGATCAGGTCCAGACGCTGGTGCTCGATGAAGCCGACCGCATGCTCGATCTCGGCTTCGCGCGCGAACTCGACGCGGTGTTTGCCGCGTTGCCCACCAAGCGCCAGACGCTGCTGTTCTCCGCGACGTTCTCCGACGAAATCCGCACGCTGGCGGCCGGCATTCTGCGCAGCCCGGTCGACATCAGCGTCAGCCCGCCCAACGCCACGGCCAGCAAGATCAAGCAGTGGGTCGTACCGGTCGACAAGCGGAACAAGCCCGACCTCTTCATGCATCTGGTGGCCCAGAACAAGTGGGAGCACGCGCTGGTGTTCGTCAAGACCCGCAATGGTGTCGACTATTTGGCGGTGATGCTGGAGAAAGCCGGCTATGCGGTCGATACGATCCACGGCGACAAGCCGCAACCCGCACGTTTGCGCGCGCTGGAGCGCTTCAAGACGGGTGAGGTGCAGATGCTGGTCGCTACCGATGTGGCGGCGCGCGGGCTCGATATCGACGATCTGCCGCTGGTGATCAACGTCGATCTGCCGATCGTCGCGCAAGACTACGTGCACCGTATCGGCCGGACCGGCCGCGCGGGCGCCAGCGGCGTCGCGGTGTCGCTCGTGTGCGCGGATGAAGCGCCACAACTGGCCGCGATCGAAGCGCTGATCCGGCAGACGCTGCGCCGGGAGGAAGAGCCCGGTTTCGAAGCCGAACACCGCGTGCCGGAAACCAGCGCGACGGGCCAGATCATCAAGAAACCCAAAAAGCCGAAGAAACCGAAGGTGCCGCAAGCTGGGCCGGTGGCCAAGCAGACGCCGGGCAAGCAGCCGCATACGCAAGGTGGCGAAGGCAAGCGCAAGCCTGGGGTGCAGCACGCGGCGGCCAATGGTGCCGGTCAAGGCCCGGACTACACCATCGGCAGCCCGTTCAGCGTGCACAAGCCGCGCAGCAAACCGGCCGGCAAACCGGCCGGCAAACCGGCGCCGGGGAAGGCTGCCGGTAAATCTGCTGGTGGTCGCGGCAAACCTGGCAAACCGTCCAGGTAGCCTGAATCCTTCCCTTTCAAAGTGCCCGATACGATCGAACCGTCCGATGCAGTGAACGCATAGGGGTGGTTCGGAACAGCGCTGCCGGTTTTCTCGTGAGCGACCTGAAACCGCGCGCGATAGCGGCTTCCCCGCGTGACCCATGATGTGCGATGACTGAAGTGAGAGATGGCATGACGACGACATTCGACGAGGCGACAACGGCGGCGATCGCCGCGTTTGCCCAACTGGATTTCTACACGGCTGTGCAAGCGATGCGCGCCGAGGCCGATTACGACCACGAACGAGACCAGTGGATCTCGCGCTACATCGACGAGCAGGGCGGCGGCGTGGACGATGCGGAATACGACGCACTGCACGCGCGGGCACAGGCCATGCCGGAATACGCGGCGTTCATCGATGGGGTGCGGCGGGAAATTATGGCGTACTTCGGCGTGACCGACGAGCAACTGGACTGGATGATCGTGCTGCGCGACGACGACAGCGATGAACTGTGGGCGGAGGTCAACCGGCAGCGGAGCGCGTTGGGAACCGGGGAAGTGCGCGGGGATCTTTGACCGGGCGCGTCGTTCGTCGGTACGTTGGTGCGCGATTTGAAGGTCGGCTTCGCACCACGTATCGGACGCTCGCCTATCGATCAATCTTCTCGCGCCAGTCGTAGCAAGATATCGACGAGGGCCCGAATTTTCGGTTGTGCCGCCCGTTGGGGCGGATAGACGAGGAAGTAGGAAAGGCCGTCTTCAACCACTTCCTCAAACGGGGTCACCAGCGATCCGGCGCGGAGTCGGTCTCTCGCCATTCGCGGGTCGCCGATTGCAATGCCGTGTCCTTCCATCGACGCCGCGAGCGTCAATTCGAGGGTATCGAATACGAGCCCGCGTCCCGCATCGGTCTGGCGTGCCCCCACGTGATCGAGCCAGCATCTCCACTCTGCGTGGCTGGGCCCGGGATGGAGCAAATCGACCTGCGCAAGGTCGGCAACGGATCGCAGCGATGTCGCCAACGCGGGCGCGCACATCGGCGTGAGCCGCTCGGAAAAGAGCGGTACTGCTTCCATACCGGTCCACTGTCCCGTGCCGCGCACGACGATGGCGTCGACGTCGGACGTCGTGAAATCCGGCGTGTCGTCCGCGGAGGTCGAAATACGCAGCTCCGTGCCGCTCATCGCGCGATGAATGTCCGGCAGCCGCGGGAGCAACCAGCGAACGGCGAACGTGGACGGCAACTTCAACGTGAGCACCGAGGTCGCCCGTGCATGGGAATCCGCATGCTGAACCAGTTGCGTGAGCACGTTGACCGCGACCGTCAGCAGTGCATTGCCTTCCGGCGTCAACGTCAGCCCCGAGACATGGCGCACGAAGAGTGCGCATCGATAATGCGTTTCCAACTGCTGTATCTGGCGGCTCACCGCGCCTTGCGTGCGGCATAGATGATCCGCGGCCTTGCTGACGCTGCCCAGTTGCGCCGCGGCGACGAACGACTGAATTGCCGCCAGCGGCGGGAGCGGCCGCGTCAGGTCGGCCAGCGGATATGCATGCGCCGCATACCCGGGTTGCGAATTTTTCGATTGTTCGGTCATCGGTGCGTCGCTATCGTGCGTCTACCGGATGCCCTGTTCTGGCGGATGAACGGGGTTGTCGACGAACGATCGGAGGATAATTTTGGGCTCAACGTCGGAATCACTCTACACGGAACAGGTTCGCGCTTACCTGCGGGAACTGGAGCGCGGCGATGTCGGCGCCATCTGCGCGCTATTCACGCCGGACGCGCGGATTTTCTCGCCATTTCTCGGCTGGATGCACCCCGGGCCCTTCTTTTCGAAGGTCGCCGCCGTATCGGGAGAAAGCAGGATTACACCGATCGATATCTGCGTCAGCACGACCGGCGCTCGACGTGCGACAGCTTACTTCATCTACGACTGGGCACTGAACGACGGTTCGGTGGCGCACTTCGAGTGCGTCGACGTGTTCGAGTTCGACACTGCGGGGCTCATCGAACGGATGATCATCGTCTACGACACCCATCCGATTCGCAGTACGGTCGGCGACAAGTACGCGTAGTCGAATCGGTGTCGCTCGATGCCGAAGGCTGGCGTGTGCGGACGGCAGTTCCGCACGACGCCAAACTTCCGCGGACGCTGTCTCCCAGGTTTTGTCAGCCGGTCGAAATATGTCTCGACGACCGATGTTGATCGAAGTCGTACCCATCTGCGAAGCGCGTCGAAATCCCGGCAAGCTACGCGTCTGTGTCGCGGTGCGCTCTGTCGAAATTCTGCCTCGCTTCCCGGAAGCGGTCCGCATTCTCGACGATCCAGGTCCACAGCGGAACCATCCTGACGAGCAGGTCCATGCCCGTGTCGGACAACTCGTATTCGACTCTAGGCGGTACTTCTTCGAAATCGTGACGGAGCACCAGGCCGTCACGCTCGAGCTGCCGTAACGTGCGCGTCAACATGCGCTGAGTCACCCCGTGCATGCGCCTGCCGATTTCCGCATGGCGCAGTCTGCCGTACACGCCGAGCGTGTGGACGACACCGAGCGACCAACGGCTTCCGGCATGGGCGAGCACCTCCCGCCGCAACCCGTCATCATCGTCTCGCAGGCCGTCACACACGGTCTGCGAATATCGGAGAAGTTCGTCTCGATCCAACTATCCGGCTCCCAGTATCACGCGTGTACCTTCTTTCATACATGTCCGTGCATCGCTAGACTGCGTGCAACACATTCCTCAGCAGGCTGGACGATGAACCCAACAGACCCTCACGCGACTTCTCGGAACATCCTCGTGCTCGGTGCCGGCGAACTCGGCCTCCCGGTACTCCGCAATCTTGCACGTAGAGCGAAGGACGTCGCCGGCGCGAAGGTCAGCGTGCTGCTGCGCGCGAGTGCCCTCGAGTCCAGCGCACCCGCCAAGCGGCATGATATCGCGGAGATTCGCGCGCTTGGAATCGAGATCGTCGTAGGCGATTTCGTGAAGCATTCCATCGATGAACTCGCCGCCCTGTTCGCGCGATATGACACGGTAATCGGTTGCGCGGGCATTACAGCCGGCATCGACACGCCGATGAAGTTGGCGCGGGCTGCGTTGCAGGCGCGCATCCCGAGGTACTTCCCCTGGCAGTTCGGCGTCGATTTCGACGTGATCGGTCGCGGTAGTCCGCAGGACATCTTCGACGCCCAGCTGGACGTGCGCGAATTGCTGCGTAGTCAGCACGAGACCGAGTGGGTCATCATCTCGACCGGCATGTTCACGAGCTATCTATTCGAGCCGGACTTCGGCGTAGTCGACCTGAAAAACGACGCAGTCCACGCGCTGGGTAGCCTCGACACCGCCGTGACGCTGACGACGCCCGACGATATCGGCGCGCTGACTGCCGCGATCGTGTTCGCCGAACCCCGTATTCGGAACGAGATCGTGTATCTGGCCGGCGACACCGTGACTTACGGGGAGGTCGCCGACAAGCTGGAAGCGGGCCTCGGCCGCCCCTTCAGCCGTTCGGTATGGAGTGAGCAGTATTTGCTCGACGAGCTGGCGCGCGATCCGAACAACATGATGCGCAAGTACCGTGCGGCATTTGCTCAAGGGCGGGGCGTCGCATGGGACAAGAGCGGGACGTTCAATCAACGCCACGCCATCCCGGTCACCGACGTGGCGTCGTGGATCCATGCCAACCTCGCTTCGGGTCGCGGCGAGTAATCGCAAGCCCGACCATCCGGATAAACGGCATCGACGACAGGCGATCGTCGACGGCGTTGAGGCCTGGATGGCGGATCAGGCTCACCAACCGACATCCGCCCAACCCGCAAGGCATGAAAAAAGCCCGCCGAAGCGGGCAACCTCACGATGCGGAGGGGGAGATGCGAAAACGCAACCGGCGCGCGTTCAGCCTTTCGTCGCGCCGAACGTGAGCCCAGCGACGAAATGCTTCTGCATCGCGAAGAACATCGCGACCGACGGCAGCGCGGCGAGGATCGACCCGGCCGATACCAGATTCCACGACGTCGTCCATTGCCCCTTCAGCGCCGCGACACCCGCCGTGATCGGCGCGGCCTCGTCGCCTTGCGTGAGGCACAGCGCCCAGAAGTAATCGTTCCACACGAACGTGAACACGAGAATCGCGAGCGCGGCCAGCGCCGGCCGGATCAGCGGCAGCACGATGCGCCAGAACACCGTCCATTCGCCCGCGCCTTCGATGCGCGCGGCCTCGATCAGTTCGAACGGCAACTGCTTGATGAAGTTGCGCAGGAACAGCGTGCAGAACCCCGTCTGAAACGCGACGTGAAACAGGATCAGCGCTTCGACGGTATTGAACACGCCGAGGCGCAGCGACAGGTCGCGTACCGGAATCATCAGCACCTGCACCGGCACGAAGTTGCCGGCGACGAACGTGCCGAACAGCGCGGTATTGCCGCGAAACCGGTACGTCGCGAGCGCGAAGCCGGCCATCGCCGCGAGCGCGATCGAGCCGACGACCGACGGCACCGTGATCTGCACGCTGTTCCAGAAGTAGTGCAGCATCGGCGACGTGGTCAGCGCGTCGCGATAGTTCTCGATCATCGAGAAATGCCGCGGCCAGCCCCAGTAATGGCCTTCGACGAGTTCCTCGGTCGAGCGCACCGACGTGACGAACACGGCGATCATCGGCAGCAGCCAGATCACGAGCGCGACGGGCAGCGACAGCTTGTACAGCCGGCGCGATACCGGCTTCCAGTGGGCAACGGGTGTCGGAAACATGATGAATGAACTCCCGAAAGGTCACTGTTCGTTGCGCAGCATGCGGCGCAACTGGAACGCGATGTAGACGAGCATGATCGCGAACAGCACGACCGCGATCGACGCGGAATAGCCGAGCCGGTAGTACTTGATCGCCTGGTCGTACATGTAATACGCGAGCACGGTCGAGCTTTCGAACGGGCCGCCGCCCGTCATCACCGAGATCAGGTCGAAGCTGCGCAGCGCGCCGATCACGGTGACGACGATCGCCATGAACGTGGTCGGCCGCAGCTGCGGCAGCACGACGTGCCACAGCAGCGCGAAGCCGCGCGCGCCTTCCATCCGTGCGGCTTCGATCTGTTCCGGGTTGACCGACGTGAGGCCGGTCAGGTACAGGATCATGCAGTACGCCGTTTGCGGCCACAGCGCGGCCAACACGATGCCGAAGGTCGCGTAGCGCGCGTCGCCGAGCACCGGGATGCCGTGCCCGGCGATGAGCGCGAGCAGCCCGAAGGTCGGATCGTAGAACCACGAGAAGATCAGCCCGACGACCACGCCCGACAGCACGAACGGTGCGAAGAACAGCGACTTCACGAGCCGGATGCCGCCGACCGCCTGGTTCAGGTACAGCGCGAGCGCGAGGCCGAGCGGCGGCGCGAGCATGAACAGCGCGAGCCAGATCACGTTGTTGCGCAGCGCCGTGTAGAACGTCGGCGCATGCAGCAGCTCCGCGTAGTTCGCGAGGCCGACGAAGGTGCGCTCGGTCATCCCGTCCCAGTTGTACAGGCTCAGCCACAGCGTCGACAGGATCGGCCAGATCACATAGACGGCCACCATCGCGCAGGCCGGCGCGAGAAAGAGCCACGCGGCGCGCCGTTGCCGCCGCACGGCGGGCGACGGGCGGCGCGCGGGCAATGCGTCGGCGGATGAGCCGCGCGACGGCGGCGCGGCGCCGGCGGGCGGGGGGGACGCGATCGGACTGGACACGGCAAGCCTCCTGAAACGGACACGGCGGCGCGCGGCCGCCGGTTGGGTCACGCGCTTACTTCTTGTAGATCCGCTTGCGGGTCTGTTCGAGTTGCGCGAGCACCGTGTCGAGCTGCGCGGGATTCGCGACGAACTGCTGCATGCCCTTCATCCCCTCGTCGGCCATTTCCTTCGTCATGTCGCGGTCGTAGAACTGCGCGACGCCGCCCTTCGTGTCGGCGAGAATCCGGAAGCCGATCCGCGAGATCGGATCGGCCGGCTCCGGCGACTTGCTGTTGGCCGACAGCGAACCGAGCCCTTCGGCGAGTTTCGCGCCGATCTCGGGCGTTTCGACGAATGCGAGGAACGTGTGCGCGTCGGCCTTGTTCTTCGCCTTGGTCGGGATGTGCAGCGATTCGACCGGGCCGTCCTCGGCGGTCGGCACCTTCGGGTCGATGACGGGGAAGCGGTAGTAGCCCATTTCCGGCTTCACGTTCGGCGGAAAGCCGGCCGCGATGAAGGTGCCCATCAGCATCATCGCGGCCTTGCCCTGGAACAGGAACGGCTGCGCGCCGTCGAGATCGTAGGACAGCGCGTTGTCGATGAAGTAGCCCGAGTCGATCAGCGATTTCCACGTCGTGTAGACCTTCTTCACGCGCGGGTCGGTGTACGCCACGTCGCCGGCCATCAGCTGCTGGTGGAACGCGTTGCCGTTCAGGCGCAGGTCGAGATAGTCGAACCAGCCGGCGAGCGTCCACGCGTCGCGGCCGCCGATCGCGATCGGCGTGATGCCGGCCGCCTTCAGCTTCTTGCACGCATCGAGAAACTGGTCCCAGGTCTTCGGTTCGTCGGCGATGCCGACCTTGCGGAACAGGTCCTTGCGGTAGAAGAGGCCCCACGAGTAGTAGACGGTCGGCGCCGCGTACTGCTTGCCGTTATACGACGACGCGCTGCGCGTCGACGCGTACATCGCATCCCAGCCGTTCTTCGTCCAGTCGCCGCTCAGGTCCTCGAACAGTCCGCGCTTCGCGTAGTACGCCATCCGCTCGCCCGCGTGCCAGTTCACGACGTCCGGCGCGACGGTCGTGAGCCACGCGGGGAGCTGCACCTTATACGCTTCCTCGTCGACGAAGGTCGGCTTCACGTCGATGTCGGGATGGGCCTTGTGGAACGCTTCGATCGTCGACTGCCACACGGCGCGCTGGCTCGCGCCCTTGAACGCGATGTTGATGGTCAGCGTGCCGGCATCGGCGGGCGCCGTGGCGCCGAACGACGCGAACGCGATGGCGGCGGCGCTCGCCAGGCGGGCAGCGACGCGAAGGGGGCGATGGGTCATGAGTGTCTCCAGTCCTGTGTGTCGTTGTTTGTGCGTGACCGGCGCGTGGCGGCGCCGGGGGCGGTTGCTACGAACGGCTTCGATACACGGCCACGCCTTGCGGCTCGACCTGCGCGGCGCCGACCACGAACGCGGACGGCGGTACGCCGTCGATCGCATGCGGCGTGTCGCGATAGTTGAATACGTAGGTCAGGCCGCCGCGCCGGCTCACGCGCACGGTGTCGCCGAGCGGCGTCGGGGCCAGGCCCGCAACGGCTGCGACATCGGCGAACAGCCGCGCGGTGGTCGCGTCGTCGAACAGCGCGGCCCAGTAGTGCAGCGCGCCGTGCGACACGCAGGCCGGATGGCCGTCGGCGAAGCGTGCGTGCACGACGCAGCGGGCGCCGTCGTCGTTCAATTCGACGAGGTCGCGCCAGTGACGCGCTTCGCCCGCGAGCGGCGAGCCGTCGCGCAGCGTACCGTCGATCCGTTCGGTCAGGTTCGGCCGCAGCGATTCGACGCGCCACACGCGTACCGGCAGGATCGATGCGAGCGGGCCGGGCGGCAGCGCCGGCGGAATCTGCAGGTCGGCCGTCTTCGAGCCGGTGCGCGGGCCGAACACCGCGTGCGCACCCGATGCGGCGAGCCGCGACGCGAAATCGTCCGGCACGACCGGCAGCGGCGGCACGACGACGAGCCGGTAGCCGTCGAGCGGCGCATGCGCGGACACGATGTCGACGTCGAGGCCGAGCGAGCGCAGCGCCGAGTAGTACTCGAACGCGAAACGCGGGTAGTGGAAATCGGCGCCCTGCGGCTGCACTTCGAACAGCCATTTCGCTTCGTAGTCGAACACCAGCGCGACCGGCGCACGCACCGGGCCGGTTGCGTCGGCATCGGCGCCGGCGTCGAGCACGGCGGCGATTTCCTGCGCGACGCGCTGCGCTTCGCGGCCGCCTTCGTCGAGCCGGTTGTCCGGGGTGTTCAGGCCCGCGTGCATCTGCTCCTGCGCGAACGGCGCCTGCCGCCAGCGGAAGTACGACACGCAGCCGGCGCCGTGCGCGAACGCTTCCCAGCTCCACAGCCGCACCATGCCCGGCAGCGGCGCGGGGTTCCAGTGCGCCCAGTTCACCGGGCCCGGCTGCTGCTCCATCACCCAGAACGGCAGCTTCGACATGCCGCGATAGAGATCGTGATTGAACGACGCGAAATCGGGATGGCCGGTACGCAGCCAGCGCGCCTTCACGTCGGGCGCGAACCACAGCTCCTCGAGCGCGCCGAGCGGATAGCTGTCCCACGTCGCGACGTCGAGGTCGCGCGCGACTTCGTAGTGATCGAACTCGGTGAACAGCTGCATGAAGTTGTGCGCGACGACGCGGCCCGGCGAGTGCGCGCGGATCACGTCGACCTGCATCCGGTGATAGCGCGCGAGCTCGTCGGACGCGAAGCGCCGGTAGTCGAGGCGATGCGACGGATGGGCTTCGGTCACGGTGCCCACCGGCGCGTCGACTTCGTCGAAATGGCGATACTCCATGCTCCAGAACACGGTGCCCCACGCGCGGTTCAGCGCGTCGATCGTGCCGTAGCGCGCTTTCAGCCATTCGCGAAAGCGCACGAGCGCGGCCGGCGAGTAGCTGACGACGGTCTGGTGGCAACCCAGCTCGTTGTCGGTCTGCCAGTAGCGCACGGCCGGGTGGTGGCCGTAGCGTTCGGCGACCGCCGTGCAGATCTGGCGCGACGCTTCGAGATAGGTCGGCGACGAGAAGTCGTAGTGGCGGCGCGAGCCGAACTTGCGCGGCCGGCCGTCCGCGCTGATCGCGAGGATGTCGGGATGGCGGTCGACCAGCCATTTCGGCGGCGTCGCGGTCGGCGTGCACATCACGATCTCGAGGCCGGCCGCGCCGAGCACGTCGACCGCGCGATCGAGCCAGCCCCAGTCGTATTCGCCCGGCGACGGCTCGATGCGGCTCCACGCGAATTCGGCGATCCGCACCTGCTCGATGCCGAGCGCTTTCATCCGGCGGGCGTCGTCGGCCCACATCGATTCCGGCCAGTGTTCCGGGTAGTAACAGACTCCGAGGCGCATGCCCGATCCTTATGCGTAGTGGTGGACGGGAAGGTCGGCGCACGCGGGCACCGCGCGGCCGTCTTCGGTGAACAGGTGGCAGGCCGCGGCCGGCGCGTGCACGTGCACGCGTTCGCCGGTGCGCACCTGCGCGTCGCCGGGCACTTTCGCGATCAGTGGCGTCGCGTTCGGCTGGCCGGCCGGATCGAGGTGCACGTAGGTCTGCTCGCCCAGGCGTTCGACGAGCGCGACGTCGCGCGCGAGCGTCGTCGCGTCGGGCGCGGCGCCGAGCGTCAGGTGTTCGGGGCGGATGCCGAGCGTCACGGCGGCGCCGGCGGAGAGCGCCGAGCCGTCGCGCGGCAGCACGAAGGTTTCGCCGGACGGCACGAGCGTGACGGCCGTGCGACGCGCGTCGCATGCGGTCACGACGGCCGGCAGGAAGTTCATCCGCGGCGAGCCGATGAAGCCCGCGACGAAGCGGCTGGCCGGATGGTGGTAGAGGTCGAGCGGCGCGCCGACCTGCGCGATGCTGCCGTGCTGCGCGGTATCCGCGCCGGCGTGCAGCAGCACGATCTTGTCGGCGAGCGTCATCGCCTCGGTCTGGTCGTGCGTCACGTAGACGACGCTCGCGCGTTCGAACTGACGATGCAGCCGCGCGATCTCGATGCGGGTCTGGCCGCGCAAGGCCGCGTCGAGGTTCGACAGCGGTTCGTCGAACAGGAACACGCCGGGCTCGCGCACGATCGCCCGGCCGATCGCGACGCGCTGCCGCTGGCCGCCGGACAGCGCCTTCGGCTTGCGCTCGAGCAGCGTGTCGAGCTGCAGGATGCGCGCGGCGTCGCGCACCTTCCGGTCGATCTCGGCCTTCGGCACGCGCGCGAGCTTCAGCCCGAACGCCATGTTCTCGTACACCGTCATGTGCGGAAACAGCGCGTAGCTCTGGAACACCATCGCGACGCCGCGCTGGGCGGCCGGCACGTCGTCGACGCGGCGGCCGTCGATCGACAACTCGCCGGCGCTCAGATCCTCGAGCCCGGCGATCATGCGCAGCAGCGTCGATTTCCCGCATCCGGACGGCCCGAGAAACACGCAGAACTCGTGCGCGCCGATCTCCAGATCGACGTCGCGAATGACCGGCGCGTGCTCGCCGTAGGCTTTCTGCACGCGTCGCATCGAGATGCTCGCCATTGTCTCCGCTCCATGTTTTAATGCGCCGTACGACTTGATTAAGCGCTTAATCATCGCGATCAAAAAAAGGGGCGATGCGATCGCGGCCGAGTCGCGCCCGTTGGCGGGCGGCAAGGTGTGCGGCGATAGTGCGCCGCTTCGGTAAGCGAAGCAAATACTGGATCGACGTCTCATATAGTGGGCAAGCGATGGCAACACTGGATGAAGTGGCGCGCCGCGCCGGCGTGACGGCCGCGACGGTGTCGAACGTGCTGCGCGACCGCGGCCGGGTGGGCGACGCGACGCGCGCGCGGGTGCTCGAAGCGGTCGACGCGCTCGGCTATCGGCCGCATCTCGCCGCGCGGGCGCTGGCGGAAGGGCGCGCGCCGACGGTCGCGCTGATGGTATCGAGCATCGCGAACCCGTTCTATCCGGAGTTCGCGCTCGCGGTCGAGCGCGCGGTGCGCCGCAACGGGCAGTTCCTGATCGTCTGCAACACGAACGAAGATCCGTTGCAGGGGCGAGCGTATCTCGACCAGATCGCCGGCACGGTCTCCGAAGGGATTCTCGTGACCAACGCGAACCTGCATCTGCCGGATCTGCTCGACGTCGCGCGGCGCGGTGTGCCGGTCGTGCTGTGCCTGTGGGAGCGGCCCGAGGCGCCGCCCGACGGGCTGCCATGCGTGGCGATCGATTTCCGCGAGGCGGGGCGGATCGCGACGCGGCATCTGCTCGAACTCGGCCATCGCGAGATCGGCGTGATCGTCGGCGGGTCGGCAAACGGCGTGCAGGCCGCGCGCTACGACGGCTGCGTCGACGTGATGCGCGAAGCCGGGCTGGACGCGTCGCGCGTCGGCGCCGGGCACGATTCGATCGAGGGCGGCGTGCGCGCGGCCGGGCAGTTGCTCGATGCGCATCCCGAGCTGACCGCGCTCGTCGCGACCAACGACCTGCCGGCGATCGGCGCGATGCACGCGGCGGCCGATCGCGGCCGGCGCGTGCCCGACGATCTGTCGATCGTCGGCATCACCGACATCCATCTCGCCCGCGACACGCGGCCCACGCTGACGACCGTCGCGATCCCGACCGCCGAGGCGGCCGGCATCGCGGTCGAATTGCTCAATACGCTGCGCGAGGCGGGCGGGCAGGGTGACGACGCATCGCGCGTGCGGGTCGCGTCACCGCCGACGCTGGCGGTGCGCGGTACGACGGGGCCGGTGCACGGCCGCGCACCGCACCGTGCCGGGCGGTCGCACCGCACGTAAGGCCGCGAACCGGCCAGGTGGCGGCGCGAGGTTCGTTGGTAGAATTCGCATCCGTGGACAGCCGCCGGCAGCGACCCAGCCAGCCGGCGGCTACGCCAGACCGCCGACCCGCGCCCGCTTCGGCGCTCGATCCAATACGTGAATGAAGAAAACCGTCAAGACAGGTACGGCACCGGCTTCCGGCACGGCGCGCGCACGCCGGCCCACGCAGGCGGAGCGCAGCCAGGCGACGCGTGAGCGCGTCATTGCCGCCGCGATATCGCTGCTGCACAGGGAAGGCTATTCTGGCGCGACGACGCTCGCGATCCGGCGCGAGGCCGACGTCAGCATGGGCGCCATGCAGCACCAGTTTCCGACCAAGGCGGAATTGATGGCCGCGGTGCAGGAACGGCTCACCGGCGATCGCTTCGCGCAGTTCGAACGCGCGGCGCGCAGCGCCACGACGCCGCTCGAGCGGATCGACCGGATGCTCGATGTCGCGGGCGTGCTCATCGGCACGCCGCTATTCGCCGCCAGCATGGAGATCCAGTTGGCGCGGCGCGCCGACAAGGAGCTCGACGAGGCGGTGACGCGTATCCTCAGGCCGTTCGGCGAGGGGTTTCGCGCATTGATGGACGATGCCGTCGCGGGTTTCGATCGTGCGATTGCGCTCAAGATCACGCAATTGCAGTTACTGGCCGGATCGATGATCCGCGGGTTGACCATCGATGTCGTGACGGGCAGTGACCCTGCCGTGGCGCGGGCCGCATTCGCGCTCTGGCGTGAAATCGCGCTGCGGCACATCACGGACATGGCGCAATCTCCTGCGCCGGCGCCCACGAAAACCGGCAAGCGCCGCGCTTCACGCTGATATCCCGCTGACGATGTGGGCCGCGCGCATCGTCGCGCCGGCCTCAACCACCTTCGACGAGCCGCAGCACGATGCGTCGCGCCGAATCGAGATGCGCGACGGTCATCGCGCGTGCCGCCCGCGCATTGCGTTCGCGACATGCCTGCAGAATCTCTTCGTGATCGACCTGGAACGACGGCGTATCCGCGAGCAGCGTGGCCTGCAGGCGCTCGTAACGTTCGACCTGGCTGCGCAGCTCCGCGATCGACTTCAACTGCCGCGCGTTGCCGCAGCACGCATACAGCAACGCGTGGAATTCGCGGTTCAGCTCGCCTTGCCGGCGCGGCGCCGTTGCATCGCCGAGCAGCCGATGCACGAGTTCGGCGCGCGCGAGCGTCTCGTCGTCGAGCCGCTTCACGCTGCGGTAGATCGCATCGCCTTCGAGCAGCACGCGCAAATCGTAGATTTCCTGCACGTCGGACGCGCTCAGCATCCGCACGACCGCGCCGCGATTCCTGAAGATATCGAGCAAGCCTTCGCGTTCGAGCCGCTGGATCGCTTCGCGCATCGGAATTCGGCTGATGCCGAACCGTTCGGCCAGGTCGCGCTCGACGAGCCGCTCGCCGGCCGCCAGCTCGCCGTTGATGATCATGTCGCGCAGCGACGCGGCGACCGCGTCGGCGGTGGAGTCAAGTTTGGCTTCCATGCCTGCGTGTTCCGTTATTTTGGAATAATGGTATACCAAACGACGATCCGGTGCCAGAATGGCGATCACCGGCGGGCTTCACGTAACGGCGTCCGGCCCGTTCGGACCGGTCAAGACAACCGACATCAATGGAGAGCGAGATGGCATCGGGTGAACATCACTATCGCGTCGCAGTGGAGTGGACGGGCAATCGCGGCACCGGCACGTCGGGGTATCGCGAGTACGGCCGCGATCA
This sequence comes from Burkholderia sp. CpTa8-5, assembly GCF_017815045.1. Classification (NCBI taxonomy): domain Bacteria; kingdom Pseudomonadati; phylum Pseudomonadota; class Betaproteobacteria; order Burkholderiales; family Burkholderiaceae; genus Burkholderia; species Burkholderia sp. CpTa8-5. Next base: position 79,101 of record NZ_JAGIQD010000004.1, read on the forward strand.
CGTGATCCGCGCCGGTTCGAAGCCGGATATCCCCGGTTCGTCGGACCCGGCGTTCCGCGGCGACGCGGCGCGCTGGAACCCCGAAGACCTGCTGCTCGCGTCGGCGTCGGCATGCCACAAGCTCTGGTATCTGCATCTGTGCGCGGAGGCCGGCATCCGCGTACTGGCCTACGTCGACCACGCGGAAGGCATGATGGTCGACGGCGCCGGAGCGGGCCGCTTCACCGAGATCGTGCTGCGGCCGCAGGTGACGATCCGGGCCGGCGACGATCGCGAACGGGCCGCGCATCTGCATCACGATGCGCATGCGCAGTGCTACATCGCGAATTCGGTCAACTTCCCGATTCGCTGCGAACCGGTGGTCGAGTTTGCCGCGGAGTAGGCAACCGCGGCTGCGCAGTCACGGCGCGACGCCGTAAACCTCCCGCGCCGCGGCCCGAATCGCATCGACCATCACCGCGACGGCCGGCGAATGCAGCCGGTCGGTGCGCGTGATGAGCCCGAAATCGTCCATCCGGCAATCCATCTCCAGCGGCAGCACCGTGACGATGCCGTGCCGCGCGTAGTAGTGCGCGACGTCCTCGGCGAGCACCGCGATCATGTCGCTCTGCTCGATCAATTGCGTGATGAACAGCAGCGCGGCCGTCTCGACGACGTTCGCCGGCGGCGCGAGGCTCGCGCGCTGGAACACGAGCTCGAAGCGGTGACGCAGCACGCTGCCGGCCGGCGGCACGACCCACGCGGCGCGCTGCACGTCCGCGAGCGACAGCGGCGCCTGCGCGAGCAGCGGGTGGCCGGGCCGCACGACGGCGGCCACCGACTCGCCGGTCAGCGGTTCGTAGCGCAGGCGCAGCTTGTCGTGTTCGGCGGACAGCCGGCCGAGCACGATGTCGATCTTTTCCTGTGCGAGGTGTTCGAGCAGCACGTTGCTGGTGTCGATCTCGACCGACACGTGCAGGCCCGCATGCGTGCCCTTCACCGCGGCGACGGCCGGCGGCACGAGCCGCAGGCCCGGCGACGTGATCGCCCCCACGGCGACGTGGCCGAGATGGCCGGCCTTTAGCGCGGCCAGCTCCTCGCGCGCCTGGTCGAGGCTGCCGAGCGCCGCGCGCGCGTGGCGGATCAGCGCGTCGCCGTACAGCGTCGGCCGCATCCCGCGCGGCAGGCGCTCGAACAGCACCGCGCCGATCGATTCCTCGAGTTCGCGCAGCAGCTTCGACGCGGCCGGCTGCGTCATGTTCAGCGCGGCCGCCGCGCGGTGAATGCTGCCTTCGTCGGCGAGCGCGACGAGCAGCAGCAACTGGCGCGTCTTCAGGCGGGCGCGGTTTCCCCACGGGCTGGCTTCGGTCATCGTACGGGTTTATATCGATATCTGAATCGATATCGTAATCGCCTAAATCGTCATTAGCCAGTTATCAAAATTCTGCCTAGACTGCGCCGGTATCCCGTCACCACAGGACTGACGATGTCGGCAACAAAACCCAGGCTGCGCTCCGCTCAATGGTTCGGCACGAACGACAAGAACGGCTTCATGTACCGAAGCTGGATGAAGAACCAGGGCATTCCCGATCACGAATTCGACGGCCGGCCGATCATCGGCATCTGCAACACGTGGTCCGAACTGACGCCGTGCAACGCGCACTTTCGCAAGCTCGCCGAGCACGTGAAGCGCGGAATCTCGGAAGCGGGCGGCTTTCCGGTCGAATTCCCGGTGTTCTCGAACGGTGAATCGAACCTGCGCCCGTCCGCGATGCTCACGCGCAATCTTGCGTCGATGGACGTCGAGGAAGCGATCCGCGGCAATCCGATCGACGCGGTCGTGCTGCTCGCCGGCTGCGACAAGACGACGCCCGCGCTGCTGATGGGCGCGGCGAGCTGCGACGTGCCGGCGATCGTCGTGTCGGGCGGCCCGATGCTGAACGGCAAGCTCGAGGGCAAGAACATCGGTTCGGGCACGGCCGTGTGGCAGCTGCACGAAGCGCTGAAGGCCGGCGAGATCGACGTGCATCACTTCCTGTCGGCCGAAGCCGGGATGTCGCGCTCGGCCGGCACCTGCAACACGATGGGCACCGCGTCGACGATGGCGTGCATGGCCGAGGCGCTCGGCGTCGCGCTGCCGCACAACGCGGCGATTCCGGCCGTCGATTCGCGCCGCTACGTGCTCGCGCACATGTCGGGTATCCGGATCGTCGAGATGGCGCTCGAAGGGCTCGTGCTGTCGAAGATCCTGACGCGCGCGGCGTTCGAGAACGCGATCCGCGCGAACGCGGCGATCGGCGGTTCGACCAATGCGGTGATTCACCTGAAGGCGATCGCCGGCCGCATCGGCGTGCCGCTCGAACTGGAAGACTGGATGCGCATCGGCCGCGACACGCCGACGATCGTCGACCTGATGCCGTCGGGGCGCTTCCTGATGGAAGAGTTCTATTACGCGGGCGGCCTGCCGGCCGTGCTGCGCCGGCTCGGCGAAGGCGGGCTGCTGCCGCACCCGGATGCGCTGACCGTGAACGGCAAGTCGCTGTGGGACAACGTGCGCGAAGCGCCGAACTACGACGATGAAGTGATCCGTCCGCTCGACCGGCCGCTGATCGCGGACGGCGGGATCTGCATCCTGCGCGGCAATCTCGCGCCGCGCGGCGCGGTGCTGAAACCGTCGGCGGCGAGCCCCGAACTGCTGAAGCATCGCGGCCGCGCGGTGGTGTTCGAGAACCTCGACCACTACAAGGCGACGATCAACGACGAAGCGCTCGACATCGACGCGAGCTCGGTGATGGTGCTGAAGAATTGCGGGCCGCGCGGTTATCCGGGCATGGCCGAGGTCGGCAACATGGGGCTGCCGCCGAAGCTGCTGCGCCAGGGCGTGAAGGACATGGTGCGGATTTCCGATGCGCGGATGAGCGGCACCGCGTACGGCACGGTCGTGCTGCACGTCGCGCCGGAAGCCGCGGCCGGTGGGCCGCTTGCTGCCGTGCGCAACGGCGACTGGATCGAACTCGACTGCGAGGCCGGCACGCTGCATCTGGACATTACGGACGAGGAGCTGCAGCGCCGCCTGTCGGACGTCGATCCGACCGCGGCGCCGGGCGTGGCCGGGCAGCTCGGCAAGGGCGGTTACGCACGGCTGTATATCGATCACGTGCTGCAGGCCGACGAGGGGTGCGACCTCGACTTCCTGGTCGGCATGCGCGGCGCGGACGTGCCGAGCCATTCGCATTGAGTGGCGGGCGGTGACAGCCGATTGTGCAGAGATACGGCCCGCGTAAGCGCTGAAGCGCTAACGTGGGCCGACAGGAGACAAGATGACGACGCAGTACACGCCCGCGCAGGCCGCGGCGGAACAGTCCGATTCGCCGGCAGCCGTCGACGAACGGCAACTGACCCGCCTGCTCACGCGCAAGCTGGTGCCGTTCCTCGCGCTGATCTACGTGGTCGCGTACGTCGACCGTACCGTCGTCGGCTTCGCGAAGCTCCACATGAACGCGGCGATCGGCCTCGGCGACGCCGCGTACGGGCTCGGCGCCGGACTGTTCTTCATCGGCTACTTCCTGTGCGAGGTGCCGAGCAACCTCGCGCTCGGCCGCTTCGGCGCACGCGTGTGGTTCGCGCGCATCCTCGCGACGTGGGGCGTGATCACGATGGCGATGGCGCTCGTGCAGGGGCCGACCAGCTTCTACATGCTGCGCTTCCTGCTCGGCGCGGCCGAAGCCGGCCTCTATCCCGGCATCCTGTACTTCCTCACGCAATGGTTCCCGATGCGGGATCGCGCCCGCGTGATCGGCCTGCTCGTGCTCGCGCAGCCGCTCGCCGGTATCGTCACCGGGCCGCTCGCCGGATGGCTGCTGTCGACGCACGGGTGGTTCGGCCTGTCGGACTGGCAGACACTGTTCGTCGTCAGCGGCTTGCCGGCCGTGCTGCTCGCATGGCCGACGCTGCGGCTGTTGCCCGAATCGCCCGCGCATGCGCGCTGGCTGAACGACGACGAACGCCGCTGGATCGCGCGGCAGCTCGCCGCCGACCGCGACACGTATCGCCCCGATTCGCACGGCAATCCGCTCGCCGCGTTGCGCGACCGCCGCGTGCTGCTGCTCGCCGCGCTGTTCCTGCCGTTCCCGCTGTGCATCTACGGGCTGTCGCTGTGGCTGCCGACGATCATCCACGCGTTCGGCGCCGGCGATGCGACGACCGGCCTGCTGTCCGCCGTGCCCTACCTGTTCGCGGTGGTCGGCCTGCTCGTCGTGCCGCGCCATTCGGATCGCAAGCGCGAGCGCTACTGGCACATCGTCGTCGTGTCGGCGGCCGCCGCCGTGACGATGGCCGCGAGCGCGTGGGTGCGGCAGCCGGCGCTGCAATTCATGTTCATCTGCCTGACCGCGTTCTCGCTCTATTCGATCCAGGCCGTCGTGTGGGCGCTGCCCGGCGAATTCCTGGCCGGCACGAGCGCCGCGGTCGGCATCGCCGCGATCAATTCGCTCGCGAATCTCGGCGGCTACGTCGGGCCGTACGGGATCGGGCTGATCAAGGCATCGACCGGCAGCCTCGCGGCCGGCCTGTACTTTCTCGCGGCGACGCTGCTGTTCGCGGTGCTGATGACGTTCGTGGTCCGGGCCGCGCTGCGCGCGCCCGAGCCGGCCGCGGGCGCATTCGCCCGCGAATCCTGAACGCCTTGTTTTCCGGCTGAACGCCGCTTCGACTGACGCAGGACCCACCATGACATCGAGCAGCACACCGCGCTATCGCGGCATCTTCCCCGTCGTTCCGACGACGTTTTCCGACACCGGCGAGCTCGACCTCGCGAGCCAGAAGCGCGCGGTCGACTTCATGATCGACGCCGGCTCGGACGGGCTGTGCATCCTCGCGAACTTCTCCGAGCAGTTCGCGATCACCGACGACGAACGCGACGTGCTCACGTGCACGATCCTCGAACACGTCGCCGGCCGCGTGCCGGTGATCGTCACGACGTCGCACTACAGCACGCAGGTCTGCGCGGCGCGCAGCCTGCGCGCGCAGCAGCTCGGCGCGGCGATGGTGATGGCGATGCCGCCGTATCACGGCGCGACGTTTCGCGTGCCGGAAGCGCAGATCTTCGATTTCTTCGCGCGCGTGTCCGATGCGATCGACATCCCGATCATGATCCAGGACGCGCCGGCGAGCGGCACGCCGCTGTCCGCGCCGTTCCTCGCGCGGATGGCCCGCGAGATCGAGCAGGTCGCGTACTTCAAGATCGAGACGCCGGGTGCGGCGCACAAGCTGCGCGAGCTGATCCGGCTCGGCGGCGACGCGATCGAGGGGCCGTGGGACGGCGAGGAGGCGATCACGCTGCTCGCCGACCTCCATGCGGGCGCGACCGGCGCGATGACGGGCGGCGGCTTCCCGGACGGTATCCGGCCGATCCTCGAAGCATGGCGCGACGGGCGCCACGACGATGCGTTCGCGCATTACCAGACGTGGCTGCCGCTGATCAATCACGAGAACCGCCAGTCCGGGATCCTCACCGCGAAGGCGCTGATGCGCGCGGGCGGCGTGATCGCATGCGAGCGGCCGCGGCATCCGATGCCGGAACTGCACCCGGACACGCGCGCGGAATTGCTCGCGATCGCGCGCCGGCTCGATCCGCTCGTGCTGCGCTGGGCGCGCTGAGCGATTCGCGAAGGAGAGACGCACGATGAGCCATCCAATTTCGCTGGGTGTCGTCGGGATCGGCAAGATCGCCCGCGACCAGCATTTGCCGGCGATCGCCGCCGAACCGGGCTTCGCGCTGACTGCCTGCGCGAGCCGTCACGCGGAAGTCAACGGCGTGCGCAATTATCCGGATCTGAACGCGCTGCTGGCCGCCGAGCCCGAGCTCGACGCGGTGTCGCTGTGCGCGCCGCCGCAGGTGCGCTACGCGCAGGCGCGCGCGGCGCTCGAAGCCGGCAAGCACGTGATGCTCGAGAAGCCGCCGGGCGCGACGCTCGGCGAAGTGGCGGCGCTGGACGCGCTGGCCCGCGAGCGTGGCCTCACGTTGTTTGCGACCTGGCATTCGCGCTGCGCGAGCGCGGTCGAGCCGGCGCGTGCATGGCTCGCGCAACGCACGATCCGCGCGGTGCAGGTGCGCTGGAAGGAAGACGTGCGGCGCTGGCATCCGGGGCAGCAGTGGATCTGGGAGCCGGGCGGCCTCGGCGTGTTCGATCCGGGCATCAACGCGCTGTCGATCGTCACGCGGATCCTGCCGCGCGAGCTGGTGCTGCGCGAGGCGACGCTGATCGTACCGAGCGACGCGCAGATGCCGATCGCGGCCGAACTCGATTGCGCGGATACCGACGGCGTACCGGTGCGCGCGGAATTCGACTGGCGGCACGGCCCGGTCGAGCAATGGGAGATCGCGGTCGACACGGCCGACGGCGTGCTCGCGATCAGCCGCGGCGGCGCGCAATTGTCGATCGCGGGCGAGCCGGTCGAGATCGGGCCGGAGCGCGAATACCCGGCGCTGTATGCGCATTTCCACGCGTTGATCGCGCGTGGAGAAAGCGACGTCGACGTGCGGCCGCTGCGGCTCGTCGCCGATGCCTTCCTGTTCGGCCGGCGCGTGCAGACCGACGCGTTCGGCCGCTGAACCTGCGTGCGCTTCGCCATGAAGCATGAAGCGCACGCGACGATTGATTGATATTTCGACACGCATCACGGCATCAGCCGATACCAAGGAGACACCCATGAACCGCACGACTCACACGATCCGTCGACACACCCTGCGCGCGCTGCTGGCCGCGCTTTGCATCGCGCCGCTCGGGATGACGGGCGCCGCGCATGCCGATGCGCCGCTGAAGATCGGCTTCCTCGTGAAGATGCCGGAGCAGGCGTGGTTCATCAACGAGCAGAATGCGGCATCCGCGCTCGGCCAGAAGGAGAACTTCTCGGTCGTGAAGATCGGCACGCCCGACGGCGAGAAGGTGCTGGCCGCGATCGACAACCTCGGCTCGCAAGGCGCGCAGGGCTTCGTGATCTGCGCGCCGGACGTGCGCCTCGGACCGGCGATCGCGTCGCGCGCGAAGCGCTACAACATGAAGTTCGTGACCGTCGACGACCAGCTCGTCGATTCGAGCGGCAAGCCGCTGCCGAACGTGCCGCACCTCGGGATGTCGGCGACCAAGATCGGCAACCAGGTCGGCCAGGCGATCGCCGACGAGATGAAGCGGCGCGGCTGGAAGCCCGAGGAAGTCGGCGCGCTGCGCATCACGAACTACGAGCTGCCGACCGCGAAGCTGCGCACCGACGGCGCGACGCAGGCGCTGCTCGCGAACGGCTTCCGCAAGGAGAATATCTTCGACGCGCCGCAGAAGACGACCGACGACGAAGGCGGCTTCAGCGCGGCGGCGCCGGTGCTCGCGCGCCATCCGAACGTGAAGAAATGGGTGGTCTACGCGCTGAACGAGGAAACCGTGCTCGGCGCGGTGCGCGCGACCGAACAGCTGCACATCCCGGCGGCCGACGTGATCGGCGTCGGCATCAACGGCGCGGGCGAGGCGTTCGCCGAGTTCCAGAAGAAGGAGCCGACCGGCTTCTACGGGACGATCGCGGTCAGCTCGACGAACCACGGCAAGGACAGCACGCAGAACCTCGTCGACTGGATCCGCAACGGCAAGACGCCGCCGGCCGACACGCAGACGAGCGGCAAGCTGATGACGCGCGCGAACTGGCAGGCCGTGCGCGCCGAACTCGGTATCTGAGCGGGGCGAGGCGAGAACGCGATGACGATGCAGACGATGACGGCCGCGTCCGGCCACGACGCCGAAGCGGGTACGCCGCCGGACGGCCCGCTGCTCGCGCTCGACGGCATCACCGTGACGTTTCCGGGCGTGCGTGCGCTCGACGCGGTGTCGCTGTCGGTGCGCGCGGGCGAAGTGCACGGGCTGATGGGCGAGAACGGCGCGGGGAAATCGACGCTGCTGAAGGTGCTGTCCGGCGTGAACCAGCCGCAGGCCGGCACGCTGACGCTGAACGGCACGGCGCAGCGCTTCGCGTCGACGCGCGCGGCACTCGAGGCCGGCATCGCGATCATCTACCAGGAGCTGCATCTGGTGCCCGAGCTGACGGTCGCGGAAAACCTGATGCTCGGGCAATTGCCGAGCCGGCTCGGCGTGGTCGACGAACGTGCGCTCGCCGCGCGCGCCCTCGATGCGCTGGAGCGGCTCGGCGAGCACATCGATCCGGGCATCCCGGTGAAGTATTTGTCGATCGGCCAGCGCCAGATGATCGAGATCGGCAAGGCGCTGATGCGCGATGCGCGCGTGATCGCGTTCGACGAACCGACCAGTTCGCTGTCCGCACGCGAAACCACGCAACTGTTCCGGATCATCCGCGCGCTGCGCGCGGAAGGCCGCGCGATCATCTACGTCACGCACCGGATGGAGGAAGTGTACGAGCTGTGCGACCGCGTGACGGTGTTTCGCGACGGCCGCCGCATCGACACGTTCGATTCCGTCGCCGATCTCGACCGCGACCGGCTGATCGGCTGCATGGTCGGCCGTTCGATCGAGGACGTGTACGGCTACCGGCCGCGCCCGGCCGGCGACGTGCTGATCGAAGCGAAGGGGCTGGCGGGGCCGGGGCTGGCCGAGCCCGTGTCGTTCACCGCGCGGCGCGGCGAGATCGTCGGCTTCTTCGGGCTCGTCGGCGCGGGCCGTTCCGAGCTGATGAAGCTGCTGTACGGCGCGGTGCGGCCGACCGCCGGCCACGTCGAGCTGAACGGCAAGCGGGTGGCGTTCGGCAGCCCGCGCGACGCGGTGCGTGCCGGCATCGCGCTGTGCCCGGAAGACCGTAAGCAGGAAGGCATCGTCGCGATCGCGTCGGTGGCCGACAACCTCAACATCAGCGCGCGCCGTCATTTCAGCCCGGCGCGCGTGCTGCTCGACGGGCGGCGCGAACGCGAGCTCGCGCAGAAATACATCGAGCGCCTCGCGATCAAGACCCGCGACGGCGAAACGCCGATCGGCGCGCTGTCGGGCGGCAACCAGCAGAAGGTCGTCCTCGCGCGCTGGCTGGCCGAGCGCATCGACGTGTTCCTGATGGACGAGCCGACGCGCGGCATCGACGTCGGTGCGCGCGCCGAAATCTACAACCTGTTCTACGAACTCGCGGAAGCGGGCCGTACGGTGATCCTCGTGTCGAGCGATCTGGCCGAGGTGATCGGCGTGTCGGACCGCATCGTCGTGATGAAGGAAGGACGGATCGCGGGCGAGGTCGCAAAGGCGCAGGCGACGCCCGATGCGCTGATCAAGCTCGCGCTGCCGCGCTAGCGGCCCGCAGTCAAACTGGAAAGCAAACGTTATGAGCCAGGCAATGCAACCCCAACGTACTTCCCCCTCCCCGGATACGCCCGCCGTGCCCGCGCGCGCGCGCGGCGGCGTGTGGCAGTTGATCAACCGCTCCGGCATCGTGATGGTGTTTCTGGTGCTGTTCGCGACGCTGTCGCTGACCGTGCCGGACTTCCTCACGCCGCGCAACATCCAGGGCCTGCTGCTATCGGTCACGCTGATCGGTTCGATCTCGGTGACGATGATGTTCGTGCTCGCGCTCGGCGAAGTCGACCTGTCGGTCGCGTCGATCGTCGCGTTCTCGGGTGTGGTCGCATCGACGCTGATTACCGCGACGCACAGCATCGTGCTCGGCGTCGCGGCCGGCGTGCTCGCCGGCGGCGCGGTGGGGCTCGTGAACGGCGTGCTGATTGCGCGCTACCGGATCAACTCGCTGATCGTCACGCTCGCGATGATGGAAGTCGTGCGCGGGCTCGCATTCATCACGTCGAACGGCGACGCGGTGATGATCTCGGAAGAGCGCTTCTTCGATCTCGGCGGCGGGTCGTTCCTCGGCATCTCGTTTCCGATCTGGAGCAATATCATCGGCTTCGTCGTGTTCGGCTTTTTGCTGCGCAAGACGGTGTTCGGCAAGAACGTGCTGGCCGTCGGCGGCAACGGCGAGGCCGCGCTGCTCGCGGGGCTGCCGGTGATGCGCATCAAGATCGCCGTGTTCGTGCTGCAGGGGCTCGTGACCGGCTTCGCCGGCGTGATGCTCGCGTCGCGGATGAGCCTCGGCGACCCGAAGACATCGGTCGGCCTCGAACTCGGCGTGATCTCCGCGTGCGTGCTCGGCGGCGTGTCGCTGACGGGCGGCGTCGCGACGATCTCCGGCGTGCTGGTCGGCGTGCTGATCATGGGCTCCGTGCAGGACGCGATGAGCCTGCTGAACGTGCCGACCTTTTACCAATATCTGATACGCGGCGGAATTCTGTTGCTCGCGGTGCTGTTCGACCAGTATCGTCGCAACCAGCGGCGCGCGATGAAGATCTGATTTCGACCACGCGCGGCCGCCTGCAAATACGACGAATATCGGGAGACGGCATGCAACAGACTCATCCGGGCACGGCGGCGACGCTGCTGGCCGACAGCCGCAACACGCTCGGCGAAGGCGCGACGTGGTGCGACAGGACGCACGCGCTGTACTGGGTGGACATCGAAGGCGCGCAACTGTGGCGCTGCCGTGCGGATGGCTCCGACCTCACGCCGTGGGCGATGCCCGAGCGGCTCGCGTGCTTTGCGCTGACCGACGATCCGGACGTGCTGCTCGTCGGGCTCGCTACGCATCTCGCGTTCCTTGATCTGCGTAGCGGTGCGTTCACGCGGATCGTCGACGTCGAGCCCGATTTGCCGACGCGGCTGAACGACGGGCGCTGCGACGGGGCCGGCGCGTTCGTCTTCGGGATGAAGGACGAAGGTGGCGAGCCGCCGCGCGCGGTTGGTGGGTTCTATCGGCTCAATCCCGATCTCACGCTCGAACGGCTTGCGTTGCCGCCGGCCGCGATCGCGAACAGTATCGGGTTCTCGCCGGATGGGTCGAAGATGTATTTCTGCGATTCGCTGGTGCGCGAGATTTTTGTGTGCGATTACCGGGCGGGTGGCGATGTCGCGAACGTGAGGCCGTTCGCGCGGCTGACCGATGCCGATGGTGATCCGGACGGCTCGATCGTCGATCGCGACGGCGGGCTGTGGAATGCGCAGTGGGGTGGACGGCGGGTAGTGCGTTATGGGCCCGATGGCGTCGAGACGGACCGCGTGGCGGTGCCGACCGCGCAGCCGAGCTGCGTTGCGATTGACGGTGACGGCCGGTTGTATGTGACGAGTGCGCGTGTTGACCTGAGCGACGATGCGCTGGCGAGCGACGCGCACGCGGGCGGTGTGTTCGTCGCGCAGACGCGGTATGCGGGGCTGCCGACCGCGCGGTTTGCGGGGACACGTACTGGATGAATGGCGGGTGTGGACGGCAGGTTCTATCGGCCAGCGGGCAAAACGAAAGCCCCCGACTTGTGAAGACTCGGGGGCTTTTCTTTCTTTTACACTCAATCACGACAATTAAAATAAAGGTAGTCGGGCACGAATCCAATCCCATTTGGTAGGCGGAATCGCAATTAACTGCATCACATCGCTGCTCGAGCTATCGTAATATACGATTCCGCCGACACCCTCTGCCAGTTCTCGCTCAGTCGCCGAATTTACGTAGTATAAAAAATAGCGTCGAGCGCGCAATTCCCCAGTTCCGTCAAAAAGCTGAAGCCTCACTTCATGCCCATTCCGGGCATTCGCTCCACACAACTTTGCGTAATATTCCACACCTCCAAATTCTTTCTTCCCTCCATTCAGTTCTTTTTCAAAAAAATCACATTGACCATAATTTGGTCTGGTCATATGAATGGAAAAACCAATCAGCAAAAACACAAGAATGGCTAGCTCAGTGATTCTTGGGAGGCTGGTCTGCATATTTCTTCCTGTATTAACCATTGTTGGTTCCAGTATTGCAGTCACTATTCTTTTACCCCATCACGAAGTGACGAACCATTTTCAAGATGAGAATCGATTGTTTTTGGTAATTTAATGGATGTGCGGACCGGTAATTTCGTACTTATACGAGGCAACTGAGAACATGGAGGGACGTTAAGCGTGATGTCGCGACTATGCGTCCGTCCCCCCACCTGCTGGTAAGATGGCCCGCAATTCCACCCAGCCCGCGCCATGAGTTCCACCCCGACCAAGCCCGCCCGTTCGAAACCCGCCGCGAAGAACGTCGCCCGCACGCCGGCCGACAAGCCGAAGCCGCGCGTGCAACAGCGCCTGACCTACGTGATCGGCGGCCTCGACCGGCTGCTGCGCCGCCACATGACCGACGCGCTCGCGCCGCTCGGCATCACGCTCGCGCAGTACACGGCGCTGTCGGTGCTCGAGGCGCGCGGCGCATCGTCGAACGCGCAGTTGGCCGAGCGCTCGTGGATCACACCGCAGTCGGCGAACGAGGTGATGAGCGTGATGGCCGCCCGCGGTTTCGTCACGCGCGAAGCCGACCCGTCGCACGGCCGCATCATCCTGCTGACGCTGACCGATGCAGGCGCGGCGATGCTGCGCGAATGCGAAGCCGTGCTGCGCCCGCTCGAAAAGCGCATGCTCGGCGACATCCCGGCCGACGACGCCGCGCACGTGCAGCGCGCGCTCGAACTGTTCTCGCGCAACCTGCGCGGCTGACCGCTTCCCCGGTTTTCACGACGCGGGCCTGCCGTCAGGCCCGAGCTCGCTTCGTCCACGCCATCGGCGGCCTCCCGACCGCTCCCTGATTTCCCCGCCGCTTTCTCCGCGTCCGCTCCGGGTTTACACCGGCGCTCGTGCCGCTTGCAATATCAGGTAGCCTGATATTAAATGAAGTCGTCCGCAGCAGGGATGCTGCGCACCGAATCGCACTGGAAACGAACGACAGGAACAGACATGAGCAAGTACGACAACCGCTGGCAGACCGTTGAAGTGAAAGTGGAGGCCGGCATCGCGTGGGTGACGTTGAATCGCCCCGAGAAGCGCAACGCCATGAGCCCGACGCTGAACCGGGAGATGCTGGAAGTCCTCGACGCGGTCGAGTTCGACGACGAGGCGAAGGTGCTGGTGCTGACCGGCGCGGGCGCCGCGTGGACGGCCGGCATGGATCTGAAGGAATATTTCCGCGAGATCGATGGCGGCTCCGACGCGCTGCAGGAAAAGGTGCGCCGCGACGCATCGGAATGGCAGTGGCGCCGTCTGCGGATGTACAACAAGCCGACCATCGCGATGGTGAACGGCTGGTGCTTCGGCGGCGGGTTCTCGCCGCTCGTCGCGTGCGACCTCGCGATCGCGGCCGATGAAGCGGTGTTCGGGCTGTCGGAGATCAACTGGGGCATCCCGCCGGGCAACCTTGTCAGCAAGGCGATGGCCGACACGGTCGGGCACCGCCGCGCGCTGCACTACATCATGACCGGCGATACGTTCACCGGCGCGGAAGCGGCGGAGATGGGCCTCGTGAACAGCAGCGTGCCGCTCGCCGGGCTGCGCGACGCGACGATCGCGCTGGCCGCGCGGCTGATGGACAAAAACCCGGTCGTGCTGCGCGCGGCGAAGCACGGCTTCAAGCGTTCGCGCGAACTCACGTGGGAGCAGTGCGAGGATTACCTGTATGCGAAGCTCGACCAGGCGCAGTTGCGCGACCCGGAGCGCGGCCGCGAACAGGGGCTGAAGCAGTTCCTCGACGACAAGACGATCAAGCCGGGCCTGCAGGCATACAAGCGCTGAGACAAGCGCGGACGCAGCCGCCGGCTTCCCCGCCGGCGTAATCGCAAGAGACAGGCAGGAGACGACATGACCGACAGACGGATGCTGATCGGCGGCGAGTGGTGCAACGCCCGCGACGGCCGCACCTTCGACCGCTTCAACCCCGCGACGGGCGCGCTCGCATCGCGCGCGCCGGCGGCCGGCGTGGCCGACGCCGCGCATCGCGCGTTCCCCGCGTGGGCGACGCTTGCGCCGACCGAACGGCGCCGCCGGCTGCTGCACGCGGCCGACCTGATGGACGCGCGCATCGACGAGATCATCGCGACGGGCGTCGCCGAAACCGGCGCGACGCCCGGCTGGCTCGGCTTCAACGTGACGCTCGCGGCGAACATGCTGCGCGAGGCCGCGTCGATGACGACGCAGATCGCCGGCGACGTGATTCCGTCCGACGTACCGGGCAATCTCGCGCTCGCGATGCGCGTGCCGTGCGGCGTGGTGCTCGGCATCGCGCCGTGGAACGCGCCGGTGATCCTCGGCACACGGGCGCTGGCGATGCCGCTCGCGTGCGGCAACACGGTCGTGCTGAAGGCGTCCGAGGCGTGCCCCGGTGTGCACGCGCTGATCGGTGCGGTGCTGGACGAGGCAGGGCTCGGCGCGGGCGTGGTCAACGTGATCACGCACGCGGCGGCCGATGCGCCTGAGCTCGTCGAGCGGATGATCGCGCATCCGCACGTGAAGCGGATCAACTTCACCGGGTCGACGCACGTCGGCCGCATCATCGCGCGCCACGCGGCCGTGCACCTGAAACCCGTGCTGCTCGAACTCGGCGGCAAGGCGCCGGTGCTCGTGCTCGACGATGCCGATCTCGATGCGGCCGTCGACGCGATCGCGTTCGGCGCATTCTTCAACCAGGGGCAGATCTGCATGTCGACCGAGCGCGTGATCGCCGCACGGCCGATCGCCGACGCCCTCGTCGAGCGGCTCGCCGCGAAGGCGCGCACGCTGGTCGCGGGCGATCCGCTGGCCGGTCATGCGCTCGGCACGATGGTCGATGCGTCGGCTGCCGCGCGCGCGGCGTCGCTGGTCGAGGATGCGCGTGCGCTTGGCGCGCAACTGCCGCTCGGCTGCCGTGTGGAAGGCGCGACGATGCAGCCGGCGATCGTCGACGGCGTGACGCGCGACATGCGGCTCTATCGCGAGGAGTCCTTTGCACCGGTCGTCGCGATCCTGCGTGCGGACAGCGACGACGAAGCGGTGGCGCTCGCGAACGACAGCGAATTCGGGCTGTCGGCGAGCGTGTTCAGCCGCGATATCGCACGTGCGATGGCGGTCGCGCGCCGGATCGAATCGGGGATCTGCCACGTCAACGGGCCGACCGTGCACGACGAAGCGCAGATGCCGTTCGGCGGCACGAAGGCGAGCGGCTACGGCCGCTTCGGCAGCCGCGCGTCGATCGCCGAATTCACCGAGCTGCGCTGGATCACCGTGCAGACCGCGCCGCGCCACTACCCGATATGAGCGAGCCGACGATGAATGCAGAGAAGGCGCCGCTTCAGGTTGGCCAACACGCCGACGCCGTGCGCTATCGCGCGGCCGCCGTCGCGGTCGGCGCGGCCGAGATTCGCCGCGCCGACGACGGTACCTGGTACCTGCGCTCGCGCGAGCCGCTCGGCGATTACCCGACGCGCATCACCGACTGCCTCGTGCGCGGCGCGCACGCGCATCCCGACCGCGTGCTGGCCGCGCGGCGTGGCGCCGATGGCCGCTGGATCGAGATCACGTACGCGCAGATGCTCGAACGCGCGCGCGTGCTCGGCCAGGGCCTCGTCGATCTCGGGCTGTCGGCCGAGCGTCCGCTCGCGGTGCTGTCCGGCAACGATCTCGAGCATTTGCAGATGATGTTCGCGGCGATGCTGGCCGGCGTGCCGTATTCGCCGATTTCGCCCGCGTATTCGCTGGTGTCGACCGACTACGGCAAGTTGCGTCACACGCTCGGCGTGCTGCGGCCGGGCGCGGTGTTCGTCGCCGAACGTGCGCCGTTCGCGCGTGCGCTCGATGCGACGTTGCCGGCCGATGCAACACTGATCGTGGCCCGCGACGCCGATGCGCAAACCGATGTCGAGAGCCGCACAGTGCCGCTGTCGCGCCTGCTCGCCACCGTTCCGCGCACGATCGACGCGATCCACGCGGCGGTCGGCCCCGACCATCTCGCGAAGATCCTGTTCACGTCCGGTTCGACGAAGCAGCCGAAGGCGGTGCCGACCACGCACCGGATGCTGTGCAGCAACCAGCAGATGCTGCGGCAGACGATGCCGGAACTCACGCGCGAGCCGCCGGTGCTGGTCGACTGGCTGCCTTGGAATCACACGTTCGGCGGCAGTCACAACCTCGGCATCGCGCTGTACAACGGCGGCACGCTGTATATCGACGACGGCCGCCCGATGCCCGGCCGCTTCGACGAAACCGTGCGCAACCTGCGCGAGATCGCGCCGACGATCTACTTCAACGTGCCGAAGGGCTGGGAAGAGCTGACTACCGCGCTCGAACGCGATGCCGAGCTGCGCGACACGTTCTTCTCGCGCGTGAAGCTGTATTTCTTCGGCGGCGCGGGGCTGTCGCAGGCCGCATGGGACCGGCTCGACCGCGTGACCGAAGCGCATTGCGGCGAGCGCATCCGGATCATGGCCGGCCTCGGGATGACGGAGGCGTCGCCGTCGTGCCTGTTCACGACGGGACCGCTGATGCGCGCCGGCTATATCGGGCTGCCCGCGCCCGGCTGCGACGCGAAGCTCGTGCCGTGCGGCGGCAAGCACGAACTGCGCTTCAAGGGGCCGAACGTGATGCGCGGCTACTGGCATGCGGACGTCGATCCGCGCGACGTGTTCGACGAAGAAGGCTACTACCGCAGCGGCGACGCGGGCGTCTTTGCCGATCCGCAGCGGCCGGAACTCGGGCTGCTGTTCGACGGGCGGCTGACCGAGGACTTCAAGCTGAGCAGCGGCACGTTCGTCAGCGTCGGGCCGTTGCGCGCGAATGCGGTGTCGACCGGCGCGCCGTACGTGCAGGACGTGGTCGTCACCGGGATCAATCGCGACGACATCGGCTTGCTGGTGTTCCCGCGCGTCGATGCGTGCCGTGCGCTGGCGGGGTTGGCGGCCGACGCATCCGTGACCGACGTGCTGCGCGCGCCGGCCGTGCGCGCGGCGTTCGCGACGTGGCTCGCTGCGCTGAACCGGAACGCGAGCGGCGGGTCGACGTTCGTCGCGCGGATCCGGCTGATCGACACGCCGCCGTCGCTCGATCTCGGCGAAGTGACCGACAAGGGTTCGCTGAACCAGGCGGCCGTGCAGAAGCATCGCGCGGCGACGATCGACGCGCTGTACGACCCGGCGCGACGCGATCCCGACGTGATTTACGCGTAAGCAGCACGCACAACGACCGGCCGGCCACGACACCGGCAGGCATTTTTTCGGCCAGTGAATCAGGTTGCCTGATAAAGGCGGCCGTTCATACGACACCTCGCGCGCCGAACCGCCACTGGCCGGCGGCGGCGCGCGGCGGCCGTTGCAGGGCCGACCGACTACAAAGACATGGGAATGGAGACATGAACACTTACGTTGCCGAAAAATCCACGGTCGCGACCACGCTCGCGCTGTGTTTCGCGATCGCTCTCCTCGAAGGGCTCGACCTGCAGTCGGTCGGTGTCGCCGCGCCGCGCATGGCGCGCGAATTCGGGCTGTCCGTGTCGCAGATGGGCATCGCGTTCAGCGCGGGCACCTTCGGGCTGCTGCCGGGCGCGATGCTCGGCGGGCGGCTCGCCGACCGGATCGGCCGCAAGCGTGTGCTGATCGCATCGGTCGTGCTGTTCGGGCTGCTGTCGATCGCGACGGCGCAGGTATCGACGTTCGCGATGCTCGTCGTCGTGCGCGTGCTGACCGGCATCGGCCTCGGCGGCGCGATGCCGAACCTGATCGCGCTGTCGTCCGAAGCGGTCGAGCCGCGCTCGCGCAGCAGCGCGGTCGCGACGATGTACTGCGGGATCCCGTTCGGCGGCGTGATCGCGTCGGTGATCGGCGTGCTGCTCGCGGGCGACACCGAATGGCGGCACATTTTCTACGTCGGCGGCGTGGGTCCGCTGCTGCTCGTGCCGCTGCTCGTGTGGTGCCTGCCGGAATCGCGCGCGTATCTCGACGTCGCGGGCACGCAGGCATCACGCACGAGCGTCGGGAAGACGCTGTTCGGCGACGGCCGCACGACGTCGACGGTCGCGCTGTGGGTCAGCTACTTCTGCACGCTGATCGTCCTCTACTTCCTGCTGAACTGGCTGCCGTCGCTGATGGCTTCGCGCGGGCTCGATCGCGCACACGTCGGCCTCGTGCAGATTGCGTTCAACGTCGGCGCGGGGCTCGGCGCGCTCGGCATCGGCGCGGCGCTCGACCGGATGCGCGCGTCGCGCGTGGTCGGCGGCATGTATGTCGGGATCGTGCTGTCGCTCGCCGCGCTCGCGGCCGCGCCCGGTTTCGCGTCGCTCGCGGCGGCCGCGTTCGCGGCGGGGATGTTCGTCGTCGGCGGGCAGTCGGTGCTGTATGCGCTCGCGGCGATCTACTACCCGACCGCGATGCGCGGCACCGGCGTCGGCGCGGCGGTGGCCGTCGGCCGGCTCGGCTCCGTCGTCGGGCCGCTCGCGGCCGCGACGCTGCTGGCCGCGGGCCGCAGCGCGCCGGTCGTGATCGGCGCGAGCATCCCCGTCACGCTCGTCGCGGCCTTCGCTGCATTCGTGCTGATTCGTCGCCCGCAAGCCGACGACTGACGTTTCGTTTTTTTCAAGGCGCGCCGTCAGAGCGCGCAATTCAACACGGTCTGGAGACGCAACGAAATGAAGACGAAGACAAGGAACGGCCTGCTGGCCGCCGGCGCGTGCTGCGCGCTTGCCGCGCCGGGCGCGCACGCGCAGTCGAGCGTGACGCTGTACGGGATCATCGACACGGGCGTCGAGTTCGTGTCGCACGCGAACGCGGCCGGCGACCACGTCGTGCGGATGCCGGGCGTGACGGGCGAGCTGCCGTCGCGCTGGGGGCTGCGCGGCACCGAGGATCTCGGCGGCGGCTACCAGGCGGTGTTCACGCTCGAAAGCGGCTTCAACGTACGCGGCGGCGATCTCGGCCAGGGCGGCCGGCTGTTCGGGCGCCAGGCCTTCGTCGGGCTGAAGAGCGGCTTCGGTACGCTCGCGTTCGGCCGTCAGTACACGATGACCTATCTCGCGCTGCAGGGCGCGGACATCATCGGCCCCGACATCTACGGGCTCGGCTCGTTCGACGCGTACGTGCCGAACGGCCGCGCCGACAACGCGGTGACCTACGTCGGCGCGTATCGCGGCGTGACGTTCGGCGCCGCGTATTCGTTCGGCCGCGACGGCGCGGGCACCGGCAACTCGCCGGGGCAGGGCACGTGCGCGGGGCAGGTGCCGGGCGACGCGGTGCAGTGCCGCAACTGGTCGGTGATGCTCAAGTACGACAGCGCGTACTTCGGTGCGGCGGCATCGTACGAGGAACAGCGCGGCGGCACCGGCGCGGCCGCCAACTTCTTCGACGGCGTGGCGCCCGTTCCCTTCACGAGCAGCGGCGGCAAGGATGCGCGTACGCACGTGAGCGCGTATGCGCAGGCGGCCGGCGCGAAGATCGGCGCGGGCTGGATCGGGCGGCGCGTGTCGACCGGTTCGCCGGCCGCGCCCGGCGCGCATTCGGACCTGTTCTTCGTCGGCGCGTCGTATGCGGTGAAGCCCGATTTCATCGTCGACGGCGAAGGCTACCGGATCGTCAACAGCGCGCACGACACGCGCGCGACGATGGCCACGCTGCGCGCGACTTATCTGCTGACCAAGCGCACGGCCGTCTATGCGCAATCGTCGTATCTGTGGAACAGCGCGCACGCGCGCTACTCGGTCAGCGGCGGCGGGCCCGGCACGACGCCCGGCGCAGGGATGGGGCAGCTCGGCGCGATGGTCGGCGTGCGGCACATGTTCTGATTCAGCGGCGTGACGAACCGAATGGGAGTTATCTTGAACAGGAAATCTGCATTCCTCTGTATTGCGCCGCTGTCCGCCGCCGCCCTGCTCGCCGGTTGCGGCGGCGACGATTCGATCAGCGCGCCGCCCACGCACCTGAGCGCCGCGACGCCGGCCGCGATGGCGCAGACCTGCGACGCGCTCGCCGCGAAGCTCGCGTATGCGAACACGTCGTTCACGTCGGTGACGACCGCGGCGGCCGGCGCGCTGACGGTGGCCGGCAAGCCGGTCGCCGAGCACTGCGTGATCGCGGGGAAAATGAACGAGCGCGTGAGCGCGGTGGACGGCAAGACCTATGCGATCGGCTTCGAGATGCGCTTGCCGAAAGCATGGAACGGCCGCTTCTTTTACCAGGCGAACGGCGGGCTCGACGGCAACGTCGTGACCGCGACCGGCGAGATCGGCGGCGGCGGGCCGCTGACCAACGCGCTGAACCAGGGTTTCGCGGTGATCAGCTCGGACTCCGGGCACAGCGCCGCGCAGAATCCGCTGTTCGGCCTCGATCCGCAGGCGCGGATCGACTACGGCTACGGCGCCGTCGACGCGCTGACGCCGATGGCGAAGCAGGTGATCCGGCTCGCGTACGGCAAGGCGCCCGATCGCAGCTATTTCGGCGGCTGCTCGAACGGTGGCCGTCACGCGATGGTCACGGCGGTGCGCAATCCGGCCGACTACGACGGCATCATCGCGGGCGATCCGGGCTTCCATCTGCCGAAGGCGGCGATCGGCGAGATGTACGGCGCGCAGCAGTTCGCGAAGATCGCATCGGCCACGGGAACGAACGGGTTGCCGGATATCCGCAGCGGTTTCAACGATGCGGAACGCCAGTTCGTCGGCGCGAAGATTCTCGAAAAATGCGACGTGCTCGACGGCGCGGCCGACGGGATGGTGCAGGACGTCGCCGCGTGCCAGGCGCACTTCAGCGTCGATGCCGATGTTCCCACCTGCGCGAATGGCACGCGCACCGGGTCGTGCCTGACGCCTGCGCAGAAAACCGCGCTGGAGAACGTGTTCGCCGGGGCGCGCAACAGCGCGGGCACGGCGCTGTACGCGAGCTTTCCGTACGATCCGGGCCTGTCGGGCCCTGGCTGGGCTGCATGGAAGCAGTCGAACTCGATCATGCTCGACCCGGCCGCGATGGCGTTCACGTTCATGACGCCGCCGAAAACCGCCGCGGTGCTCGCGAACCTCGCCGGCTTCGCGCTCGGCTTCGACATGGACAACGATGCGCCGGCAATCTTCGCGACGAACGGCACTTATACGCAATCGTCATGGTCGTTCATGACGCCGCCCGACGAGACGAACCTCGCCGCGCTGAAGTCGCGCGGCGCGAAGCTGCTCGTCTATCACGGCACGGGCGACCCGGTGTTCTCGTTCAACGACACGCGCGACTGGTACGCGCAGGTCGCGCAGGCGAACGGAGGCGATGCGTCGAGCTTCGCACGCTTCTATCCGGTGCCGGGGATGAACCACTGCTCCGGCGGGCCGGCCGCCGACCAGTTCGACATGCTGACGCCGCTCGTCGCGTGGGTCGAACAGGGGCAGGCGCCCGCGGCGGTCGTGGCTGCCGCGCGCGACACGGCGAACGCGGTGCCGAACGCGGACGTGCCCGCGTCGTGGGGCGCGGGGCGTACGCGGCCGCTGTGCCCGTATCCGCAGGTTGCGCGCTACAACGGTTCGGGCGACTTGAACTCGGCGGCGAGCTTCAGTTGTCGCTGACGTAGCCGTCGATGGGAAGCGGCCGGCGCACGCTGTCACGCGCCGGCCGCTTCATCGCTGCATTCACTCGCCGGGGTCGACCGGCACGTCGAGCCCGACCTTCACGCGGCTCATGCTGACCAGCGTCTTGAACCGCTTCACGTTGTTGTTCGCGAAGAACAGCTCGCGCGTGAGCGCGTTGTACTGATCCATGTTGCGCACCGCGAGGATCAGCACGAAATCCCATTCTCCCGTCACGTAGTAGCACTGCTGGATCTGCGGGCAGCGCTCGAACGCGCGTTTCATCGCGTCGAGCTGGTCGATCTGCTCGCTCTCGACCTCGACGTTCACGACGATCGTCAGCGGATGATCGACCTTGTCCGGCGCGACGATGGCCGTATAACGCTCGATCACGCCCGCTTCCGCGAGACGCCGCAGCCGCCGGTTCACGGCAGCGGTCGACAGGTTGACGCGCGCGCCGAGCTCGGCCTGCGGCGTCTGCGCGTCGCGCTGGACTTCCATCAGCAGCTTGCGATCGAACGCATCGAGTGGAGTCGTCATGATGGCGCGCGCAACCTCGAAAGAATGAGAAATTTTTGCGTCGAAGTGGTCGATTTGGCGATTTCGTTCACCCGCCTGCGCAATATTATTTTTCCAACCGACGGCGCGCAACCCGCGCCTGCCCGACCCGACTCACCCGACGGACCGCCCGAGGTCCCGCTTCCGGAGCCTTTCGCCATGCTGATCGCCAACCCGCGCGCGTCGCGCACCGCCTACCCGAACGCGCTGCGCCGCGTGATGAACATCGCGTCGGCCGACGAAAGCGGCGCATGGCTCGCGCACTGGCCGCTCGTCGGCAATGCACGCACGCCGCTGCGCGCGCTGCCCGATCTCGCCGCGCGGCTCGGCGTCGCGAGCGTCAGCGTGAAGGACGAGTCGTGCCGTTCGCCGCTCGGCAGCTTCAAGGCACTCGGCGCGCCGATCGCGCTGGTGCGGCTCGTGAAGCGGCTGCGCCGCACGCAGGCACTCGATCCGCAAGGGCTCGTCACCGGCCGCTACGCGTCGGCGCTGGCCGACCTGACGGTGATCAGCGCGACCGACGGCAATCACGGCCGCGCGCTGGCTGCCGCCGCGCGTGCGATCGGCTGCGGCTGCGTGATCGTGCTGCACGCGCACGTCGACGCCGAGCGCGAACGCGCGATCTCCGCGTACGGCGCGCGGATCGTGCGCATCGCGGGGAACTATGACGAATCGGTCGTCTGCGCGGCGCAGCTCGCGCAGGCGAACGGCTGGTACGTCGTGTCGGATACGTCGTACGACGGCTACGAAGCGATTCCGCGCGACGTGATGCAGGGCTACGGCGTGATCGCCGCCGAAGCGGCCGCGCAGGCCGCGGAGGACGACGGGCGGCCGTTCACGCACGTGTTCCTGCAAGGCGGCGTGGGCGGCCTCGCCGCGGGCGTCGCGAGTTACCTGTGGGAGCGTGACGGCGTGCAGCGGCCGCGCTTCGTCGTCGTCGAGCCGCGCCAGGCCGACTGCCTGTACCAGAGCGCGCTGGCCGGCCGCGCGACGAAGGCGAGCGGCAGCGTCGATTCGGTGATGGCCGGGCTCGCGTGCGGCGAGGCGTCGCCGCTCGCATGGGATTTTCTCGAGATGTGTATCGACCACTTCATGCTGATCGACGACGCGGACGCGGTGCAGGCGATGCGCGGCCTCGCGGCCGGCGGCGAACGCGACGTGCCGCTCGTCGCCGGCGAATCGGGCGCGGCCGGTGTGGCGGGGCTGGCCGTGTTGATGCGCGACCCGGCGCGCGCGCGGCAGGTCGGGCTCGACGCGAACGCGCGCGTGCTGGCGATCAACACGGAAGGGGCGACCGCGCCGTCCGTGTACCGGAACTGCGTCGGCGAGACGGCCGACGCGGTGCTCGCGCGCCAGCGCGACTGGCTGAGCCGCGCGGCGGCGGCGGCCTGAACGACATGACCACCGACATGACCACCGACGAGGCGAACGCAATGGATGCAATCGACGCAACGGCAGAAAGCACGCTGCAGGGCCGACTGAAGACCTGGCGCAGGTATCTGCACCAGCACCCGGAAACCGGATTCGAAGAGGTGAACACGTCGGACTACGTCGCGCGGATCCTGACGACGCTCGGGCTCGACGTGCATCGCGGCATCGGCGGCACGGGGCTCGTCGCGAACCTGACGGTCGGCACGGGCCAGCGCACGATCGGCATTCGCGCGGACATGGACGCGCTGAACATCGTCGAGCACGCGCCGGGCCGCGAACACGTGTCGCGCACGCCCGGCAAGATGCATGCGTGCGGGCACGACGGCCACATGTCGATGGTGCTCGGCGCCGCGCAGCTGCTGGCCGAGCGCAAGGATTTCGACGGCACGGTGCGCTTCATTTTCCAGCCGGCGGAAGAGCACGGCCGCGGCGCGAAGGCGATGATCGCCGACGGGCTGTTCGAGCGCTTTCCGGTCGACGCGATCTTCGGTGCGCACAACATGCCCGGCATGCGCGCGGGCACGTTCGCGACGCGTGCGGGCGGCATCATGGCGAGCGAAGACAATTTCGTGATCCGGATCGACGGGCGCGGCACGCATGCGGCGCGGCCGCACATGGGCATCGATCCGATCGTGATCGGCGCGCAGATCGTGCTCGCGCTGCAGACGATCGTGTCGCGCAATCTCGACCCGGGCCAGCAGGCGGTGATCTCGTGCACGGAATTCATCACCGACGGGCTGCGCAACGTGCTGCCGTCGACGGTGACGATCAAGGGCGACACGCGCAGCTATTCGCGCGACGTGCAGGCGCTGCTGGAGGCGCGGATGCGCGAGATCAGCGAAGGGATCTGCCGTACGCACGGTGCGGCCTGTACGTTCGAGTACACGCACGAGTTCGCGCCGACGGTGAATTCGCCGGAATGGGTCGACACGGCCGTGCAGGCCGCCGCGCACGTCGCGGGCGCCGATGCTGTGAACGCCGACGTGCAGCCGATGATGATCTCGGAGGATTTCGGCGCGTTCCTGCAGGCGGTGCCGGGCAATTTCGTGTTCATCGGCAACGGCGAAGTGGCCGGGCAGGGCGGCGTGCCGCTGCACAACGCGACGTACGATTTCAACGACGAGATCTTGCCGACCGGCGCGCGCTATTTCGCGGAAGTGGCGCGGCGCGCGTTGAAGGCGGTGTAGCGGAGGCGGGTCGCTGCGTATTCGGTTCGCCGCGCGTGCGGCGTACCTTCGTCATTGACGACGCATCGATGCTCGAGCGCACCGGTTTGCCGGCGCGTCGAGGATCGTCCGTCGTCGCATTCGATCAACCGGCCAGTTCACCCAGGCACGCATCGAACTGTGCGACGAGCGTATCGACATCGTCGGCCGTCGTTTGCGGGCACACGAGCATCATGTTGTGGAACGGCGTGATCAGCACGCCGCGATTCAGCAGGTACAGGTGCACGATGTGCTCGAGTTCGCTGTCGAGTTGCGCGCCGGCCAGCGTGCCGTTGCGCGGCGGCACGGGCGCGAACTGAAACTCGGTGCGCGCGCCGATGCGCGTCACGCACCACGGCAGCCGGTGTTTTGCGATCGCCTGGTCGAGCCCAGCCGCGAGCCGTGCGGCGAGTGCGAACATGTACGCATACGCGGCGTCGGTCGCGACTTCGGCAAGCGTCGCGCGCATCGCATGCATCGCGAGCATGTTCGCGGTGAGCGTCGTGCCGATCCCCGAATGGCCGGGCGGCGCGTTCAGCTTCGCCGCTTTCGCGCGTTCCGCGAATGCGGCGCTGAAGCCGTACACCGCGCACGGCACGCCGCCCGCGATCGGCTTGCCGACCACCAGCATGTCCGGTTCGAGGCCGTGCGCGACCGCGTAGCCGCCGGGCCCGCTGCTGATCGTGTGCGTCTCGTCGATCACCAGCAACGTGCCGTGGCGGCGCGTCAGTTCGCGCGCGGCCTCCCAGAAGCCGGGGTCGGGCAGCACCATCCCGATGTTCGTCATCGCGGGCTCGGCGAGCACGCACGCGACGTCGCCGTCCTTCAGCGCCGCTTCGAGCGCGTCCAGATCGTTGAATTCGACGACGCGCGTGTTCGCGAGCAGGTCGTACGACTGCCCGAGCAGACTGTCGCGCTGCACCGGGCGGCCGTCGACGAGATCGACGAACACGTCGTCGACGGTACCGTGATAGCAGCCGTTGAACACGACGATCGTGTTGCGGCCGGTGGCCGCGCGCGCCCAGCGCAGCACGAAGCGGTTCGCGTCGCTCGCGCTCAGCGCGAATTGCCAGACCGGCAGCTGGAAGCGGCGCGCGAGTTCGCGCGACACCCAGGCGGCGTCCTCGCTCGGCAGCATCGTCGTATAGCCGCGCGTGGCCTGCTCGACGAGCGCGCGGGCGACCGGTTCGGGCGCATGGCCGAACATCGCGCCCGTATCGCCGAGGCAGAAGTCGACGTAGCGATGACCGTCGACGTCGATGAACGTCGCGCCGCGTGCTTCCTTCACGTATAGCGAGAACGGGGTCGACCAATCCTGCATCCAGTGCAGCGGCACGCCGAACAGCAAGTGCTCGGACGCTTCCGCGGAGAGTGCGCGGGAGACCGGCATGGCTTCGGTGAACGCGCGGCGCTCGCGATCGAACAGCGCGCGGGCGCGGATGAGGTCGACTCCGTGGTGGGTAGGCAAAGGCAGCTCCTGGCTGGGGGATAGGGGAAACGATAGCGCGGGCAGCAGGGAGCTGAACAGAGGCGGAATTACCGAGGCGGGTCGGCGGCGGCAATTCGCGAGTGCGTTCTATTTGATTTCGAGATGGCACTGGTGAATGAAAACCGTAAAAACCCGTGAAGGTTTCCATGGATTTTTAACGGACTTCCCGCGATCTATCGTTGTTGCATGCCGTGGCGCGGAGGGTTCGCACAACGAGGCCAGTATTGGCTGTTGAGCGAATCCGTTACGTGTTTTCGATCGAATCCAGCCGACTCGACCGCGCGCGCCGCGGCTGGGCGCATCGAATGCCACGGAGATCGCGCCGGTTAATTTCGGGATAAGTGGGTTTCGAATTTTCCGGCAAAGGAAGGCGCGGACGCCCGAATCCCAACCCTCCGGAATGCGGGACTACACAATGAAAATCCGAACTTCTCTCACCGCACTCGTCGCATGTGGCGTCTTGACCGGCATCGCCCATGCGGGCTCGACGTCGCCGCAAGCGGTTGTCAAGAAAATCACGCTGACCGCGCACATCGGCGACAGCCTGTTCGTTTCACAGCCGGACAACACCGCATACGGCGTGGTCGAGCTGAGCGCGACCGACGGCAGACAACGGACGTTTGCGACGACGCTGCCGATCCGTGTGCGCACGACGAATCCCGATATCAACGTCACGCTGCTGCAGCCGCTGCGCCTGTCGAACGGTCTCGACGATCTTGCCAATACGCAGGTGGTGCTGACGGACAAGGCCGAAGACGCGGAAATCGCGCCCGGCGTTGGCCGCACGCTTATGCTGGTGAAACCGGGGCGGGACGGATTCGACGGCTATGACGAAACCCGCAACGTGAAGGTCAGCGCACAAGCGCCGGCTGTCGGCGGGACGGCACCGATCAACGGGCACTATCGCGGCGATCTGGTGCTGGTGTTCGAGCCGACAGCTTCGGCGGGGCGCGAGCCGACGACGGGAGCAGCGGTCGCGGCGGCTGGCGAGTAGGGGACCTCGCCCCGGCAGACATCGTCGGCCGGGGCTTTTCGATGGAAGTTTTTGCGCATAAACATACGATAACGTATCTCGCGGGACCCGTTCTCGAATGTGAGTGTGCGCACACATACCGTAGATTAGTGCAGTAAATACAGGGTAAACGACAGATGCATGTCGCGGCTCAATCGCGTCTAGACTGCTCAATGTAGTACGACGACGTATAAATAGAGATCCGCTATTCGGTGCATCGATACCCCTGCCCTGAAGGAGTGCCCATGGCCGCCCATCGCCGCCGTTCGTCTTCGTCCGTCCGATCGCCTGCATCGAAACGGGTCTCGCGCCGCGCGTTCATAGGCTGGACCGGCGCACTCGCCGGCGGCGCGATGCTCGGCAGCCCGTTCGCGGCCCGCCGGGCGTTGGCGGCAGGCGCGACGGCGAATGCGTCGGCGGTCGATCTCGTGTGGGCCGAGCACGGCGCGGCGGCGCGCATCGCGGCGTCGCTCGCGCACGTGTCGCGGCTCGCGCGGCACGGCCGCGACTTCGACGTGACGCACTACGGCGCGCGCCCGTGCGCGACGGTCGCGCAGACGTCGCCGTACCCGGCCGCGAAGTCGCCGGTCAGCCCCGGTTCCGACCTGACGACCGCGCCCGGCGCATTCGATTCGCGCCCGGCGTTTCTCGCGGCGATCGACGCATGCCGGCGCGAAGGCAGTGGCCGCGTCGTCGTGCCGGCCGGCGCCTGGTATTGCGCGGGGCCGATCGTGCTGCAAAGCAACGTCACGTTCCACCTCAGCGCGAACTGCACGATCTACTTCAGCCCGAACCCGGCCGACTACGCGAAGGACGGCCCGGTCGATTGCGGCGCGAACGGCCGGCTGTACTACAGCCGCTGGCAGGCGAACGATTGCCTGAACTACGGCGCGCCCGTCTACGCGCGCAACGCGACGAACATCGCGCTGACCGGCGAAGGCCCGACGTCGGTGCTCAACGGGCAGGCGATGACGCCGTTCTCCGGCAGCGGCGCGAACAGCGTCTGCTGGTGGACCTACAAGGGCTCGTCGGGCGCATACGGCGCGAGCGCGACGGTGCCGGCCCAGAACACCCCGAACCCGAACAACGTCGACCTGCGGATCGTCGTGCCCGCGATTTCCGACGCGCTTTATGCGCTGCTGACGTCGTCCGTCACGCCATGGCAGCAGGACCAGAACTACCTGCCCGCGCTGTCCGAGGCCGGCGTGGTGGTCGAGAAGCGCATCTTCGGCCTCGGTCACTACCTGCGGCCGTGCATGGTCGAATTCATCGGCTGCACGAATGTGCTGATGGCGAACTACCAGACGCAGAACACGCCGTTCTGGCAGCACCATCCGACCGCGAGCCGCAACGTCGTGATCCGCGGCGTGACGACCAACAGCATCGGCCCGAACAACGACGGCTTCGATCCGGACGCATGCACCGACGTGCTGTGCGAGGACTGCACGTTCAACACCGGCGACGACTGCATCGCGATCAAGTCGGGCAAGGACCGCGACACCGAATACGGGCCCGCGAAGCGGCACCTGATCCGCAACTGCGCGATGAACAGCGGGCACGGCGGCATCACGCTCGGCAGCGAGATGGGCGGCGGCGTCGAGCAGATCTATGCGACGAACCTGTCGATGCTGAACGCGAACTGGCAGACCAACCCGCTGAACATCGCGATTCGCGTGAAGACCAACATGAACCGCGGCGGCTACGTGAAGGATTTCCACGTGAAGGGCGTCACGCTGCCGAACGGCGTGACGCTGAAGGGCGGCGGCTACGGCAGCGCGCTGCTCGCGGGCAGCCCGGTCA
Organism: Burkholderia sp. CpTa8-5; assembly: GCF_017815045.1. NCBI lineage: Bacteria > Pseudomonadati > Pseudomonadota > Betaproteobacteria > Burkholderiales > Burkholderiaceae > Burkholderia > Burkholderia sp. CpTa8-5. The sequence continues at coordinate 107,968 of NZ_JAGIQD010000004.1, forward strand.
ACGCGAGCGTGCCGCTCGGCGTGGTCACGCCTGCGGCAGGCAATCCGTCGGCCGCGCAGGGCGGCATCGTCACGTTCGACTGCGACTACCAGCCGGCGAACGACGCGGTGCGCACGCGCGCGCCGGTCGTGCAGAACGTGACGATCTCCGACGTGAAGGCGAGCAACGTGACGCTGAACGGCGTGAGCGCGTCGTGCTTCCAGGCGATCGTCGCGCAGGGGCCAGTCGCGTTCGACTACAACGGCACGCCGCCGACGCCGGCCGTGCAGCCGATTTCCGGCGTGACGATCAGCAACTGCGACTTTGGCACGCCGGTCGCGTCGGGCACGCCGACGGTCACGTCGCCGGGGCCGATCTATGCGTTCAACGTGAGCGCGATGACGCTGACGAACGTGACGATCGCCGGGCAGGTCGTCAACACGACGATCACCGACAAGCGGTGAGATGAGGCGACGCGCCACGACGTTCGCGTGCGGCCGATCGATACCTGCACGCGAACACGAATACGAATACGCTACGCCAGCGTCTTCACCATGTAGTGCTCGTCGTAGAAGCGGCCATCGACGCACATCGAGCGCGGCTCCGTGCCGAACCGCACGAATCCCTGCGACGCATACAGCCGCTCCGCGGCGTGGTTGACTTCGTTCACGCACAGCATCAGCTGGCTGCATCCCCACGCGTTCGCCGCATGCGCGGTCGCGCGGTCGAGCAGCGCCTGCGCGACGCGTTGCCCGCGATACGCGGCGTCGACGTACACGCCCCAGATCGTCGCCTTGTGCGCGATCTTCGTGCGCGCATCGCGGCGTACGCCGGTGATGCCGACGAGCGTGCCGCCGTCGAACGCGCCGAACACGGCCTGTGCCTGCGTCGGCGTGAGGCGTTTCGCGAATTCGTCGACCGGCACCTGCGACTCTTCGTCGAGCGTCGGCAGGAAAGACGTCGGGGCGGTGTCGACCGCGCGCAGGCGGACGGTCTGGAACTGCGCCGCGTCGGCGGCGTCAAGCAGGCGGATCGTGATCGTCATCGGCGGCATTCCGGTTGAGGGGCGTGCATGCCGGCGCGCCGCTGCGGCGGTCGCGGGGATGCATCGTCCTAATCCTAATAGGAATTCGGATGCCGCGTGGCGATGCGCGGTGCGTCGCACGGGCGTGAACGAGAAGACACTGATGGCGGCGTGTCGTACCGCGATCAAGGAGGGTGCGCGTCAAGCGCATGCGCGGTCGCGCCGGTCTGGCGCACGACGTCGAACAGGCGACGTGCGCGCGATCGACTCACGCGCACGCCACGGGAATCAATAGCGCGACAGTTGATTGCCGTTGATCTGCACGCGGTCGCCCGGACGCAGGTTGCCCGGCGACTGCACGTCGAACGAGCGCATCGAGCCGTCGCTAACCTGCACGTCGATCCGGTAGCTGCTTGGGCCTTGCGCGGCGCCCATCTGCTGGCCGATCTGGTTGCCGGCCACCGCGCCGCCGAGCGCGCCGATCACGGTCGCCGCATCGCGGCCGTGACCGCGGCCGAACTGGTTGCCCACCAGCCCGCCGACCAGCGCACCGACGACGGTGCCGGCGATGCCCGACGGAGCGACCGAGCCGTTGACCGGCTGGATGTTCGACACGGTGCCGTACTGCGTGCCGTAGCCGTTGCCGTACGGGGTCGCGTATTGCTGTTGCGGGTTGCCGTACTGGTCATACGGCTGCGAGCCGTATTGCGACGGGTTGCCGTATTGATCGTACGGTTGCGGCGCCTGGTTCGGATACGCCGGTTGCTGCTGCACGTAGCCCGGCTGCGAATACGTGGGCTGCGCATAGCCGGGCGTCGCGTATTGCTGCTGCTGCGGATAGCCCGGCTGCGCGCCGTAGTAGCCCGGCGCGACGCAGGCGGTGAGCGGAAGCGCCGCCACGGCGACGAGCGAGGCGAACAGAACGGTCTTCGTGGAAGGCATGCGCATCATGATGTTTCCTGCATCGGCAACGTGTCCGCCGCTGGATTCCCGTCAGGGTGGCGAACTCGGCGTGAGTATAAGGAATGGCCGGATGCGCGTCCGGTGCGGCCGGGTAACAACGTGTAAAGTCTGTTGCCGCGTAAATCGCCGGTGGGGTGGGGCGTCGAAGGGGCGGCCGGCAACGGCGCGACGCGGTTTCCCGGCGCACGCGTGCGGGCGCTGCGCTCTATGCGCGGCCGCCGACATTCCAGCCGCTTCCACGGCCAACGACACCCGTTTTCGTGCTCGGTCCGCCGGCCCTGCGCGCCACACATCGCGAAATCGAATGCGCGGCATCGCGACTTTTAATTGGCCTCGCGCAGCGGCGTCCGATATCGTGGCCGGATTCCCTGCCAACGGTCGCGCCGCGCCGGCCGCGGTTCCTCCCCTGTCCGCGCCGGTGTCGCGCCGCGACCGCCCCAATCGAAGCCATGACCGAACGATTCTTCATCAACGCCCGCGACGCCAGCGGCCAACCCGTCAATCTCGTCGTCCGCGACGGCCGCTTCGCCGCGATCGGCGCCGATTGCACCGCCGCGCCCGGCGCGCAGACGATCGACCTCGACGGCCGCGTCGTGCTGCCTGGTTTCGTCGACGGCCACATCCATCTCGACAAGAGCTTCGTCGGCGATCGCTGGGTGCCGCATGAGCCGGTCGGCTCGCTGCGCGAGCGGCTCGCGGTCGAGAAGCGCCAGCTCGCGGCCGCGCCGCCGATCGTCGAGCGCGCGAACGCGCTGATCGCGCAGGCCGCCGCGTTCGGCACGATCGCGATGCGCAGCCACGTCGACGTCGATGCGACGACGGGGCTGTCGAACCTGCACGCCGTGATGGCCGCGCGAGAACAGTGGCGCGGGATCGTCGACATCGAACTGGTCGCGTTTCCGCAGGCCGGCGTGATCACGTGCCCGGGCACCGCCGAGATCCTCGATGCGGCGGTGCGCGAAGGCGCGGACGTGGTCGGCGGAATCGACCCGACGACGCTCGACGGCGATGCGGACGGCCAGCTCGACATCGTGTTCGGCATCGCCGAGAAGCGCGGCGCGAAAATCGACATCCACCTGCACGAGCCGGGCGAAACGGGCATCGCGCAATTGCTGCGGATCGCGGCGCGCGCGCGCGCGGCCGGGCTCGGCGGACGCGTGAACGTGAGCCATGCGTACGCGCTCGGCCAGGTGAGCGCCGACGACGTGCAGCGCACCGCTGCGGTGCTGGCCGACGCCGGCGTATCGATCCTGACGAATGCACCGGGCGACTGCGCGTTCCCGCCGGTGCAACGGCTGCGCGACGCGGGCGTGCACGTGTTCGCGGGCAACGACAACATCCGCGACGCGTGGTGGCCGTACGGCAACGGCGACATGTTGCAGCGCGCGATGATGGTCGGCTACCGGTCGGGCTTCTACACCGACGAAGCGCTCGGCATCGCACTCGACATGGCGACGCACGCCGGCGCGCGCGTGATCGGCAAGGAGCACTACGGAATCGCGGTCGGCTGCGACGCGAGCTTCGTCGCGGTGCGTGCGCCGAATGCGGCGGCAGCCGTCGCGGGCGTGCCGGCCGAACGCTGGGTATTCCGCCGCGGCGAAAGCGATCAGGGCGCACCGCTCGCGCCGTCGCTGCGCTTCATGCGCTGATCCGCCCGACCCGCGGCACCTTGCACCGACCGACCCGACCGGAACCGACATGACGAACCTGCTGATCCGCAATGTCCGCACGAACGCCGACGCCGCGCTCGATATCCTGATCGAAGGCGATCGCATCGCGCACGTCGGCCCGTCGCTCGACGCGCCCGCCGGCTGTGCGATCGAGGACGGCGCGCTCGCGCTGGCGCTGCCCGGCCTCGTCGAAGGCCACACGCACCTCGACAAGACCCACTGGGGGATGCCGTGGTATCGCAACGCGGTCGGACCGCGCCTCGTCGACCGTATCGAGAACGAACGCCGCTATCGCGCGACGAGCGGCCATGACGCGGGCGCCGCGTCGCTCGCGCTGGCGCGCGCGTTCCTCGCGGCCGGCACGACGCGCATCCGCACGCACGTCGACGTCGATACCGAAGCCGGGCTGCGCCATCTGCACGGCGTGCTCGCGACGCGCGAGACGCTGCGCGGGCAGGTCGAGATCCAGATCGTCGCGTTTCCGCAGTCGGGCGTGCTCAAGCGGCCGGGCACCGATGCGTTGCTGTCCGACGCGCTCGGCGCGGGCGCCGACCTGCTCGGCGGGCTCGATCCGTGCGCGATCGAAGGCGATCCGGTCGAGGCGGTGGACGTGCTGTTCGCGATTGCCGAACGCCACGGCCGCGGGCTCGACATCCATCTGCACGAGCGTGGGTCGATGGGCGCGTACTCGCTCGACCTGATCCTGCAGCGCACCGCGACGCACGGCATGCAGGGGAGGGTCACGATCAGCCATGGCTTTTGTCTCGGCGATCTCGCCGAGCGCGAGCGCGATGCGCTGCTCGCGCGGATGGCCGAGCTCGGCGTTGGCATCGTCACGACCGCGCCGGCCGCGGTGCCGGTGCCGCCAGTGGCTGCGTGCCGCGCGGCGGGCGTGACCGTGATCGGCGGCAACGACGGCGTGCGCGACACGTGGACGCCGTACGGTTCGCCCGACATGCTCGAACGCGCGATGCTGATCGGCATGCGCAACGATTTCCGCCGAGACGATGCGCTCGAAGTCGCGCTCGACTGCGTGACGCACGGCGCGGCGCGCGGCTGCGGTTTCGCGGATTACGGGCTGCAGCCCGGCAGCCGCGCGGATGTCGTGCTCGTCGATGCGCTGACGTTCGCGGAGGCCGTCGTCGCGCGGCCGGTGCGGCGTCTCGTCGTATCGTCCGGGAAGATCGTCGCGCGTCATGGCGCGCTGGTCTGAGCGCCGCGTCGCCCCGGTATGATCCGGTTTTCAACCGGATGTCGGGAGACGACGATGCGACGCACGACCGCGGCACGGGCCGCACGATGGATGGCGGCGGCCCTGTTCGCCGTGAGCGCCGCGCATGCGGTGGCGACCGGCTCGGCCGACGACGCGCAGCAGGAAGCCAACCGGCGCACGGTGCTCGCGTTCTACGAGAAAGGCTTGAACGAGAAGGATGCGGACGCCGCGCTCGCGTATGTCGGCGATCGCTACGTGCAGCACAACCCGAACGCGGCCGACGGGCGTGACGGTTTCCGCAAGTTCGTCGCGTTTCTGCGCGACAAATATCCGCAGTCGCACAGCGAGATCAAACGTTCGTTCGTCGACGGCGACTACGTGATCCTGCACGTGCACGCGGTGCGCGAACCGGGCACGCGCGGCAGCGCGATCACGGATATCTTCCGGCTCGAGCACGGCAAGATCGTCGAACACTGGGACGTCAACCAGCCGGTGCCCGAGCAGGCGGCGAACGGCAACACGATGTTCTGACACGTGTGGCGCGCGGCGCCCCCCTGCGCGCCGCTCCCGTTCGAAATCCGCTTCGCCTACCGCCCTTCGAGTTCCAGCATCGCCGCGAGCGTCTTCGTCAGCGCGCGGACCATCGGGTCGGCCGTCGGCCGATGCAGGATCGCGATGTCCATATGCTCGATCGGCGCGAAGCCCTGCTTCGCGGTCAGCACCACATGCTCGTCCGTCACCACGCGCGCGGGCAGTACGCTGATGCCGAGCCCGTCTGCGACCGCCGCCTGGATGCCGCTCAGGCTCGACGTCGTGAAGCTGATCCGCCAGCGGCGGCCGCGCTCCTCGATCGCCTTGATCATGTCGTCGCGGTAGAGTCCGCGCGGCGGGAACACGACGATCGGCACCGGGTCGAGATCGATCGACGGATGCTTCGCGCTGTCGATCCAGCGCAGCTTCTCCGGCCAGCGCACGACGGCCTCGCGGCTGTCGCGCCGCTGCTTGATCAGCACGAGGTCGAGTTCGCCGCGATCGTACGCGGCGCTGATGTCGCGGCTCAGCCCGCACGTCACTTCGAGCTTCACCTGCGGATGCTCGCGCTTGAACGCCGCGAGCGCGTGCGTCGTGCGGCCCGCCGCGAAATCGTCGGGCACGCCGAGCCGGATCGTCAGCGCGACCGTCGCGCCCGACAGCGCCTCCAGCATCTCGTCGTTCAGCGCGAGCATGCGTCGCGCATAACTGAGCACCGTCACGCCCGCATCGGTCGGCCGCACGTCGCGCGCGCCGCGGTCGAGCAGGCGGTGGCCGGCGATTTCCTCGAGCCGGCGCACCTTCTGGCTGACCGTCGACTGCGTCGAATGCAGGCGCGCGGACGCCGTCGTGAAACTGCCGCAGTCGGCGACCATCACCAGCGCACGCAGCAGGTCGATGTCGAACAGGGGTCTATTCATTTATGCACTTCTAGGGATTCGGGCATTTCATTTTCAAATGCATGCGACGACTTTTAACATGGCAGGGCAGCGCGGGCAATCGCGGTTTCGCCGGAGTTGGGCGGGTGTTTTGCGGGGTTGGGAGGTGCTTGACGACTTCCTGTGGATGACGTTCGCGGGCGCGGTAGGGATCAGCGGCGGCGCGATTTGGGTTCAGGCGTGCCGCCGGGGAGTTTTCGCAGGAATGCGTCGGCGAGTTCAACGCAATAGTCGAACGACGGCGTGTAGCCGAGTGTCCGGATGTCGTCGAACCGCGGTTGTACGCCATCAGCGTCCATTCGTCGTAGCCGGGAGACGTCAGATTCCGGGAGACCCACGAAGTCGATTTCGCCGTCGGGCAGCATCAGCTTTACGAACCCGGCGTGTGCCTCATCATTCGGCGTGATGTCGGACGCGGCATCGCTGATGCGGGGATTCACGTCGAAAAATTCCATCGCAGTATAGGGCGCGTTGCCAGTAGATTCGACGGAACCGCGGGAAACACCTCGCGGTGGTGGCCGGTGTCCGGAAAACGCATTCTGGGTCAGGTGCGGATAGCGCAGGGTAGACATCCGAAATTTCCCGGAAAATCTCTCACTGGAGCGTCACCCGCGTCCCCGGCTTCGATCTTTTATTAATCCGCCGCCCTCCCGCATTTCCCTGCTTGTGCTCAAAAATCAAGCGGTCTAGACTGCATGGCAGTTTCACCGAAGTCCCTCGTCTTTCGCGCCCCGCGCCGGCACCCCGTCGCATCGCCCCAAACCGAACGCCGGCATCGCCCGCCGCGTCGAGACTTTCAAGGACCCGCCATGAACCGCACCGCAAAGCTCCTCGTCACCGCGCTGGCGTTCGCACCGCTCGTATCGTTCGCGCAGGACGCGTCGACGATCCGCTGGGGCATCGACCCCACGTATCCGCCGTTCGAGGCGAAGCAGCCCGACGGCTCGCTGGCCGGCTTCGACATCGACCTGCGCAACGCGATCTGCGAGCAACTGCATGCGAAGTGCGTGTGGGTCGAACAGAGCTTCGATGGGATGATCCCGGCGCTGCGTGCACGCAAGTTCGACGTGATCATGTCCGCGATGACGGCCACCGACGAGCGGCTCAAGCAGATCGACTTCTCGAACAAGCTGTATGCGTCGCCGGGCGCGCTCGTCGCGCCGGTCGGCTCGAAGCTGCTGCCGAATGCCGCGTCGCTCGCCGGCAAGCGCGTCGGGATCGACCAGGGCACGACGCAGGAGGCGTACGCGAAGGCCGAATGGGCGACCAAGGGCGTGACGATCGTGTCGTACCAGAATCAGGACCAGGTGTATCAGGATCTGGTGAACGGCCGGCTCGATGCGACGTTCCAGGACAAGACCCAGGCCGGCTACTCGTTCCTGAAGACGCCGCGCGGCAAGGGTTACGCGTTCGCGGGCCCGGACGTGACCGACGCGCGGATCACCGGACACGGCGTGGCGATGGGCATACGCAAGGGCGACGGCGACATGAAGAAGCGGCTGAACGACGCGATCGTCGCGATCCGTGCGAACGGCACGTACCAGAAGATCGCCGCGAAATACTTCGACTTCGACATCTACGGCGCAAAGCAGCAACTGACTTCGGCGCCGTGATCCCGTGACTCATCCCATCGACAGGCACACCATGACGAGTATCCAGGATCGCGTCGCGCAAGCCGTGACGCCCGAACTGATCGCCGCGTTCCGCGACGAAGGCGCGGTCTGCATCAAGGGCATCTTTTCGCCGGACGAAGTGGCCGCGCTGCAGGCCGGCATCGACGCGAACCTCGCGCAGCCGAGCGAACGCGCGAAGGTCGCGAGCCGGCCCGACGATCCGGGCTGGTTCTTCGAGGATTTCTGCAACTGGCAGCACAACGACGCGTATCGCGACTTCATCGTGCGCTCGCCGGCGCCGTCGGTCGCCGCCGCGCTGATGGGCACGGACACCGTGCGGCTGCATCACGACCACCTGCTCGTGAAGGAGCCCGGCACGCGGCAGCGCACGCCGTGGCACCAGGACCAGCCGTACTACGACATCGAAGGCGACGACAACGTCAGCATGTGGATTCCGGTCGATCCGGTGCCGCTCGAATCGACGCTGGAATTCGTCGCGGGTTCGCATCGCGGGCCGTGGCTGATGCCGCGCACGTTCATGGACAAGGAGGCGAAGTGGTTTCCGGAAGGCAGCCTCGCCGACCTGCCCGACATCGAAGCCGACCGCGCGGCCTTCCCGATCCGTCGCTGGGCGCTCGAACCGGGCGACATGGTGTGCTTCCGGATGCTCACGCTGCATGCGTCGGGCGGCACGCAGAACCGCCGGCGCGCGTTTTCGATCCGCTTCGTCGGCGACGATATCCGTCACGCGCCGCGCCGCTGGAAAACGTCGCCCCATTTCCCCGGGCTCGCGGAACAACTGCCGGACGGTGCGCCGCTCGATCACCCGCTGTTTCCGGTCGTGTGGTCGCGCGATGCGGGGCAGGTCGGCGCGATCTGACTCTGGCGCGTCGAGGTAACGAACCCGGCGGCGGTTCCAGGGACGAAACGGCCGTCGTGCGTTGGGCGCGTGCGACGAAGGATCAGGTCGGGTGGCGCCCCGCGCCCGGTTTGAAGCGCGAGCCGAGCCGGTAGCGGTTGCCCGGATGCAGGAAGTGCACGAACGTGACGGGCAGCCCGTCCGTCCACGTGCGGCGCGTGAGCGTCAGGCACGGCTCGTCGGCGCGCATGTCGAGCAGCCGCGCCTGCTCGCCGGTCGGTAGCGACGCGTCGACGACGTGCTCGATTTCCAGTTCGTGGTGCGACACGTTGTTGTACAGGTACTCGGACGGCGGCTCGGTCTGGAAATCCTGATCGATGAAGCCGGGCGCGGCGGCCGGGTTCACGTAGCGATCCTCGAGCTGGATCGGGCGGCCGTTCTCCTCGTGCACGCACACCACGTGAAAGACCGGCGTGTTGACCGGCAGGCCGAACGCGGCCGCGACGTCGAACGACGCGGGCTCGCGCGACTGGCTGAGCACGCGGCAGCGGTACTCGTGGCCGCGCGCGCGGATCTCGTCGCGGATATGCGCGATCATCAGCAGGTTCGACTGCGGCTTCACCTCGGCGACGAAGGTGCCGACGCCCGCGATGCGCTTGAGCACGCCTTCCTCGGTCAGCTCGCGCAGCGCGCGGTTGACCGTCATGCGCGCAACGCCGAACTGCGCGGCGAGATCGAGCTCGGACGGGATGCGGTCGCCGGGGCGCCAGTCGCCGGACTCGACGTGCTGGCGAACGAGCGTCTTGATCTGCTGGAACGGTGCGGTGGCCTTGGTGACCATCGGAAGATCCTTGCGCGAAGAAGTGACGAGGCTAGTCGTCGTGGCTGACGATGACCAGGATCTCCGCCTGCGCGGCGCCGAGGCTGCGCGTGCGGTGCGGGATGAGTGCGTTGAAATAGACTGAATCGCCGGTCCTGAGTTGCACCGTCTCGTTCGGAAATTCGATTTCGACGCGCCCCTTGTGCACGAACAGGAATTCCTCGCCTTCGTGTTCGCGGAACGTCGACGCGACGAATTCGTGGGGCGGATGCACGACGAACGGCAGCATCTTCTTCGGCGCGACGCCCGCCGCGATGCTCTCGAAGCGGTGCGTGTGACTATCGGCTGCCGCGCCCATCGCGGTGCGCTCGCCGGCGCGCGTGACCGTGATCAGCTCGCGGTTGCTGCTTTCCGAGAACAGCTGCTCGACGTCGACGTTCAGCGCCTTCGACAGCTTCAGCGCGACCGCGATCGACGGCACGCTCAGGCCGCGCTCGACCTTCGACAGGTAGCTCTTGGTGAGGCCGGTCTCGTCGGCCAGCACGTCGAGCGTCCAGCCCTTCTGTTTTCTGAGCAGCTTCAGGCGAATCGTCATGGGGCGCCAGGTGTCCTTCGAAAAACCGATTGTAACGCATGACACAAAGTGTCATTCGGTGTATCGTGTGTCACGCACGCCGGAAAAAACGGCCGCGGACGGCGCGGCAGACCCGGTTCATTCAGGAGGCGAACATGGCGGAAACGCTGAATTTGACGAAGGAAGCGCTGGTCGCGCTGGCGGAGCGGCGGCTTGAAAACGAAGTGGGCGACAGCGGCTGGTCTGCGCGACAAAAGCTCGCGCTGACGTGCCGGATCCTGTTCGACGCCGGCCACGACTCGGGCCTGGCCGGGCAGATCACCTGCCGCGCGGATGCGGCCGGCACGTACTACACGCAGCGGCTCGGGCTCGGTTTCGACGAAATTTCGGCCGCGAACCTGCTGCGCGTCAACGAGGATCTCGACGTCGTCGATGGCGAAGGCATTCCGAACCCGGCCAATCGGTTCCATACGTGGATCTATCGCGAGCGCCCGGACGTGAACTGCATCATCCATACGCATCCGGCGCATGTCGCGGCGCTGTCGATGCTCGAACAGCCGCTGGTCGTGTCGCACATGGACACCTGCCCGCTGTACGACGATTGCGCGTTCCTGAAGGACTGGCCGGGCGTGCCGGTCGGCAACGAGGAGGGCGAGATCATCTCGAGGGCGCTGGGCAGCAAGCGCGCGATCCTGCTGTCGCATCACGGCCAGCTGGTGGTCGGCAAGACGATCGAGGAGGCGTGCGTCCTCGCGCTGCTGATCGAACGCGCGGCGAAGCTGCAACTGCTCGCGATGTCGGCCGGCGAGATCAAACCGGTGCCGCCGGCGCTGGCGCGCGAAGCGCACGACTGGATCTCGAAGCCGAAGCGCGATGCGGTGACGTTCGACTACTACGCACGCCGTGCGTTGCGTACGCATCGGGATTGCGTCGCTTGAGCGCGTGCGCCGTTTCGATCTCTTCACACAATCATTGAGGAATACCCATCGTGTCCATCCTGCTGAAAGGCATCATTGCCTACCCGGTCACGCCGTTCTCCGCCGCCGGCGACGTCGACCTGAAAGCGCTCGATGCGCTGATCGAACGCCTGATCGCCGACGGCGTTCACGCGATCGCGCCGCTGGGCAGTACCGGCGAAAGCGCATACCTGTCCGATGCCGAATGGGAGGCCGCCGCCACCGCGTCGATTCGCGCGGTGCGCCGGCGCGTGCCGACCGTCGTCGGGATTTCCGATCTCACCACGGCGGGCGCGGTGCGCCGCGCCCGCTACGCCGAACAGGCCGGCGCCGATGCGGTGATGGTGCTGCCGGTGTCGTACTGGAAGCTCGGCAACGACGAGATCGTCGCGCACTATCGCGCGATCGGCGACGCGATCGGCATCCCGATCATGCTGTACAACAACCCGGCGACGAGCGGCGTCGACATGTCGCCCGACCTGATCGCGACGATCTGCCGGGCCGTCGACAACGTGACGATGGTCAAGGAAAGCACCGGCGACATCGGCCGGATGCACCGGCTCGCGCAGTTGAGCGACGGGACGATTCCGTTCTACAACGGCAGCAATCCGATGGCGCTCGCCGCGCTGGCCGCGGGCGCGTCCGGATGGTGCACGGCCGCGCCGAACCTGAATGCCGCGTTGCCGCTCGCGTTGTTCGACGCGATGCGTACGGGCGATCTCGCGCGCGCCAGATCGGTTTTTCACGCGCAGTTGCCGTTGCTGCAGTTCATCGTCAACGGCGGGTTGCCGGTGACGGTGAAGGCCGGGCTGAGGCTGCGCGGTTTCGACGCCGGCGAACCGAGGCGGCCGCTGCTGCCGCTCGGCGACGCACGCACGCGCGAACTCGAGCGCCTGCTGGCGGCGCTGCCGGAGGTTGCCGCGGCATGAGCGACGACGCGCGGCCGGCGATCGCGGCCGTCATCGACGCGGTGCGGATCGGCGCGAGCCGGCCGCTCGCCGGCACGCCGCACGCGAGCGCGATCGACAAGCAGCCGGTCGATGCGCGCCGCTGGTTGGGTGCGCTCGGCTTTGCCGGCGACGAGCAGGCCGATGCGCGGCATCACGGCGGCCCCGACAAGGCCGTTCATCACTATGCGCACGATCACTATGCGTGGTGGGCCGGGCAGATCGGCGCGCGCGACGTGCTCGCCCGGCCGGGCGCGTTCGGCGAGAACCTGTCGACGCGCGGCATCACCGAGCGCGACGTGTGTCTCGGCGACGTGTTCACGCTGGGCGGCGCGGTGCTGCAGGTGTCGCAGTCGCGGCAGCCGTGCTCGAAGCTCAACGCGCGTTTCGATCATCCGAGGATGGCGGCGCTCGTGCAGCAAAGCGGCCGGACCGGCTGGTACTACCGCGTGCTGCAGGAAGGCTGGGTGGCGGCGGGCGACGTGCTGGCGCTGCATGCGCGCCACTACCCGCAATGGCCGTTGTCGGCGGTGCTCGACGTGCTGTATCGACGCACGCTCGACATGGCCGCGCTCGACGCGCTGTGCGACGTGCCGCTGCTGCCGCCCGGCTGGCGCAAGATGCTCGAGAAGCGCCGCACGGAGCGGCAGGTCGAGGACTGGACGAAGCGGCTCGAAGGATGACGGGCCGCGTCCGATGCTTACTTCGTCGGCAGGTTGCGCACGTCGGCCGTCGGCTCGTTACCGAATGCGTCGCTCAGCACATAGCCGATCAGCTGTCGGGCGGTGGCCTCGGGCGTGGCGAGCGCGCCGCTCGCCTTCAACTCGTCGAATTTCTCGCGCATCGGGAAATTGTTTTGGTCGGTCGCGCGGATCGTGGCCTGCATGCCCGTATCGACGACACCCGGCGCGACGCTGCAGATCCGCAGTGCGCCGTTCGCGTCGAGCGCGACGGCGCGCGCATGGTGATCGAGCGCGGCCTTGGTCGCGCAGTAGATGCTCCAGCCCGCATACGCGTTGCGCGCCGCGCCGCTCGACAGGTGCGCGATCCGGCACTCGGTCGCGGCCGACGCGGCTTGCACGAGCGCGGCCGACAGCATCAGCGGCGCGGCGACGTTCAGGCCGACCGCGCGGGCGACGATCGTCGGGTCCTGCACGGCGAGCGGGCCGATCGGATCGACGACGCCCGCGTTGTTGAACAGCAGCACGAGCGACGCGCCGTCCACGAAGCGGCACAGCGTGTCGCCGGCCAGCCAGGCCGCGACGGCCGTGGAATCCGACAGGTCGAGTTCGACTTCGGCGAAGCGCTCGCCGGCCTGCGACGCGAGCGACGGATGGCGGCTGCGCGACACGCCGAGCACGGCGATGCCTTCCTGCAGCAGTTGTTCGGCGAGCGCCGCGCCGACGCCGCGCGTGTGTCCGGTGACGATGGCGCGCACGGGTGCGGGAGAAGATGCAGTCATGGTGGTGAACCGGTGAGGGGTGAACGGTAGTGGCGAGCGGCGCGCACGCACGGCGGCAGTGAATTCGGGGCGAGTGATGCGTGGTATCGACGAGCGAAGACGGTCGCGCGCGGCGCGCTCGATATCGGGATGAGCGCCTATCGTAGCGCCGGCATGGGCATCGCGCAAACGCGGGGGCGTGCGCGAAGGCCGAATCTGCGGCGCTGCGGCCCACGCATCGTCGCATTGCACCGCGCGCGATCGGCCGCGCCGCTACGTCGGACGAAAGCATGCCGCGGCACGTGCGCGCGCTGGTGCGATGAGCGGCGCCGGGCCGCTCGCCGCGGGCTATCATATGGCTCGCCCGTGCGATGCCGCGCGGGCCGCGATCGTTTCCCTTCACCTGCTGCACGCCGCGACGCTACTCATGAACACCACGCCGGATACGCCCACGCCCCGCGCCCTTCGCGAACTCACGCCCCTCGAGGCCCGCATTCTCGGCGTGCTCGTCGAGAAACAGCACACGGTGCCGGATACCTACCCGCTGTCGCTGAACGCGCTGACCGCGGGCTGCAACCAGAAAACCGCGCGCGCGCCGGTGATGAACGTCAGCGAGGACGAAGTCACGACCGCGCTCGACGGGCTGAAGCACCTGAGCCTCGTGATGGAAGGCAGCAGCAGCCGCGTGCCGCGTTTCGAGCACAACATGAACCGCGTGCTCGGCATCCCGAGCCAGGCGATCGCGCTGCTGACGATCCTGTTGCTGCGCGGCCCGCAGACGGCCGCCGAGCTGCGCCTGAACAGCGCGCGCCTGCACGGCTTCGCGGATATCTCGTCGGTCGAGGCGTTCCTCGACGAACTCGCGGCGCGCACGCAGCCCCTCGTCGTCCGGCTGCCGCGTGCACCGGGTGCGCGCGAGAACCGCTGGATGCACCTGATGTGCGGCGAAGTGAACACGGCCGACTTCGCGAGCGCGGATGCCGGCGGTGGCGCGGATTCGGTGCCGCCTTCCGAATTCGAGGCACTGAAGGCCGAGCAGAAGCGCCTCGCGGACGAAGTGGCGCGACTCAATGCGCTGGTTCAGCGGATGGCGAGCGAACTCGGTATCGACGTCGACGCGCCGGGCGACGCGGGCTGACAGACGCCCAAGGCACCTGAAACGGAGTGACACCGGCGCACACGCGCTCACGCGCGCGCCGGGTGACGAACGCGCTCCGCAACCCTACCCGAAGCCGCATTACCAGCGGCACCCCGCCTTCGCGGACGCATCGACGTCCTGCGCCCACGCGAAATCCGTTTGCTTGCCGGTGCGTGCGTTGCGGTACGTCATCGAATAGACGATCGCGCCCTGGCTCGTCATCTCGTACTCGCCGTTGATCTTGCCGTCGACCATTTCCCACCACGTGGTCGTGAACTGGTACGGTCGGCCCTCCGCCAGTTCTTCGTGATCCTCGTGCTTGAACAGCAGCGGGATCGCCGTCTTCGACTTCGCATACCGGACGACACCGCCTTGCCACTTGGCCACGTCGTCGTAGTACGTGCGCAATTCGAAGCGCACGGGTTTGTCTCCGCTCGTCTGAAAACACAGCACTTCGGTACTGACTTCCGCCGACGCGGGCAATGCGATGCACACCAGCAACGCCGCGAATGTTTTTTTCATGTTCGTCTGTCCGTCATGGAAAAGCGCTTCAACCGACACTGATTCGCGTGGCGCCCGCATCGACGAGCCGGAACAGCAGGTCCTCGACCGCCGCGCCCGGCGCCGAGCCGAGATCCGCGTTGACGCGCCATCCGTGCTCGGTGTTCGCCGGTTCCGACAGATAGTGAACGATGCCGTGCAGGCCGTCTTCGGCCGGCATGCTTTCGTCGTCGGCGTCGAACCACGCGAAGAACCAGGTCTTGAACACCTCGGTGGCCGCGGCTTCGTCGAGACCGTCGGCTTCGATCGTCGCCCAGTCCCACACGAACGGATGGATCGATACGGCTACCGTTTCGAGCTCGAACGCGAACGGCTCGAAATCGAGTTGCGTGGTCGAATCGACCATCGCCGGCTGGCCAGCCGATTCGCCTTCGCCGTGAATGGTGTCGGCCCGGCATGGCAGCGCGAGCGGGCCTTCGGTGGCGAGCGTGCCGTCGGCTTTCCGGTAGGCCGGCTCGACGACGGCGGCCGGTTGCGTGGCCGCTTGCGCGAGCAGGTCGGCGTAGGGTTGGCGGATGGCGCTGAGGAGGTCGGATACGGTCATCGTGGCGTGTCGGGCAAGGGGTGAACGATCGGTCGCAGGCAGGCGGCGCATGGTGCCGCCGGTGTCGAGCGAGGGGCCGCATCGGCAGCGGACAGCCACGATCGTACGGCACCGCGGTGACACGCGACCACTCGGCCGAATGGCCGGCGGACCGCGATCGCCGTCACGTCGCGACCCGTCGTGTCGATTTCGGTCGACTTCCCCGCAACCCGCTATCGTTCCGCACGGGTGCCATAATCGAGCCTGCCCATCATTCCAGACAGATGTCCCCCGGAGAATCACCATGCAGAACCTCGACAATCCTTCCCACGATCGCGAGGTAGGCAGCGCCGACGCGACGCAGGACACCACCCGCATCGACGACGTCCGCATCGGCGCGGTGCGTCCGCTGATTTCGCCCGCGCTGCTGCTCGACGAGCTGCCGGTGCCGGCCGCGACGCAGACGCTCGTCGAGGATACGCGCCGCGCGATCGGCGACATCCTGCACGGCCGCGACGACCGGCTGCTGCTCGTCGTCGGCCCGTGCTCGATCCACGATCACGACCAGGCGCTCGATTATGCGCGCCGCCTGAAGGCCGCCGCCGACGCGCTGAAGGACGACCTGCTGATCACGATGCGCGTGTACTTCGAGAAGCCGCGCACGACGGTCGGCTGGAAGGGGTACATCAACGATCCGCGCCTCGACGGCAGCTTCCGCATCAACGAAGGGCTGCGCGCCGCGCGGCAACTGCTGCTCGACATCAACGCGCTGGGCCTGCCGGCGTCGACCGAATTCCTCGACCTGCTGAGCCCGCAGTACATCGCCGACCTGATCGCGTGGGGCGCGATCGGCGCGCGCACGACCGAGAGCCAGAGCCATCGTCAGCTCGCGTCGGGGCTGAGCTGCCCGATCGGCTTCAAGAACGGCACCGACGGCGGCGTGCAGGTCGCGTCGGACGCGATCGTCGCCGCGGCCGCGAGCCATGCGTTCATGGGGATGACGAAGATGGGGATGGCCGCGATCTTCGAGACGCGCGGCAACGACGACGCGCACGTGATCCTGCGCGGCGGCAAGAACGGCCCGAATTACGATGCGGAGCACGTCGAAGCGAGCTGCGCGGTGCTGCGCAAGGCCGGCTTGCGCGAGCAGGTGATGGTCGACTGCTCGCATGCGAACTCGAACAAGTCGCACGAGCGGCAGATCGAGGTCGCGCAGGATCTCGCGCGGCAGTTGGGGCAGGGCGAGCACCGGATCGTCGGCGTGATGGTGGAGAGCCATCTCGAGGCGGGCAGGCAGGACCTGAAGCCGGGCGTGCCGCTGCAATACGGCGTGTCGATCACCGATGCGTGCCTGAGCTGGACGCAGACGGAGCCGGTGCTCGACGTGCTGGCGGAGGCGGTGCGGCATCGCCGGGTGTATGCGCGGAATGCGTGATGCTGCGCGGCGGCGCGGCGCCCGCCGCGTGATTCGATGTGTTCGATACGCCGCGAAGATCGGGCGCTCGTCCGTGAGATTGCGCTAATCGACGGGTCACGGCGCCATTTTCCGCGCCGCGCGCGCCGTCTGTTTGCACGAATCTTGATCCTGATCCGTTCCGCCCCGCTTGCCACGTTGCACGCTCAACGCACGATCCGGCGAATCCCGCTACCATGAAAGACGTGTTGCTCGCTGCAGTCCGGCCACGCACACACGCAGTGGCGGTGCGGCCGGCCGTCACGCGACCGACGAAGCGCGGGGCGGCCATCCGCGGCGCGGCCATCCGCGGGCGCTCACCGATCAGCCATTGCGCCCGCGTCGCTTCGTTCCCGGAATCCACAACAACCGAACCGGAGTGCATCACACATGAAGTTCTACAAGACCCTCCTCGCAGCAACCGTCCTCGCGTCGAGCATCAGCGCGCATGCGCAGATCGCGGGCGCGCAGCCGATCAGCGTGACCGTCGAGCAATCGCAGGCGCTGCTCGAAGGCTGGAGCGTGAAGAAAAGCGTGCTCGGCAAGACCGTGTACAACGACGAGAACCAGAAAGTCGGCAAGGTGCGCGACCTGATCGTCGCGCCGGACGGCTCGGTGTCGGCCGCGATCGTGTCGGCAGGCGGCTTCCTCGGCGTGGCCGCGCACGACGTCGCGGTGCCGATCGCGTCGCTCGACGTGCGCAACGGCAACATCTACCTGCCGGGTGCGACCAAGGAAGCGCTGAAGGCCACGCCGGCGTTCCAGTACGCGAAGGTGCCGTCGGCGCCGAAGCCGAAGAAGGTCGACGAAAAGCACTGATTTGCCGTATCGCGCGGCACGCGTCGTACGTCGCGTGCCGCGCGTCCTTGCGACGGTCAGGTTGCGTCGAGTCCGCCGTCGACCGTGATCACCTGACCTGTCATCCATGCCGCCTGCGGCGACGCGAGCGACACGATCCAGTTCGCGACGTCCGCGGGCTCGCCGCGCCGGCCAAGCGGAATGCGCGTGCGCTCCTGCGCCTTGATTGCTTCGATGTCGGGTGCCGACAGCTTCATCCGTTCGGACAGGAAGTCCGTTTCCGTCGGGCCCGCCGCGACGGCGTTCACGCGTACGCCCGCCGATGCGAGCTCGAGCGCCCAGCAGCGCGTCAGATGCTCGAGCGCGGCCTTGCTCGCTGCATAGTGCGACAACAGCGCCGCGGCCTTGTGTCCGAACGTGCTCGACACGTTGACAATGCTGCCGCGGGCTGCTTTCAGATGCGGCAGCGCGGCGGTCGCGAGCATCGACGGTCCGAGCGTATTGACGCGGAAGATCGCGCTGATCGCGTCGAAGGTCGCCGACTCGAGCGGCAGGATCGCCCCCGCGCCCGCATTGTTGACCAGCACGTCGAGCCGCCCCGCCAGTGCGACCGTTGCGTCGATCGTGCGCGTGGCGTCGGCCGGATCGCCGGCATCCGCGACCACGTAGTCGATGCCCGGCGCGCTGCGCGCGGCGGCGGAAAGCGCCTCTTCGCGGCGGCCCGTGATGACGACGCGCGCCCCTTCGCGTGCGAACGCGACGGCCGCCGCCCGCCCGATGCCGGCACCGCCGCCGGTAATGAGGACCACCTTGTTGTCGAATGACTGCATGACTTTCTCGTGAAGATGATGGGTTGAACGTGCGTGCCGTTTAGCGTTCGTGCGCATCGTCCGCCGGCGCCAGCGCCACCACGTGGCTGATTCCCTCATGCGCCATCTTCGTGTAAGGACTGAAACGCTCCGTATTGCGGACGAGCTCTTCCGCCACGACGCGTTCGACGCCCGGCAGCCGCACGCGAATGTTCGCGTTCAGCATGAACAGCCCGTCCATCGGATCGCGGCAGAAGTCGATCGACGCGGACACCGATGCACCGGCGATCGACACCCCCGCCCGTGCAGCCAGCAGGCTCAGCGCGCCGTGAAAACACGCCGCATAGCTCGCGGCGAACAGTTGCTCCGGGTTCGGGCCGTCGCCGAGCCCGCCGAGCGCGGACGGCAGGCGCAGCTCGACATCGAGCCGCCCGTCGTCGGAACGCGCGACGCCCGATGCGCGGCCGTGCTCCGCCGCGCCGCCGGTGACGGTCACCGTCGTCGAGTACAGCGTCTGCGGTTCTCGTCCGCGATACCGGTCGAGCAGCGATAGCGGCGGCGGGCGCAGCGGCGTCATGGTGTGCGTGATCCGGCCGAGGCGCTCAGCGCGCGGGCTGGTTCTGGCGGAACCACGCGTCGAAGGTCGTCGCGCCGAACCGCGCACCGGCTGCCGGCACGAGCGTGTCGTCCTGCAGCACCGCGCCGAAGTAGTCGGCGCTGGCGTCGCGCGTCACCGTGCGCGCGTCGTGCGTCGCCGACAGGAAACGCTCGACCAGATCGGCGATCCGCACGCGCTCGGGGCCGCCGATCTCGGCGATGCCGTTGCGCGGCGCGTCGAGCGCGAAGTCGGTCACGGCGGCCGCGACGTCGTCCGATGCGATCGGCTGGAAGTGCGCGGTGGTCAACCGGACCGTGTCGCCCTGCGCGCCGGCCTGCGCGATCGCGCCGACGAATTCGAAGAACTGCGTCGAGCGCACGATCGTGTACGGCACGCCGGCTTCGCGGATCAGGTTCTCCTGGATGATCTTGCCGCGGAAATACGCGCTCTGCTGCAGCCGGTCGGTGCCGACCACCGACAGCGCGACGTGATGGCGTACGCCGGCCGCCCGCTCCGCGGCGAACAGGTTGCGCCCCGACGCCTCGAAGAACGCCTTCACGGCCGCTTCCTCGAACGACGGCGAATTCGCGAGATCGACGACGACCTCCGCGCCGGCCAGCGCGGCGTCCAGCCCCGCGCCCGTGATCGTATCGACGCCCGTCGACGGCGCGGCCGCCACCGCGTCGTGGCCGCGTGCGATCAGGTTCCTGACGACCTTGCTGCCGATCAGGCCGGTACCACCAATCACGACGATTTTCACGATTGCTCTCCTTGAACGGGCGCGCGACATGCGCGCCGCTTGAATCTGCCGAAGCCGGCGCCCATCGCGTTCGCGCGATCGGGCCGGTACGTTGCCGAACGGCGCAGCGCCGTATTCGCGTGCCTGTCGAACAGCCCGCATCGTAGGCATGCGCCGCGCGATCCGGTAGAGGCCGGCAAGCCCTCACCATGTTGCCGGGAATGCATCAATCGACCGTCTCCAGCGGCGCCAGCGTCGTCATCGTGGTCAGGCACTGCAGATCGCGCGCCCGCGTCTGTTCGGTCATGTAGTCGATGAACACGCGGATGCGCGTGGGCAGATGCTTGCGGCTCAGGTAGCAGAGATAGTGGCCGCCGTCGTCCGGCGCGTGCTGGCCGAGACAGCTCAGCAGCCGGCCGTCGGCGAGCAGGTCGCACACCTGGTACGCGGGCAGTTGCGCGATGCCGAGCCCGTCGAGCGCCGCGTGCACGACGAGATCGATGTCGTTGAACGTGTGATGCGCGGCGATCTGGCGCTGCTGCGTCGCCCCGTCGATCCTGAATTCCCATTCCGTCACGCGGCCCGATGCGGTGCGCAGGTTGATGCAGCGATGCCGCTCGAGATCGTCGACGTGGCGCGGCAAGCCGTGCCGGTGCGCGTACGACGGCGACGCGCAGACGATCATCTGCATCGGAATCAGCCGGCGCGCGACGATCGCGCTGTCCTCCATGCGGCCGTCGCGAAACGCGACGTCGATGCGGTCGGCGGAGAAATCGACGGGCCTGTCGTTCAACAGCAGTTCGAGCGTGATGTCCGGATACCGCGCATGGAAGTCGCGCAGCAGCGGCGCGATGACCTTGCGACCGAAGCCCGGCGTCGCGCCGATGCGCAGGTGTCCGCTCGGCGGCCCGCTGCGCAGCTCGCGCATGTCCTCGAGCGCCTGCGCCAGATGCTCGATGCCGGGCCGGCAGTTTTCGTAGAAGAGTTCGCCTTCGCGCGTCAGCGACATGCTGCGGGTCGTGCGCTGGAACAGGCGGGCGTCGAGCCGATCCTCGAGCCGTTGCACGTGGCGGCTGACCGACGAGCGGCCGACGCCGAGGCGATCGGCGGCGCGTGCGAAGCTGCCTTCCGTGACAACGGCCAGGAAGGTGACGACGCCGGCGTAGCAGGTCGAGAAGCTGCGTGCGAAAGGGTCGTCGGCGTCGGGGCGGCGGATGGAGGTGTCGGGCATGGAGGCGCTGGAATCGTGGTGTCCGTATGCGACTAGACGGTTCAGCGCTGCCGCCTGTGACACCGCCCGCCGCATTTTTTCAAAAAAGGGCGCGGCGGCGTGCGGGCCGGCTATTTCTCCGGCACGAGCACGGGTGCACCCTTGTCCTTCAACAGCAGCACGATGAACTTCGCGGGCCGCGTCCGGCTCGCATTGCGTCCGACCGTGTGCAGATCGTTCGGGCCCTCGTAGAAGGTCTGGCCCGGCTTCAGCGTGACGGGCTCGCCGCCCTTCACCTGCATCACGATCGAGCCCTCGACGACATAGACGAAGGCCTCGGCGTGGTGACGGTGGACCGGGTCGACCGCGCCGGGCGGATATTCGACCGAGATCATCAGGGCTTCCTTGCCCGGATACGCGTCGAGCGGCTTCGTCATCAACGGGGTGACGATGGCCGAAGGCGCCGCGTGGACAGCGCCGGTGGTCGAGGCGGCGACGAGCGCGGCCGCGATGGCATGTTTCAGGCGAATCATCGGATGGATTCCAGTGAAGCCGCCGGCCGGCAGCCGGCGGCGAAGCAGGGAGCGGCCCGTAGCCGGGCGCGGGCGTCAGGCGAGATTGGCCTTGTCGAGGCCGTAAGCCTTGTCGGCCGAGCCCGGAGCGGTGCGGAACGCCACGTTCGCGCGGTTCCAGCCGTTGATCGCCATCACTTCGAACGTCAGGTCCGACAATTCCTTTTCGGAGAACTGGCCGCGCACGCGATCGTAGACGTCGTCGGGCACGCCGTGCTCGGGGAGTTTCGTCAGTACTTCGGTCCAGGCCAGCGCAGCCCGCTCGCGCGGCGAGAACAGCGTCGATTCGCGCCACGTCGCGAGATGGTGAAGGCGCAACTCGCGCTCGCCGTGCAGGCGAGCCTCCTTCACGTGCATGTCGAGGCAGAATGCGCAGCCGTTGAGTTGCGACGCGCGTGCGGACACGAGGTCACGGATCGATTCCTCGATCGCGCTGCCGCGCAGCAGGTTGCTGAGTTCGAGGAATTGCCGGAACAGTTCCGGCGATTGATGCATGTAGTTGAGACGCTGCGTCATGATTTCTCCTGGCGACGAAGAGGCTGGCCCGCGTTGCGCGGGCGTCGGGGGCGGCAGGGCGCCGCGCGAAATCATCTTAGGAGTGTGGGCCGGCGCGCGGTAGCCACGCACAGGGACGCATCGTGTTGCGCGGGCTGCACCAATGCCGCATCGAGCGGTGCACGGCGCGCGCTTCGGGGTTCAACCCATCGCTAGGGCGTGAACACGCCCTAGCCGGCACTGCACGCGGCTGCGATGCGCGCGAGCTTGTCGGGGTTGCGCTGCACGAGAATCCGGACGATGCGCGTGCCGTCCGTCTCGAACGCCATCGCGGATTCGAGCTGGCCGGCGATGATGCGCAGCATCGCCCATTCGCCGTTCAGCACGACCGCACGCATTTCGACGCCGCTGCCGCAGCGCAACCACGTCGCGTAGAACAGTTGTGCGATGCGGCGACCGCCGACCATCGGTTTCGGGAAACTCTGGACCTTGCCGCCGCCGTCGCCGATCAGCATCGCATCTTCGGCGAGGAGCGCCTGGATCGACGGAAAATCGCCCTGCGCGAGGGCATGCGAAAAGGTCTGCAGCAATTGCCGGTGCGTTTCGCGCGGCACGATGTGGCGCGGCCTGTCGTCGTCGCGCAACTGGGCCTTCGCCCGGCTGACGAGTTGCCGGCACGCGGCTTCGGATTTGCCGATCGCGTCGGCAATCTCGTCGTAGTCGGCATCGAACACTTCGCGCAGCAGAAAGGCTGCGCGCGCTTCCGGCGTCAACCGCTCGAGCAGCAGCAAATAGGCGACCGACACGTCGTTCGCGCGCTCCGTCATTTCCTCGGGCGTCGCAGGCGCTTCGCCGAGTTCCGGCTCGGGCAGCCAGATACCCGTGTAGTGCTCGCGCCGGATCTTCGCCGCGCGCAGCCGGTCGATCGACGTCCGGGTCGTGACCGCGACGAGCCATGCCTCGGCATTCTCGATACCGTCGCGCGCCGCGTCGTGCCAGCGCAGCCACACGTCCTGCACGACGTCTTCGGCGTCCGCGATGGAGCCGAGCATCCGGTACGCGATCTTTTGCAGGCGCGGACGCAGCGTGTGGAAGATCTGTGCGTCGTCGCTCATGACAGCCACACCCCGCTGAACCCGAATGCAACCGGCCCGCTCAGGAACACATTGCCGGTGCCATCCCAATGCACCGTCACGTTGCCGCCGTCGCATTCGACGTTCACGGTCTCGTCGAGCAGTCCGCGCCGGATACCGTTGACCACCGCGCCGCACGAACACGAGCCGGAGCCGAGCGGCACGCCGCCGCCGCGCTCCCAGATGCGCAGGCGAATGTGCGTGCGATCGATGACCTGAACGAAATGCACGTTGGTTTTCCGCGGAAACAGCGGATGCGTTTCGATCGCCGGGCCGAGCGTTTCGAGGTCGAGTGCAGCGACATCGTCGACGAAGAACGTGCAGTGCGGATTGCCCATGCTGCAGGCGGCCGGTGTGCCGGGCAGCGGCAGCGCGAGCGTGTCGGCGGCTTCGGCAAAGGGTATGTCCTGCCAGCCGAACCGCGGCGCGCCCATCTCGACCTTGATCAGTCCGTGCGCATCCTGCGAACAGTGCAAGCGGCCGCGATTCGTGCGCAGCACGACCGACGCCGCGCCGGTTTCCCGCATCAGCTTCCATGCGGCGCCGCGCGTCGCGCTGCCGCAGGTATCGAGCGTCGAGCCGTCGGGATTCCGGAAGGCGACGTACGCGGTGGCGTCGTCGCAGTCCGAGATCAATGCGAGCTGATTGAAGCCGATGCCGCGATGCCGGTCGCCCATGCGCCGCACGAGATCGCGATCGACGCGGTGCGCTTGCTCGTGTCCCTGATCGCGCAGGTCGACGATGACGAAGTCATCGCCATTCGCGTTCATCTTCTGAAATGCGATCGGCATGGCGGTTCCGGAGTGGGGGTAGGCGAACACTGTACGTGGCTCGGCGGTCGCGGGCAATTGTTGCCCGACGAGGCGCATGCGACAGGGGTCTACGTAATTCTACGTAGCCCCGCATACGTAGTTATCCGCTTGTAAGCCTCCCCCATCGCGCGGAATACTACGGCCCATCGCCGCGGCCTCTGCGAGGCTGCGGCACGACGCATCGACGTCACGCGGGTTCGGCGCCTCGCCGCATCCACTCAAAAACACATTGGAGACCAGGAGACGCCATGAATCGGGCTTCCAGTACCCTGCTATGGATCGCGGTCGCGCTGCTCGGCGCGTTCGCATTCGGCACGATCGCACTCGCGCACGGCGAACGCGTCAGTGCCCTCTGGATCGTGATCGCCGCAGTCTGCGTGTATCTGATCGCGTATCGCTTCTACAGCCGTTTCATCGCCAGCAAGGTCATGCAGCTCGACGGGCTGCGGATGACGCCGGCGGTCAAGTACAACGACGGCCTCGACTACGTGCCGACCAACAAGTACGTGCTGTTCGGCCATCACTTCGCCGCGATCGCCGGCGCCGGGCCGCTGGTCGGCCCCGTGCTCGCCGCGCAGATGGGCTATACGCCCGGCATGCTGTGGATCCTGGCCGGCGTCGTGTTCGCCGGCGCGGTGCAGGACTTCATCGTGCTGTTCATCTCGACGCGCCGCGACGGCCGCTCGCTGGGCGACCTCGTCAAGATGGAGCTCGGCACGGTGCCCGGCGTGATCGCACTGTTCGGCGCGTTCCTGATCATGGTGATCATCCTCGCGGTGCTCGCGCTGATCGTCGTGAAGGCGCTGACCAATTCGCCGTGGGGCACGTTCACCGTCGCCGCGACGATTCCGATCGCGCTGTTCATGGGCGTCTATACGCGCTACATCCGCCCGGGCCGCATCGGCGAAGTGTCGATCATCGGCTTCATCGGGCTGATGGCCGCGATCGCGTTCGGTCAGAACGTGGCCGCCTCGCCGGCGATCGCCGCGTGGTTCACGTTCAGCGGCACGCAGCTCACGTGGATCCTGATCGGCTACGGCTTCGTCGCGTCGGTGCTGCCGGTGTGGCTCTTGCTCGCGCCGCGCGACTACCTGTCGACGTTCCTGAAGATCGGCACGATCCTCGGCCTCGCGATCGGCATCCTGGTCGTCGCACCGGAACTGAAGATGCCCGCGCTGACGAAGTTCGTCGACGGCACGGGCCCGGTGTGGGCGGGCAACCTGTTCCCGTTCCTGTTCATCACGATCGCGTGCGGCGCGGTGTCGGGCTTCCACGCGCTGATCTCGTCGGGCACGACGCCGAAGCTGATCGACAACGAAACCAACGCGCGCTTCATCGGTTACGGCGCGATGCTGATGGAATCGTTCGTCGCGATCATGGCGCTGGTCGCCGCGTGCGTGATCGAACCGGGCATCTACTTCGCGATGAACGCGCCGGCCGCCGTGCTCGGCTCGACACCGGAAGCGGTCGCGAACACCGTCACGCAATGGGGCTTCGTGCTGACGCCCGACATGCTCACGCAAACCGCGAAGGCCGTCGGCGAAACCACGATCATCGCGCGTGCGGGCGGCGCGCCGACGCTGGCCGTCGGCATGGCGCACATCCTGCACCAGGTGATCGGCGGCGAAGCGATGATGGCGTTCTGGTATCACTTCGCGATCCTGTTCGAGGCGCTGTTCATCCTGACGGCCGTCGACGCCGGCACGCGTGCGGGCCGCTTCATGCTGCAGGATTTGCTCGGCACGTTCCACCCGGCGCTCAAGCGCACCGAGTCGCTGCCCGCCAACCTCGTCGCCACCGCGCTGTGCGTGGCCGCGTGGGGCTACTTCCTGTACCAGGGCGTGGTCGATCCGCTCGGCGGCATCAACACGCTGTGGCCGCTGTTCGGCATCTCGAACCAGATGCTCGCCGCGATCGCGCTGGTGCTCGGCACCGTCGTGCTGTTCAAGATGAAGCGCGAGCGCTACGCCTGGGTGACGATCGTGCCGACCGCGTGGCTGCTGATCTGCACGCTGACGGCCGGCTGGCAGAAGATTTTCGACGCGAACCCGAAGGTCAGCTTCCTCGCGCACGCCGCGAAGCTGCAGGCCGCGGTGGACGAGGGCAAGGTGCTCGCGCCGGCGAAGTCGATCGCGCAGATGAAACGGATCATCTTCAACGACTACATCGATGCGGCGCTGGCCGGGCTGTTCATCTTCGTCGTCGTGGCGATCGCGGTGTACGGCCTGCTCGCCGTGCTGCGCGCGCGCCGCGAGTCGAAGCCGACCGTGCGCGAGACGCCGTACGAAGCGATGCCGGCCGCGCAGGCGCTCGGCAGCGGACGTTAAGGGGAGGCCGCGATGTTCAGCGATCTTGGCGGCGACCTGCGCAGCGCGGGGCGTTACCTTGGGCAGGCGTTGCGGCTGATGGTCGGCCTGCCCGACTACGATACCTACGTCGCGCACATGCGCGACACCCATCCGGACCGCGAGCCGATGACGTACGAGGAATTCTTCCGTGAGCGTCAGAATGCGCGGTACGGGTCGGGGGCGGGGAAGTGTTGCTGAACCGGGTCGTTGCAATCGCCTGACGAATCGGTTCGGTATCGAAACGGGAGCGCCGCGATGGCTGTCGCGGCGCTTTTTTCTTTGGTGGGCCGACGACGCGCACCGCAGGGCGCTTGCGTGCCGTTTGCCCGCGCGCAGCGCGGCGGCATCCGGCCGCCGGTATCATTAGGGCACTTTCTTTTCCCGATGGATCGCAGGAGAACACGTCGTGCATGTCGGTGAGCGTTTCAACAGCATTTCCCATCTCGTCGGCGCGGTGCTGTCGGTGGCCGGCCTCGTCGCCCTCGTGACAATGGGCGCGCTCGAAGGCGACCCGTACAAGGTGGTGAGCTTCAGCGTGTACGGCGCGATGCTGATCCTGCTCTACGCGATCTCGACGGCCTATCACAGCGTGCGCAACCCGCGCCTGAAGGCGATCCTGCAGAAATGCGACCATGCGGCGATCTATCTGCTGATCGCAGGGAGCTATACGCCGTTTACGCTCGTCACGCTGCGCGGCCCGTGGGGCTGGTCGCTGTTCGGCGTGAGCTGGGGGCTCGCCGTGTTCGGCATCGTGCAGGAGCTGACGCTCGGGCGCCGCACGCGCCTGCTGTCGATGATCCTGTACGTGCTGATGGGCTGGCTCGCGCTCGTCGCCGTGCGGCCGCTGATCCACGCGCTGCCGCCGGTCGGCACCGCATGGCTCGTGGCCGGCGGCGTGATCTACAGCGCGGGGATCTACTTCTTCATCAACGACGAACGCATCCGCCACGGGCACGGTATCTGGCACCTGTTCGTGCTGGCCGGCAGCCTGTGCCAGTTCGTCAGTGTCGCGATGTACGTCGCGTGAGGGGCATGGCGCGTTGAGCGCGTGATGCTTCGCGCGTCGCGAGTCGGCCGCAGCATGCGCTACCGGCGCGGCGCGTCCCGCAGCGCGCCGAAGCCCATCCATCCCCAGTACACGCGATGATGCGCGATCAACCCGTCGCGCAGATCCATCACCTCGACGAGATCGACCTGATCGCCGTCCGGCGTGGCGCGCGGGTATTCCCAGACGAGCTGGCGGCCGTTCGAGAAGAACAGCCCGGTCCGGTACCAGCGTCCGAGCGGGTTGTCCGGATTGCGCAGGCCGGCCGCGAAGAACGCGCCGATCGCGGCCTTGCCGTGCAGCACGCCCGAGCCGTGTTCGGGCAGCGTGGCGACGACGAGCGGCGTTTCGAGCACCGCGTCGTCGGCATACAGCGACATCAGCGCGTCGAGGTCGCGGGCGACGACGGCCGCGTGCCAGTCGTCATGGATGCGCCGGGCATCGGCATCGGTGTCTGCGGGTGTCATGGCGGGTTTCCGGAAGTCGATCACGGAAACCACTGTAGGGGTGCGCCGCCGCGAGACGTTTCACGTCGACCCGAAACGTGGATGCCGGGCCGCGCCGCGGGCGCTCTGCGGGTGGCCCCTAGCCGGCCAGCGCGTCGAGATTCAGCGCATGCGACTTGCCGATCCACACCGCGCAATCGCGGTGGTCGCGCAGTTCGTCGTGCGTATTCGGATGCAGGAAGATGTCGAGCGCGCCGTGGTTCAGCACGAGCCACGGCACGATGTCGTCGAATCGCGCGGCATCGAACGCGATCTGGTACGACCACGCCGGATGCGGGCCGACGAGGCGTTCGTGAAAGCGGCCGAGTTCGATGACCGCGCCGAACCGCGCGTCGACGACCTGGCGAAATGCCCAGGCCGCGTCGCGGCTTGCCGCATCGAAATAGACATGTGCGTGCCAGCTGTCGATGGATTGCGGATCGAATGTAGGCATATGAATTCAGATGAGTCGGGTTGGAGTTGCAGATGGAATCAGGTGCCGAGAACGAAGAACGAGCTGTTGTCCGAAGTTTCGACTCGATGCTGCAGGCGCCGCACGCCGAGTTCGTCCAAGCGACGCCCGTTCCCGGCCATGAATTCGGGGGCACGAAATATATCGTATGGACGCTTCTCCTGATAGAACGTGCACTGCAATGCGTTCATGCCGCCGGCAATTACTTCCTGGCGAAGCTTCGGGGCTGCATCCTTGTGGGCGCGCAACAGGTAGTCATTGACAAAGGCGAGCACGATGCCAAGCCGGATGTCTGCGGTCGGGTGATACCGTTCCGTGTCGGGTTGTCTTGAGTCCACCGAGTCCAAGAATCCGAACAGCGCACCATAAATGTAGCCAATATCGTAGAACAGGTCAGGAAGCGCTGGGTAGTAAAGCAGATGATTGTTTTGCGTGACGGCCTCGATGACGGCGGCCGTCCAGATCGACGCTTGGCGATCGGCGTCGGCTTCTAGCGTCTGGCTATGTGTGTACTTGGTGTCCGGCATGGGCCGCGTACCAAACTCATCGATGATGCCCATCCCGGTTCGTGCTTTCAGCCAATCAAGATGGCCGAGTGCGATGTGTGCGACTTCATGCCACAGTACAAATGTGAGCATGTAGTGGAATGCACAGTCAGCCAGTACGTTCGCTCGACCGCTTCTGCGTACGTCCTGCCGCAGCAGCTTTGCCTTCGTTCGTCCGCGAAGATGTGATTTGTCGAACGCGATGCACCTCGATATAACGGACAGCTGGGTTATCAGACCCACTCCGATTTCGACCTTGTATCTTCCAGGTGCGACAAAGGTCGCGCGCGCACCGCGAAAAATTGGCTTGTTGACGGCAAATTCGTCCAGTTCGATATCGACTCTCACAGGTACACCGTCCGGCAGACGCAACGCCATTTTCTGGACCAGTCGTTCGACTGTTGGTAGCGCGAACAGCTTGTTCTGGTAAGCAATATCCAATGTCAGGCCGCTTAGGCTCACATCCGCAAATAGTACAGGCTCGTTTGTTCTTTCCATGTGGAATTTCACTCCGGGCGATTTCCATCAATATTATGCGGATGAAGTGATGTTTGATGGTCGACATTGAAAAGAGGGGCGTGTCGAGGTGCTCCCTCTTCGATGTTCAAAAGGTTATTTCAGAAAGTGAAATACTCCTGGCGACGCGATCTCCGGGAGAGGGATGGAGCGCCTAGGTGATTGATTAGCCTAACAAAATTGCTCGATCATGGCGATCGTAGTGAAGGGTATCTTGAGATCGAAAATATAAATTTCGAATCGTGGTATTCAAATCAAGATGCGGCCCGACATACGATGATTTCAACGCATCGATGCTGGATCGATGCGGGGACAACCATCTGGAGGCCATTATGCGATCCCTCGTTCCCGTTGCCGTTCTTTCCTGCGCACTCGCTGCGCTGCCGGCCGTCAGCTTCGCGCAGACGATCGGCGTCGCCGACACTTCGCATGCCGCGCCGTTGACCTGGTCGGCGGCGCGTGCCGAAACCGATGTGCAGCTGATGCAGATGACGCGTGCCGGCTATCGCGCGACGACGGCCGGCAACCAGAACTATCCGCTCGCGATGCAACGTGCGCTCGAGCGCGTGTACAACCCGGTGCCCAACCGGTGGCCCGACGAAAAAGCCGCGATGCAAGCGCGGGCGGCCCGCGACGTGCGGAGCGGCCATCCGGTGAAGGCGTTCCTCGTGAAAACCGCGTACTACCTGAAGGGCGACAACACGTTTTGACGCAGGAGACGAACATGGCATGCGCTGACCGATTGCTCGGCGGGTGGCGTGCATCGGCGATACGCAGGCCGCCGCACGCGTGCGCGGCACGGCGGCGCGCCGATGTGCACGGCATGCGACGCCGGGCGGACGACCTGCGCGACGCGGGCCGGTGCGCGGTTGCATGCGGCGACGCGCGGTCCGGGGCGACGGCGGACGACGCGAGCGCGAGCGAGGGCGGATCATGAAGGCTGCCCGGAAAGGTCGTCGCCATCCGCCGTTGACGCGCGAATGGCTGCTGCCGCTGCCGCCCGCGCATGCACGCGACATCTCGCTGAAATGCCACATGGCGCTGGTCGCGCTGCGCGGCGAGCACGGTAGCGAAACGCTGCTGATGAGGCTGCGCACGAGCGTGTATCTGGTGTTCCTCGCGCTCGACGATGTGGTCTCTCCCGACGCGACCATCGACCTGTGCGTCGACGCGGAGCGCGTGCTGGACGCGAGCGTGGCGCGCGCCGCGCGAAGCGGTGCATGGACGCTGCACGACGACGAATGCGCGGTGCTCGAACGCGTGCTCGCCGCGAACGACGCATGCGTCGCGACGCTCGCGCGGCATCGGCTGGCCGAGCTGTGGCGTCACGTCTGCACGTTCGCTTCCGCCGAACAGCCTGGGATCGTCGCGCAGGCGGCGGCGAAGATGCGGGCGCCGGCCGTTCTGCATTGAATCGCTGGCCGCGGGCCGCGTTTCATACCCGTCCGATTCCATCGCGCGGCCGCGCGCCGTCTAATGACACGACTGGAACCCGGCGTGGCCGGGCGACGAGGATCCATCCTCGCGTTTGCGGCGATCGTGCGTGTCGACGCGAACGCATTCGTTTCGGTCAGGAGGAGCGATGGCGCTATACAGGAGCGGCGGCTACTTCACGTGCGGAAGTGGCCGCGCATTCAGCGAGAATCTGCCGCCGGGCAGCAAGGTGACGGTGGCGGGCATCTATCGATGCACCGTGTGCGGCGACGAAATCGGCATTGCGAAATGGCAGATGCTGCCGTCCGAGGACGCGCATCCGCACGATCTCGATCCGCCGTCCGACCCGCTGCTCGATCCGGGGCCGACCGCGTGGCAACTGATCGCCGCGGCGGAGTCGCGCAGCTAGGCAACCGACGTTCGCCGCCGCACGCAGGCGCGTGAGCGCAATGCGGCACGCGGCGTCCGCCAAAACAAAAAGCGCCGCGGAGCGAACTCCGTGGCGCTTCTTCGATACCAGGCCGCTGCGAAGGCTCGACCCTCCGCGCGGCTCACCGCGCTGCTTAAGCGGCCGTTGCCGACTTCGCCGGCTTCTGCAGCTTGCCCTTGCCGGCGCGCTGGATTTCCTCGAGCTTGATCTCGACGTGACGCGAGAACACGTATTCGGCCGGACGCTGCTTCGCGATCGAGATATCCGGTGCGAACGGGCCGTCGGTCTTGATGCCCTTGCGGCTCACGCGCAGCGCCTTCAGCGGGTTCGAGATCGTGTCCATCACGGCCGTGGCCTCGAAGCCGCAGTGGACCATGCAGTCCGCGCACTTCTCGTAGTTGCCGACGCCGTAGTTGTCCCACTCCGTCGTTTCCATCAGTTCCTTGAAGGTCTTCACGTAACCTTCGCCGACCAGGTAGCACGGCTTCTGCCAGCCGAACACCGTACGCGCCGGGTTGCCCCACGGCGTGCACTTGTACGTCTGGTTGCCGGCCAGGAAGTCGAGGAACAGCGACGACTGGCTGAACGACCAGCGCTTGCCGCCTTCGCCGCGCTTCAGGATTTCGCGGAACAGGTTCTTCGTCTTGTCGCGGTTCAGGAAGTGCTGCTGATCCGGCGCGCGCTCGTATGCATAGCCCGGCGACACGGTGATGCCGTCGACGCCGATCGGGCCCAGCGTGTCGAAGAACTTCGCGACGCGTTCCGGCACCGCATCGTTGAACAGCGTGCAGTTGATGTTCACGCGGAAGCCGCGGCGCTTCGCTTCCTTGATCGCCGCGACGGCCTTGTCGTACACGCCTTCCTGCGACACCGAGTGATCGTGCGCTTCCTTGTCGCCGTCGAGGTGGACCGACCAGACGAAATACGGGCTCGGCTGGTAGTCGTCCATCTTCTTTTCCATCAGCAGCGCATTCGTGCACAGGTACACGAACTTCTTGCGCTTCATGATGCCCTTGACGATTTCCGGCATCTCCTTGTGGAGCAGCGGCTCGCCGCCGGCGATCGACACGACGGGTGCGCCGCACTCGTCGACGGCCTGCAGGCATTCCTCGACGGACAGGCGCTGGTTCAGGATCGGATCCGGATAATCGATCTTGCCGCAGCCGTTGCACGCGAGGTTGCAGCGGAACAGCGGCTCGAGCATCAGCGCGAGCGGATAGCGTTTGTTGCCGGACAGGTGCTGGCGCACGATGTAGGCGCCGACACGGACTTGCTGGAGCAGCGGAATAGACAAGGGATGTCCTCCTTAAACTTCGCGGGCGACAGCTTGCGTGAGCTTCGCCGGCAACTTGAATTCGACTTTTTCTTCACGGCCCGCCATCGTCGCGACATCGACGGGCCCCAGCGCGCGCAGCGCGCCGATTACATCCTCGACCATTTCCTCGGGCGCCGACGCGCCGGCGGTCAGGCCGACCGTCTGCACGCCCGCGAACCATTCGGCCTTCACTTCCGAGCCGTCGGCGACGAGATAGCTCGGTACACCGCTTTCGGTGCCGATCTCGCGCAGGCGGTTCGAGTTCGAGCTGTTCGTCGCACCGACGACGAGCAGCACGTCAACCTGTTCGCTCAGCTCGCGCACGGCGGCCTGGCGATTCTGCGTCGCATAGCAGATGTCGCGCGTGTCCGGGCCGACGAGGTCGGTGAACCGGCGCTGCAGCGCTTCGATGATGCCGCGCGTGTCGTCGACCGACAGCGTGGTCTGCGTGATGTACGCGACCGGCGTATCGACGGGCAGCGTCAGCGTATCGACTTCGGCTTCGCTCTGCACGAGGATCACCTCGGCCGGAATCTGGCCGATCGTGCCTTCGACTTCCGGGTGGCCCGCGTGGCCGATCAGGATCAGCCGGCGGCCCGCCGCGACGTACTGGCGGCCCTGTACGTGCACTTTCGTGACGAGCGGGCAGGTCGCGTCGAGCACGTCGAGCCCGCGCGTTTGCGCGTCGCGCTCGACCGTCTGGGCGACACCGTGCGCGCTGAAGATCGCGACAGCGCCGTGCGGCACCTCGTCGAGTTCCTCAACGAATCGTGCCCCTTTATTACGCAGATTTTCGACGACATGCCGGTTGTGCACGATCTCATGACGCACATAGACCGGCGCACCGTGCTGTTGCAGCGCGCGATCGACGATCTCGATCGCACGGACAACCCCCGCACAGAAGCCGCGGGGCTGGGCAAGGATGACTCGCATAAGTGAGCGAACTCCGACGACAGACGCCGGGGTTCGAGGCGCTTGGCACGCGCTTGCTCGCCCCGGCTTGATGTTATGAAGGCAGGAACGAACCGGCCGGCCAGGCCCCGGAACCCCGAATTAATCGCGCATTTTAACCCTATCGGGCCGTCCGTGCTTCGGTGCCGTGTCGACACCGTTGCAATTGCGGGAGAGCCGCGTCGGCGCTGGCGCGCGCGGAACCCGGTAAACTGCGCGGTTTCGCGGGCGGCCGCTCCGGCTGCCCGCCATCGCGCTCATTTCAAGGCCATTCGATGACCGTCGATTCTCACGCGTATTGCCCGTCCGCCCGTGCGGCGTCGGGCGTTTTGTTCCAGACCCTTATTTCTACCGAACGAGCCGGCGGGCGGCAGGAGGCAGGCCGATGATGCTCGCGATCGCTTTCCTGGTGTCCGGCCTGTCGCTGGTGATCTGGATCGTGCTGCTCGTCGCGCGCGGCGGCTTCTGGCGCGCGCAGCCCGCACGGCCGCTGCCGCCCGACGCGCGCGGCGCGGCGGCCGAGGCCGGCTGGCCGGCCGTCGTGGCGGTCGTGCCGGCGCGCAACGAAGCCGACGTGATCGCCCGGGCGGCGACTTCGCTGCTCGAGCAGGACTATCCGGGCGACTTCCACCTGATCATCGTCGACGACCACAGCGACGACGGCACCGCCGACGCGGCCCGCGCGGCCGCGCTCGCGATCAACCGCGCCGACCGCCTGACGGTGCTGAGCGCGAAGCCGCTGCCGGCCGGCTGGTCGGGCAAGGTGTGGGCGCAGTCGCAGGGAATCGCGGCGGTGCAGACGCTCGGCCTGCCGGCCGACTACCTGCTGCTGACGGATGCCGACATCGGCCATCCGTCCGACGCCGTCGCGCAACTCGTCACGCGCGCGCAGGCCGAGCAGCGCGATCTCGTGTCGCTGATGGTGCGGCTGCGCTGCGACTCGTTCTGGGAAAAGGCGCTGATCCCGGCGTTCGTGTTCTTCTTCGCGAAGCTGTACCCGTTCTCGTGGATCAACAACCCGCGCAACCGGACGGCCGGCGCCGCCGGCGGCTGCATGCTCGTGAAGCGCACGGCGCTCGAGGAAGCGGGCGGCATCGAATCGATTCGCGGCGCGCTGATCGACGACTGCAGCCTCGCCGCGCAGATCAAGCATCGCGGCAGCGGCCGCCATCCGATCCGGCTCGATCTCGCCGATCGCAGCGTGTCGCTGCGCCCGTACGACAGCTGGCGCGACATCTGGAACATGATCGCGCGCACCGCGTTCACGCAGCTGCACTATTCGCCGCTGCTGCTGGCCGGCACGCTGCTCGGGATGACGATCATCTATCTGGTGCCGCCGGTCGTCGCGCTCGCCTACGGTGCGCGCGCGTGGCCGGCATGGCTCGCGTGGGCGTCGATGTGCGCCGCGTATGCGCCGATGCTGCGCTACTACCGGCGCTCGCCGCTGTGGGCGCCTGCCCTGCCGCTCGTCGCGCTGTTCTATGTGGGCGCGACGTTCGCGTCCGCGTGGCGTTACTGGCGCGGCAAGGGCGGCCAGTGGAAGGCGCGCGTGCAGGCGCCGGTGGAGCGTTGACCCACGCCGGCGGAGGCCGGCCGTCCCGATCAACCGGAACGCTGAAAACACACAGCCCGGATCGGCTCGAGCCGATTCGGGCTGTGTGTTTTTTGGCCGGTTTCCGGCCGATGCGCGCGCTTACCGCTGCGTGAGCATCATGTACATCTGGATCACGACGTCCGGCGAGAACGTGAACGGCACCCAGCCGTAGCCGGTATGGCGAGCGACCAGCAGGCGGTCGCCGTTCGCCTGCTTCTGCACGGCCATCATCGGGTTCTTCGTCGTCACGAAACGCCAGCCGGCCGGAATGCCGGGCGGCGGCTCCGGCTGCATCGACGCGCGGGCGTGCGCGAGTTCCTCGATCAGCTGGCCCAGTTGCTCCGGATGCAGCGTGATCGACTGGCCGTTGATGGTCAGCGTGAGTTCGTTCTGGGACGGGCGCGCGACGTGCAGCGTCGCCTTGTCGGCCGGCGCGGCAGCGGTGTCGGCTTCAACCGCGGTTTCGGCTTGCGTCGTCGGAATCGGCGCGGTCTCGGCATTGGCCGGGGCGTCGGCGACTTCGACCACATCGATCGTTTCCACCGTTTCCGCCGCCAGCGCGGTCGTGTTCACCGACGCTTGCGCCGCCACGGACGGCTCGACGACATCGGCCGTCACGGCAACCGCGCTCGTCGCGGCTTCCTTGACGACGGCCTCGACCAGCGCTTCGGCGTCGGCGATCGCCTTCGCGTGGTGCTGCGCGGCCGCTTCGGCCTGCGCGATCGCTTCGGTATGGCGCTGCGTGATCGCTTCGGCTGCGGCGGTCGCTTCCGCGTGGCGTTGCGCGGCGGCTTCGGCCTGGGCGATCGCTTCGGCGTGACGCCGTGTGATGGCTTCGGCCTCGGCGGTTGCGTCGGCGTGGCGTTGCGCGGCGGCCTGCGTGTCGGCGAGCGCTTGCGTATGACGCTGGGCGAGCGCCTCGGCCTCGGCGATCGCGGCCATGTGGCGCTGCGCGGCGGCTTCGGCTTCGGCGGTCGCTTCCGCGTGGCGCTTCGCGGCGGCTTCCGCTTCGGCAGTCGCCGCGGCATGACGTTGCGCGGCCGCTTCGGCTTCGGTCGCCGCGGCGTGATGACGCTGCGCGGCGGCCTCGGCTTCGGCGATCGCCGCCGCGTGGCGCTGCGACGCGGCTTCGGCATCCGCGTGACGTTGCGCGAGCGCTTCGGTCAGCGCGGTGGCTTCCGCATGGCGCTGCGAAGCGGCTTCGGCTTGCGTGGCGGCATCCGTATGACGTTGGGCGGCCGCTTCGGCGGCGGCGGTGGCGTCGGCATGACGCCGCTGCGCGGCTTCGGCGTCGGCGGCTGCGGCCGTGTGGCGCTGCGCGGCCGCCTGCGCTTCGGCTTCCGCCGCCGCGTGACGCTCGGCCGCGGCCCGGGCTTCCGCTGCCGCGGCGCGCGCGAAGGCTTCCGCGCTGCGTGCCGCCTGCTGGGCGGCGTGGTGATCGTGGAGGAGCTGATCGACGCCCGTGGCGAGCGAAGCGATCTGATCGTTCAGGTTCATGCGTGTCTTCTCTGCGTAAGACCCGCGATTTTAACCGCTGCGCCGATGCCGGTCCGTGCGCGACGTGTAACAAAGTGCGCAAAGCGGCGCGACGTGCGCCGCTTTGTGTTACTTCAGGTAGCCCGCCGAGCCGAACCAGTCGAGCGCATCGCGCAGCCCTTCGCGATACGGGCGCGCACGGTAGCCGAGCTCGCGCTCGGCCTTCGCGGACGTGAAATACATCTTGTTCTTCGACATCCGCAGCCCGTCGACGGTGACGAACGGCTCCTTCTTCGTGAACTTCGCGACCGCTTCGGCGCCGACCGCGAGCGGGTACAGCGGCCAGCGCGGCAGTGCGATCGTCGGCGCCTTGCGGCCCGTCATCTGCGCGATGTCCGCGAGCATCTGCTGCAGCGGCAGGTTCTCGCCGCCGAGGATGTAGCGCTCGCCGATCCGGCCGCGCTCGAGCGCGAGGAAGTGGCCGTGCGCGACGTCGTCGACGTGCACGAGGTTCAGCCCCGTGTCGACGAACGCGGGAATCTTGCCGAGCGCGGCCTCGACGATGATGCGGCCGGTCGGCGTCGGCTTCACGTCGCGCGGGCCGATCGGCGTCGACGGGTTGACGATCACGGCGGGCAGCCCTTCGTCGGCGATCATCCGTTCGACCGCGCGCTCCGCGAGCACCTTGCTGCGCTTGTAGACGCCGATCGCCTGCTCGGCCGTGAGCGGCCGATTCTCGTCGGACGGATCGCCGGCGCTCGTCACCTTCAGCGTCGCGACGCTGCTCGTATAGACGATCCGCTCGACGCCTTCCGCGCGGGCCGCGCGCATCGTCGCGACTGCGCCTTCGAGGTTCGCGCGCTCGATCTCGTCGGGATCGGGCGCCCACAGCCGGTAGTCGGCCGCGACGTGCAGCAGATAGCGCACGCCGCGCAGCGCGGCGCGCATCGACGCCTCGTCGCGCATGTCGCCGGTGACGATCTCGGCGTCGAGATCCGCGACGTTCGTGCGCGGGCTGGTCGGGCGCACCAGCACGCGCACCGCATAGCCTTTCTGCTGCGCGATGCGCGCGACGGCGGAGCCGACGAAACCGGACGCGCCGGTGACGAGAACGAGATCGCGGGAAGTATCAGTCATGCGTTTCCTTCTGGGCCGCGCGGGCGGCGCGGCGGTTGGGCATCGGCGAGATTGTACGTGGTCGGCGCGCGCGGCGACGCCCGGCCGGCGCGTGTGCGAAGCGGCCGACGCGACTACAATGCCGGGCTTGAATGCAACGGGAGGGCGACGCGATGAGCCGCAATGAACTGGACGAACGGATCGAGACCTACTACGTGCGGGTGCGCGGCGTCGTGCAGGGCGTCGGCTTTCGTCATGCGACGGTGCGCGAAGCGCATGCGCTGAAGCTGCGCGGCTGGGTCGCGAATCTCGAGGACGGCACCGTCGAGGCGATGATCCAGGGACCCGGCGCGCAGATCGACCGGATGCTCGCGTGGCTGCGTCACGGGCCGCCTGCCGCGCGCGTGACCGAGGTGACGTTCGAGGAACGGCCGACCGAGAAGCGCTTCGAGCGTTTCCAGCAGCAGTAAGCGGCACGCGAAGGGACACACAACAATATGACGGGGTATCCGGAAGCCGGGCGCGGCCTCTTGCTGTCGGTGATGGCGTCGACGCTGTTCGCGCTGATGTCGGCTTACGCGAAACTGCTCGCGCCGCTCACGGGGCTCGACATCTTCGCGTGGCGCATCGTGTGGACCGCGCCGGGCGCGCTCGCGCTGATCGCGCTGCGCGGTCGCTGGCCGGCGCTCGTGGAGCTCGCGCGGCGCAGTGCGCGCGACTGGCGCCTGCTGATCGCGCTGCCGGTGAGCGCGGCGTTGCTCGGCGTGCAGCTGTGGCTGTTCCTGTGGGCGCCGCTGCATGGCCGCATGCTCGAGGTGTCGCTCGGCTATTTCCTGCTGCCGCTGACGATGGTGCTCGTCGGCCGCTTCTACTATCACGAACGGCTCGACCCGCTGCAATGGGCGGCGGTCGCGTGCGCGGCGCTCGGCGTCGCGCACGAAGTGTGGGCGACGCGCGCGTTCGCATGGCCGACGCTCGTCGTCGCGCTCGGCTATCCGCCGTATTTCGTGCTGCGCCGGCGGATCAACGCCGATTCGCTCGCCGCCTTCGCGATCGAGATCGTGCTGCTGTGCCCGATCGCGTTCGCGATGGTCGCGACGAGCGCGACGCGCGTCGCGGGCCATCCGCTGCTGTGGGCCGCGCTGCTGCCGGGGCTCGGCCTCCTCAGCACGCTCGCGCTCGCGAGCTACCTGAAGGCGAGCCGGATGCTGCCGATGGCGCTGTTCGGGATTCTCGGCTACGTCGAGCCGGTGCTGCTCGTCGTGGTGTCGCTGCTGCTGCTCGGCGAGACGCTGAGCGTCTCGCAGCTCGCGACGTACGGGCCGATCTGGGTCGCCGTCGCGCTCACCGCATGGCACAGCGCGATGCTGATGCGGCGCTTGCCCGCGCGCGGATAAGCGCATCGTCGCGATGCGCGGGCCGTGCGGAACGTGCCGCGCATCGCGCATCGTCCGGCCGTCGAACCGCGTTCGTTCCGCTGCCACGTCCTCTCGAATCCGTCGATACTGACCGCCGACTGACGCCGCGCTGACGCGAATCTGGCGACGCTGCCTGCTTCGCCGCGCCACGCTCACGCTTGTAATCGAAGAGAAGATTCAGTTGCATTTTGTTACTTAGGGTCGCCCCTGATCGGCCATTAGACTGATCTGATCGACTTCCCTTCGTATCCGGCTTTTCATTGAACGGTCACCTCCCTGCCAAGCCGGCCGGGTTGGCACGATACGGGCATACGCGTATCGTCGCCGATCGCGCTCGCCGTCTTTCTCCCGCTTCCTTCCCCGGTGCACGTCGCACCGCCGCCGTGCAGGTGCGCTCATGTCGTTGAGCCCGCTGCATGCCGCCACGGCGCAGCCGTCGCGCAGCGGCCGCCTGATCGAAATCGACTTCTTCCGCGGGCTCGTGCTGTTGATGATCGTCGTCGATCACATCGGCGCGAGCGTGCTGTCGCGCGTGACGCTGCACGCATTCGCGCTGTGCGATGCGGCCGAGGTGTTCGTGTTCCTCGGTGGCTTCGCGACCGCGAGCGCGTACGGCGCGATCGCCGAGCGGCACGGCGCGCGCGCCGCGCAGCAGCGGTTCGTGCGACGCGCGATGCAGATCTACCGCGCGTTTCTCGCGACGTCGACGCTGATGCTCGTCGTGTCGGCGGTGCTCGATCACTACGGGATCGATGCGCCGAACCTCGCGCTCGACGACGTCAGCGTGATGCTCGCGTCGCCGCTGACGGGGGCGGCCGAGCTGCTGACGTTCCAGCGCCAGCCGTATCTCGCGTCGGTGCTGCCGATGTACGTGCTGTTCGCGCTCGCGTCGCCGGTGCTGGTGCCGTTCGCGCGGCGCCATCCGTGGCCGCTCGTCGCGCTGAGCGTCGCGTCGTGGCTCGCGGCGGGCTGGCTCGGCCCGGAGCTGCTGGACACCGACGGCTTCCGCTGGAGCTTCAACCCGTTCGCGTGGCAACTGATGTTCGTCGCTGGCGTGCTCGCGCGCTGCCAGCCGTTCTACCGGCGCGTCGCGCTCGGCCGCTGGGGCGCGGCGGCGACCGGGCTCGCGTGCGCGATCGTGCTCGGTTGCGCGAGCTACAAGCTGTTCTCGGGGCTGCCGGCGCCCGAAGGCATGCTCAAGCGCGATCTCGCGCTGCCGCGCGTCGTGAGCTTCGCGGCCATCGCGTGGCTGATGGCCGATTGCGTGCGCTTCGGCTGGATCGCGCGGATCGCGCAGGGCGTGCGGCCCGTCGTGGCGGTTGGCCAGCGCGGGCTGATCTGCTTCGTCGCGGGTGCGGCGATCTCGCTCGTGATCGATTCGCTGCTGCATCCGGTCGCGGGCAGCGCCGATCTGCGGCATGTCGGCGTGGGCCTCGTGGCCGACGCGTGCGCGGTCGGGCTGATGATGGCGGTGGCCGGTTCGGGGACGTGGATCGCGCGATGGCGCGGCGCGGCGGCGTAAGCGCGCGCAAGAAGGGCGGCGCGGCAGGCGCCGCGCGGCGTCAGTGAGGTGAGCCGATACGGGAGCGGGGCGTGACGGTGGCGTCGTCGGCTTCGGCGTCGTCGCGTTCGTCCGGCGCCGGGTCGTCGCGCTCCGCGAGCACCGCGTCGGCTTCGGCCGCGGCCCGGGCGGCGCGCATCGCGGTGCAGCGCTGCGCGTGCCGGATGTCCGACAGGATCCTCAACAGCCGCGTCGTCTTGCTTTTCATCGGGTTCTCCCGCCAGTGCGCATCTCGGGAAGCGGATGCGTTGCCTGCAACCAGTGTAGGACGCGTTCGCGTTTCCGGCGGGAGAATGTGGCGTGCACGCCGCACGCCGAGGGATAGTACTTACTGCGCGGCGGCGGCCTGCGCCTGCAGCGCTTCTTCTCGGCGCTCGTCCGTGCAGCGCTGATGCTGGCGCGACAGGCGGTTCATCAGCGGCAGCAGCAGCAGCGCGAGCAGCATGCCGATCGCGGCGAGCCAGCCGAGCTTCTCGAACAGCGACAGATAGAGCGGCAGCGATTCGGTGGCCGGCAGCTCGTGCGACGGCATCTGCGCGAAGTTCGCGACGACGCTGCCCAGATACTGCGACACGCCCGTCGCGACGAAATACGCACCCATCATGAAGCCGCTCATGCGCGCCGGCACGTAGCGGGCGATCATCGCGAGGCCGAGGCCGCTCACCAGCAGCTCGCCGAGCGAGTACAGCCCGTAACCCCACACCATGAACCACGACGACACGCGGCCGTCGACCGCGTAGCGGCCGCTGATCGTGAACACCAGGTAGCCGGCGGCGACCGCGCCGAAACCGAGCGCATACTTCGCGGCGACCGGCAGGTCGCGGCCGCCCTTCGCGACGGCGTTGTAGACCCACACCAGCACCGGGCTCAGCAGCATGATCCAGATCGGGTTCAGCGCCTGGAACTGCGCGGCGCTCCACGTGAACAGCGTCGTGCCGAACAGCATGAAGCGCGGGTCGACGTTGCGCAGCGCGAACAGCGTCAGCGACGTCGACATCTGCACGTAGAAGATGAAGAACAGGATCACCTGCCCGATCAGCACGAGCGCCGCGATCAGGCCGGCGCGCTCCGAGCGCTCCGACTTCGCGATCATGTACGCGAAGATCGCGAGGATCGCGAATGCGGCCGCCCACACGCTGGCGACCGCGAGCTGCTTGTGCTGCAGCACGTACAGCGTGACCAGCGCGAGCGCGACGCCGCCGGCCGCGACCGCGCCGAGGCGCTTCCAGCGGATCGGCTGGTCGTCCGGCTGCGAGCCGACGTGCGCGAGCGTGCGGTGCATCAGCATGAAGTTCAGGATCGCGAGCAGCATGCCGCCGCAGCAGACCGCGAACGCGGTGTGCCAGCCCCAGTGATCCTTGATCCACGGCGTCGCGAGCATCGACACCGTCGAGCCGATGTTGACCGCCATGTAGTAGATCGTGAACGCGCTGTCGATGCGCGCGTCGTCGCCTTCGTAGATGCGGCGCACGAGGTTCGCCGCGTTGGCCTTGAACAGGCCGTTGCCGACGACGATCACGCCGAGCGACGCGTACATGTACGTCAGCTGATCGTTCGGCACCGCGAGCATCAGGTAGCCGGCGCACAGCACGGCCGCGCCGATGATCATCGTGCGGCGGGCGCCGAGCACCTTGTCGCCGATCCAGCCGCCGATCGACGGCGCGGCGTAGACGAGTGCGGTGAAGGCCCCCCAGGTCAGGTTCGCGTGGCTGTCGGTGAAGCCGAGCCGGTCGACCATGAAGAGGACCAGGAGCGCGGCCATGCCGTAGTAGCCGAAGCGCTCCCACATTTCGATGAGGAAGACCGTCGTAAACGATCGGGTCTGTGAAACAGGTGCGTGCATCATCAATCTCGTTTGAAACGGACGGCGCGGATCGCGCGTCGCCTTA
Source organism: Burkholderia sp. CpTa8-5 (assembly GCF_017815045.1). Taxonomy (NCBI): domain Bacteria; kingdom Pseudomonadati; phylum Pseudomonadota; class Betaproteobacteria; order Burkholderiales; family Burkholderiaceae; genus Burkholderia; species Burkholderia sp. CpTa8-5. Next base: position 150,932 of record NZ_JAGIQD010000004.1, read on the forward strand.
AGGTCGAACTGGCGCCGGAGCACTGTGGCCGGGTAGGCTGGCATCGGCGATGGAGCAGTCGAGCGGTTAGCTCGGGCCGGGGACGGATTCCACCTGAGAAGGCGGAGCGCGGCCCCGACCGGCGCGCGAATGGTAACGTTTGCCGGTCCGGTGCGTCGGGTCCGCGCCACTTAGGGAAACTCCCGATATGGCAGCAGCTTTCAGGAACATTTGTCTCATCATCTACTTGTAAGCTTGACGCCGGTTCTCCGCAAATTCCCGGAGAGCCGCTTGCAGCTTGCCTGTGAAGGCTGCGAGTCTGGCAAGATAGCGCGTCGTTTCGCTCGCTTCGGGCCCTGTTTAGTGCACCGGGCTCAACGCCGAAGACGGGGGCGAACCCGAAGATTAAGCTATCTCGAATTAACTTAGTTACTTTCCATCAAACATTTTTTGACGACCACTTTTCGGCCTGCTATGGTTCCCCCCACTGAAAACTCGCGATCGGCAGATGCTGTCGCACTGGGCAGCAAGATTCGCGCGTTGCGCCAACGTCTGAAGCGCACGCTCGACGACACCGCTACCGCCGCGGGGATTTCGAAGCCGTTTCTGTCTCAAGTCGAGCGCGGGCTCGCGTCGCCGTCCCTGACGTCGCTGGCCGGTATCGCCCACGCGCTCGGCGTGACGGTGCAGTACTTCGTGGATACGCCGAGCGAGGAACGCTCGGTGTGCCGAGGCGATCAGCTGCGCTTCTTCGGGTTTGCGGATTCGGCGAACCTGTTCGCGCGACTGACGAACGTGTCCGAAGGGCGCCAGCTGGAGGCGATCCTCGTGAGGATGCCGCCGGGGCAGAAACGGTCCGAGGTGACGACACATGCAGGAGAGGAGTTCCTGTACGTGATTGAAGGGGAAGTGTCGCTGACGCTGGAAGGCAAGACGTTCGTCCTGCAGGCCGGCGACAGTTCGCACTATCAGTCGACGGTCCCGCACAGCTGGGTCAACACCGCGAAGATCGAGTCGGTGGTGGTCTGGGTCGGTACGCCGCGACTGTTCTAACGCACGGGTATTCCTTCGTTTCTTCGACGGGATACCTGTCGAAAGAAATGTAAGGAATACTAACATGCAATACGAGAATCACGGGCCTCCTCAATCGCTGCCCCCGTCAGCGTCTCACGCGTAAGCCGCGGCATCCGCCGCGCGACGCCCACCGAACCACCTTCTCAAGACTGCCACGATGAAATCCTTGCATGCCATGTCGGCCGTGCTGGCCGCGCTCGCCCTGACGACGCCCGTCGCCCACGCCGTAACCGTTCCGTCGAACGTCGCGCTCGCTCCGCAACAGGACCTGACGCGACAGGTGCCGGCCGAAGTCGAGTCGCTCGACCCGGCGCACATCGAATCGTGGACCGGCAACACGATCGGCCTCGACCTGTTCGAAGGGCTCGCGCGCATCGATGCGGCCGGCCAGGTCGTGCCGGGCGTCGCGCTGTCGTGGGAGCGCAAGACGCCGCAGACATGGATCTTCAAGCTTCGCCACGACGCGAAGTGGAGCAACGGCCAGCCGGTGACGGCCGCCGATTTCGTCTATTCGTGGCAGCGCCTCGTCGATCCGAAGACGGGCTCGAAGTACACGATCCTCGTCGAGTTCATCAAGAATTCGAAGGACATCATCGCGGGCAAGGCCGCGCCGTCGACGCTCGGCGTGCGTGCCGTCGATCCGTACACGCTGGAAGTGACGACCGACGTGCCGGTCGCGTTCTTCCCCGAACTGACCGCGATGGCGCCGCTCGTGCCGGTGAACAAGGACGTGGTCGCGAAGTTCGGCGATGCATGGACGCGCCCGGGCAACCTCGTCAGCAACGGTGCATACCAGCTCGTCGACTGGCAGCCGAACAACCGCATCGTGATCGCGAAGGACGCGAAGTACTGGAACGCGCCGAAGGTCGTGATCAACAAGGTCACGTACCTGCCGATCGAAAGCGACGAAACCGCGATGCGCATGTATCAGGCCGGGCAGATCGACTACAGCTACTCGATTCCGTCGGGCATCTTCCAGCAGGTCAGCAAGCAGTTCGGCGCCGAGTTGCGCCCGGGCCTGCAGCTCGCGACTTACTACTACTTCCTGAACAACAGCGACGCGGCGCTGAAGGACAAGCGCGTGCGCCAGGCGCTGTCGATGGTGATCGATCGCGACGTGCTGACGTCGAAGCTCACGCAGGCCGGCGAGAAGCCGATGTACGGGCTGATGCCGAACGGCACGAAGGGCGTGCAGCCGTTCACGCCGGAATGGGCGTCGTGGCCGATGGCCAAGCGCATCGCGACCGCGAAGGACCTGCTGAAGCAGGCCGGCTATTCGGACGCGAAGCCGCTGTCGTTCACGCTCACGTACAACACCAACGACCTGCACAAGAAGGTCGCGCTGTTCACCGCATCGGAATGGCGCACGAAGCTCGGCATTACCACGAAGCTCGAGAACGTCGAGTTCAAGGTGCTGATGAAGCAGCGGCATGACGGCAAGGTGCAGATCGCGCGCGACGGCTGGTTCGCCGACTACAACGACGCGATGACGTTCTTCGACCTGATCCGCTGCGGCAGCTCGCAGAACACCGTCGGCTACTGCAACAAGCAGGTCGACGCGCTCGTCGAGGAAGGCAACCAGAAGCTCGACGACAACGCGCGCACCGCGCTGCTCACGCAGGCGCACGACATGGCGATGAAGGACACACCGATGGTGCCGCTGTTCCAGTACTCGGCCGACCGTCTCGTGAAGTCGTACGTGGGCGGCTATTCGCTGAAGAACGTGATCGACATGCGTGCTTCGCAGGACATGTACCTGATCAAGCACTGACGGAGCGATCATGCTGGCCTACGCATTGAGGCGCACGTTGTGGGCGGTGCCGACGATCCTCGCGGTCATCACCGTCTGCTACCTGCTGCTGCATTTCACGCCCGGCGGCCCGTTCGATACGGAGAAGCAGCTGTCCGCCGCGACGCTCGCGAACCTGAACGCGAAGTACCACCTCGACGAGCCGCTGTGGAAGCAGTACCTGCTGTATCTCGGCTCGCTGCTGCACGGCGATCTCGGCCCGTCGTTCCGCTACGTCGACTGGTCGGTGAACGATCTCGTGAAGAAGGCGCTGCCCGTGAGCCTCGGCGTGGGCGGCGTGTCGATCCCGATCTCGATCGTGCTCGGCGTGCTGCTCGGCACCGTCGCGGCCGTGCGCCGCGACAGCGTGATCGACCGCTTCGTGATGCTGATCGGCAACTTCGGCAACGTCGTGCCGCCGTTCGTGCTCGGCCCCGTCATGGTGTGGATCTTCGCGATCCTGCTGAAGACGTCGGCCGGCAACGGCTGGCTGCCGGCCGGCGGCTGGGGCGACGGCGGCTGGCAGTACCGGCTGCTGCCGATCGCGCTGCTGACCCTCATCAACGTGTCGCTGCTCGCGCGCGTGATGCGCGGCTCGATGATCGAGACGCTGTCGAGCAACTACATCCGCACCGCGCGCGCGAAGGGCCTGCCGGGCTCGACGATCGTGCTGCGCCACGCGCTCAAGCCCGCGCTGATGCCGGTCGTGTCGCTGTTCGGCACGGTCTGCATCACGTCGATCACCGCGGCCGTCGTCACCGAATCGGTGTTCGCGCTGCCGGGCGTCGGGCAACTCGTCGTGAACGGCGCGATCAACCGCGACTACACGCTGGTGCTTGGCCTCGTCGTGATGACGACCGTCTTCGCGGTGCTGTTCAACCTGCTGGTCGACCTCGCGTACGCGTGGCTCGATCCGCGCATCCGTTATTGAGCGAGGCACAGCGATGACTCCGACCACTCCCGTCGTCGGCCTGCCCGTGCAGACCGATTCGCCGCCGCATTCGCGCTCGCCGCTCGAGCTCGCGTTCGCGCGCTTCCTTCACAACCGCGCGGCGCTGTTCAGCCTCGCGCTGCTCGTGCTGATCACGCTCGCCTGCTTCGTCGGCCCGTGGCTGCTCGCGGCCGATCCCGCCGCGAGCGACTGGGCGGCGATCAGCCTGCCGCCGACCTGGGCGAACCAGCACTGGTTCGGCACCGACGAGCTCGGCCGCGACCTGCTCGTGCGCACGCTGATCGGCGGCCGCGTATCGATCGAGGTCGGCCTGCTCGGCACGCTCGTGTCGGGCCTGTTCGGCGTCGCGTGGGGCGCGACCGCGGGCTTCGCGGGCGGCCGCGTCGATTCCGTGATGATGCGCGTCGTCGACATGATGTACGCGATCCCGTACCTGCTGATCGCGATCCTGATGATGACCCTGTTCGGCCGCTCGTTCATGCTGGTCGTGCTGACCATCAGCGCGTTCTCGTGGATCGACATGGCGCGCGTCGTGCGCGGCCAGACGCTGTCGCTGCGCAATCGCGAGTTCGTCGATGCGGCGCGCGCGATCGGCGTGTCGCCGGCATCGATCGTGCTGCGCCACGTCGTGCCGAACCTGCTCGGCGTGGTCGTCGTGTACGCGACGGTCTCGGTGCCGAACATCGTGCTGACCGAATCGGTGCTGTCGTTCCTCGGCCTCGGCGTGCAGGAGCCGATGACGAGCTGGGGCGTGCTGATCCAGGACGGCGCGCAGAAACTGGAATCGATGCCGTGGCTGCTGCTCGCCCCGGCCGTCATGCTGTGCGTGACGCTTTACTGCGTGAACTTCGTCGGCGACGGCCTGCGTGACGCGCTCGACCCGAAGGATCGCTGAAGATGGCTGCTCTACTGGAAGTTGAAAACCTCGGCGTGCGCTTCACGCGCAAGGATGCGCCGCCGATCGACGCCGTCAACGGCGTGTCGTTCTCGCTCGAAGCCGGCAAGACGCTCGGCATCGTCGGCGAATCGGGCTCGGGCAAGAGCCAGACCGTGATGGCGCTGCTCGGCCTGCTGGCCGGCAACGGCACGACGACCGGCGCCGCGCGCTACCGCGGCGACAACCTGCTCGACATGGATACGCGCGCGCTGAACGCGGTGCGCGGCGATCGCATCGCGATGATCTTCCAGGACCCGATGACGTCGCTCAATCCGTTCCTGACGATCGAACGGCAGATGACCGAGACGCTGCAGCTGCATCGCAGGCTGTCGCGCAAGGAAGCGATCAAGCGCGCGATCGAGGCGCTCGAATCGGTGCGCATTCCCGATGCGGCGCGCCGCATCCGCATGTATCCGCACGAGTTCTCGGGCGGCATGCGCCAGCGCGTGATGATCGCGATGGCGCTGTTGTCCGAGCCGGAAATCCTGATCGCCGACGAGCCGACCACCGCGCTCGACGTGACCGTGCAGGCGCAGATCATCGACCTGCTGCGCGAGCTGAACCGCGAGCGCGGCACCGCGATCGTGCTGATCACGCACGACATGGGCGTGGTCGCCGGCCTCGCCGACGACGTGATGGTCATGTACGCGGGCCGCACCGTCGAATACGCGCCGGCCGAATCGATCTTCGCGGCGCCGTCGCATCCGTACACGATCGGCCTGCTCAACGCGCTGCCGCGCCTGACCGACGCGGACGATGCGCCGCTCGTCGCGATTCCCGGCAACCCGCCGATGCCCGGCACCGCGCCGGCCGGCTGCGCGTTCGCGAAGCGCTGCACGTATGCGGAAGAACGCTGCGGCGCCGAGCGCCCGGCGCTCGAAACCTATGGCGCCGCGGGCGCGGTGCGCGCGTGCCACCGGCCCCTGGCCGATCTGACGGGAGGTCTGCGATGAGCGTCGATGAACGCCGCCAAGCCGGCGCGACGGACGACACGCTGCTGTCCGTCGACAATCTGAAAGTGCATTTCCGCGTGCCGCTCGGCGGCTATCCGTGGTCGCCGAAGGGCACGCTGCGCGCGGTCGACGGCGTGTCGTTCGACGTCAAGCGCGGCGAGACGGTCGGGCTCGTCGGCGAATCGGGCTGCGGGAAATCGACGCTCGCGCGCGCATTGATCGGCCTCGTGCCGATGACGGCCGGCACCGTGAAATGGCGCGGCCAGGCCGTGGCGCCCGATCACCTGCGCGGCACCGCGATGCGGCGCGAAGTGCAGATGATCTTCCAGGATCCGCTCGCATCGCTCGATCCGCGCATGACGATCGAGCAGGTCGTCGCCGAGCCGCTCGTCACGCACCAGCCGGGCCTCGGCCGTACCGAAGTGCGCCGCCGCGTAATCTCGATGCTCGAACGCGTCGGCCTGAACGCGCATCACCTGCTGCGTTATCCGCATGAATTTTCCGGCGGGCAGTGCCAGCGCGTCGGCATCGCGCGCGCGCTGATCGGCGAGCCGAAGCTCGTGATCTGCGACGAGCCCGTATCGGCGCTCGACGTGTCGATCCAGGCGCAGATCGTGAACCTGCTGCGCGATCTGCAACGCGAACTGTCGTTGTCCTATCTGTTCGTCGCGCACGACCTGGCGGTGGTGAAGGCCATCAGCCAGCGCGTGCTCGTGATGTATCTCGGCCGCGTGATGGAGTTCGGCACGCGGCATGACGTGTACGGCGTGCCGCAACACCCGTACACGAAGGCGCTGCTCGATGCGGCGCCGACGCCGGAGCCGGCGCGCGAGCGTGCTCGCCGTCCGATGCTGCTGGCGGGCGAGATGCCCTCGCCGCTCAACCCGCCGTCCGGCTGCGCGTTCCGCACGCGCTGTCCGGTCGCGATCGACGCGTGCGCGCAGGACGTGCCGCTGCCGGAAGTGCGGCAGGGGTCGGCGGCGCGCGTCGCGTGCATCCGCGCGGGCGCGGCGTGATGTGAAGTAACGCAGCAAACAAAACCAAGGCAGGTCAACAGGGGTAGGTGCGGCGCGAACGATCTTCGCGCCGCGGGTACAGGCGCGTCCTTAGCCGGGCTCGCCGGGGGGCTGGAAGCGGATCGCAACCGGCGTGGACGATATCAACACAAGACGAGAATTATTACGATGAAAAAGCAGAAGAGGATCGGGACGGCATCGAAGATGCTGCTTGCATGGGGGCTGCCGGCGCTCGCCGGCGTCTCGCTGACGGGTGTCGCGCACGCCGACGACGCGGCGCCGCTGACGGTCGCGCAGGCCGCACCGGTCGCCGCGTCGGGCACGTCGGTTGCGCAGGCAACGACCCCGAACGCCGTGATCAACGCCGAGGCGACCCAGGCCGTCACGCCGCCCGACGAGCCGTCGGCGCAGTCGAAATCGAACGGCTTCATCGCCGACAGCCATCTCGACTTCCTGTTCCGCAACTATGCGGACGTGCTCGACAACAAGGGCGGGCCGCATCGTCATGCGTGGGTCCAGGGCGCGATGGCGAACTTCGAATCGGGCTACACGACCGGCCTGATCGGGATCGGCTTCGACGCGTCGTTGTATGCGGCGCTGAAGCTCGACGGCGGCCAGGGCGCCGGCAGCATGGTGCACATCGCGAAGGGCGGCGGTGGCGGCAACCAGCTCGCGTGGGCGTACCCGGGCATCTACGACATCAAGGCGCGCATCTCGAACACGGTGGTCAAGTACGGTCTGCAGGCCGTCGACAACCCGTTCATGGAGCAGCACGACAACCGCGCGCTGCCGCCGACGTTCCTCGGCGCGACGCTCGTCAGCAATGAATTCAAGAACGTGATGCTCGAGGCCGGCAGCTTCACGAAGACCGACGCGCGCGGCCATACCACGCTCACGAATCTGACGACGCAGTACGGCGGCACGCGCATCAATCGCCTGTCGTACGTCGGCGGCACGTGGGACTACTCGCCGAACGGCGAAGTCGCGCTGTACGCGAACCAGGCCGACGACGTGTGGCACCAGTACTACGCGTCGGTGAAGCACAGCATCGGCAGCCCGCAGACGATCAAGTGGACCGGCTTCGGCAACGTCTATTCGACGCACGACACGGGCGATGCGCTGCAGGGCAAGATCAACAACAACGCGTACAGCCTGTCGCTCGCCGCGCAGCACGGCCCGCATGAACTGCTGCTCGGCTTCCAGCACGTGCTCGGCGATCAGTTCTTCGACTACCTGAACGAAACGAACGGCATCTTCCTGACCAACTCGATGGACGTCGACTACAACGCGCCGCACGAAAAATCGCTGCAGCTGCGTTACACGTTCTACGGGAAGGAAGCGGGCCTGCCGGGCTTCAAGGCGATGGTGTGGGGCGTGACGGGCTGGGGCGCGGACGGCAGCGCGGGCGCGGCCAACGACCCGAGCAAGTCGAGCATCTACTGGAGCAACGGCGCGCCGGTGCAGGGCCGTCACCACGAGTTCGGCTTCATCCCGTCGTACACGTTCCAGAGCGGCAAGCTGAAGAACACGAAGGTCACGTTCATCGCGATGTGGCACAACGGCTCGGCACACTACTCGGACGCGACGAACACCGAGTACCGTCTGGTCGTGAACCTGCCGCTGCACGCGTTCTGATCGAACGGGGACGCACGTCCCCGGTGTCGTACGGGCCGGCCTGCGATCGGTGCGATCACGCCGGCTTGTGCCAGCCCGCCACGGAATCGTTCGCGGCGGGCATCTCTTCCACGAGCGACGTGAGCTGGCGGCCCGTATCGCGCCATGCATCGAGGCCGCCGCGCAGCGCGAGCGCATCGGTGAAGCCTGCATCGAGCAGGCGCTTCGCCATCAGCGCGGCCGTCACTTCGTTCGGGCACGAGCAATACACGACGAATTTCTGCGTGAGCGGATAGCGCGCGACGATGTCGCCGATCTGGCGTTCGTCGGCGAACTGCGCACCGGGAATCGTGAACGGGTCGAGCTTGCGATGCTCGGGCGAGCGGACGTCGAGCACTACCGGGGCGGTGGCGTCGCGCAGCAGCACGTCGAGCTCGTCGACGCCGATCCGCGCGTTCGCGAGCTGGCGGATCAGCGCACGGCGGCGCATCCACCGCACGGCCGCATAGATCGCGAGCAGCGCGACGATGACCAGCAGCACCGCGCGGCCGAGGCGGCTCGCGCCGGCGAACAGCCAGTCGATCTGCCGATAGAACACGAGGCCGGCGCCCAGCCCGACGATCGTCCACAGCGCGGCGCCGAGCGCGTCGTAGCCGGCGAACGTGCGATAGCGCGTGCCGAGCGCACCGGCCATCGGCACCGACACCAGCGACAAGCCCGGAATGAAGCGCGCGACCGCGAGCACGCGCACGCCGTAGCGGCCGAAGAAGCGTTCGGTCTTTTTCACGCAGGTATCGCGCGACAGCGACAGCCGGCAGATCGTCTTCAGCGTCGTGCCGCCGTAACGCCGCCCGGCCACGTACCAGACCGTGTCGCCGATCAGCGCGCCGAGCACGGACATCACCACGACCGTCACGAGCTGCGAGCCGATCATCGCCGGATGCATCGCGGACATCGCGCCGAACAGCACGAGCGTCGGCATCGCCGGCACCGGCAGGCCGATGGCCGCCGCGAGCACGTTGGCGAACACGAGAAGCGGCCCGTACTGGGCGACGAGGTCACGGAGCATGACGGCTGGCCGAAAAGGAAACGCGTGGGCGGGAAACGCAGATGGACCGATTATCGGCCTTTTTCAACACAGCGGCGGGAATGACGCAAAAGCGCCTGACGGCGGCAGGGGGATGTGGGTGAGCCGACGCGTTGCACGCGGCTCACCGTTCGGAATCAGGACGGCGTACGAGCGAGCGATGCGGCGCCGTGGTTTTCGCCGGGCAACTCGGCGCCGTGCGAGCGGATCGCCGCGATCAGTTCGGCCGGGGTGATCTCGTAGCGGACCTCGCGGTGGATGCCCGGCTTGCGTTCGTCGACCTCGATCAGCAGCACGCTCTTGCCGTCGGCCGTTGCCTCGAGCCGGAGCGAGCGCAGTTCGCGGCCGTCGGCCGCGTCGTGTTCGGTGAGCAGGGTCATTGCCCCGGATGAGCCGGTAGTGCGCATCGAACCTATCCTCGTGTCGTGGTGCCGTAGCGGCAAAGATGTCTTTGTTGAATACAGCTTGACGCAGTTTAACGCGAACGGGCCGCGACACGGAGCATTTTCGTGGGGATGAAAAGAGGGTTACACCACCGATCCTTCTGATGTTTGAGCCGCGCCGGGCGGGCGTCTGCGCCGCATCGGGCCCGGCCGGAACCGGTACCCGAACGGCGTTCGCGGCCATGCCGGCGCGGGCGGCGACACGCGCTGCGCCGCGGGTCGCCGCGGCGGTGTCAGAAGCGGTCGGCGAGTCCCATCGCCGGATCGCTGACCGAGTGGCGGCCGGTTTCCACGCGGCCGGCCACGCGGCGCGAAAAGCTCGCGTCGCTGTCGGCGGTGACGATGAAGTCGTACCAATGGCCGGTCGAGTCGAGCTTCCAGTGCAGTTCGGACTGGTCGCCGGCGTGCACCGTGACCGTCCACACGGTGCCGGTGCCATGGCCGTTGCCGTTTTCGTTGCCGTGGCCATGACCGTGGTCGGCGTTTGCGCCGCGCCCGGACAGCGGCCCATAGACCTGGTTCGACTTGACCGTGAAGCGCACCGTGCCGCCGCCGTCGTTGCGCAGCCGCAGGTGGAGGTTGCCGCTCGCGCCCGCGTAGCCGACGCGCACTTCCGGCTGCGGCGCGCGAGCGCGGGCCACGCGGCTCAGGTCGCCGGTGAAGCGCCGGTGAAAGCCGTTCGGGCCGAGCACCCACAGGTCATATTTACCGCCATCGTCGGCGCGCGCGGCCCAGTCGCCGTGCAGCTTTTTGCCCGGCTCGACGACGTAGCGCCGCGGCAGCCGGTCGAGGTGAAGCTTGTCATAGACATGAAACACGGCGGCGGCGCGGCCGGTGTTCGCGAACTTCAGCGTGACCGTGCCGGCGCCGGCATCGGTGCGCGCGCTCGCATGCAGCTCGTACGGCAGCGCGCGCGACGGGCGCACGCCGGTGGCCTGCGCGGGCAGCGCGGGCGTGGCGGGCGGCACGATCTTCGGCGCGGCTTGCTGCGCGGCGCTCAGCGCGTCGACCTGGCTTTTCGTCGTGCGGCCCGCGAGCGTCGGCAGCGGCTCGTCGTTCGGCGTGCGGAAGTTGAACGCGCTCGTCAGGTCGCCGCACACCGCGCGGCGGTATGCGCTGATCTGCGGCTCCGCGACGCCGAAGCGCGCCTCGAGGAAGCGCAGCGTCGACGTATGGTCGAACACCTGCGAATTGACCCAGCCGCCGCGGCTCCACGGCGACACGATCCACATCGGCACGCGCGGGCCCGGGCCGTACGGACGGCCGTCGGCCGCCGGCTGGCTCGCCGTGGCCGGCGCGAAGTCGTGGTACTCGACCGCGACGTCGGCGGCCGACAGCGTATGGCCGCCCGCGAGCGTGCCGTCGGCGTTGCGCGACGGCACGGCCGGCGACGGCATGTGGTCGAAGAAGCCGTCGTTCTCGTCGTAATTGACCAGCAGCACGGTCTTGCTCCAGACCTCCGGGTTCGCCGTCAGCGCGTCGAGCACGGCCTGCACGTACCAGCCGCCCTGCGCGGGGCTCGACGGCCCCGGGTGTTCGCTGTACGCGGACGGCGGGATGATCCACGACACTTCCGGCAGCTTGCCGTTGCGGATGTCGTCGCGAAACGTTTCGAGAAAGCCGTACGGCATCGTGTTGCCGAAGCCCTTCGCGAGCGGGCTCAGCGGATCGTCGATCGTCGGGTCGTAGAACGCGCCGGCCGCCGTCACCGGCTGCGTGATGTCGGTTGACGCGACGTACGCGGGCCGGCGCGCGGCCGGCATCTGCTCGATCGCCGCGCGCCAGTGGCGGAAGCTCATCATTTCGTTGCAGCCGAAGTTGTCGATCAGGCTCTGGTAGACCTTCCAGTTCACGCCGGCCTGTTGCAGCCGGTCGGCATAGGTCGTCCAGGTCCAGCCCTGGCTCGACGGGCCGATGTCGTTGCCGCCGTTGAACTGGTTGTTCAGCGCGGCGATCTTCACGCGATTGCCGTCGGCCGGGCTGATGCCGTTCGGGCCGTTGGTGCCGCTCCAGTAGAACAGGCGGTTCGCGATCGTGCCCGTGTGCATCCCGCAGTGGTAGTGGTCGCACAGCGTGAACGCATCGGCGAGCGCGCGCTGGAACGGCACTTCGGCCGCGTCGTAATAGCCCATCGACAGCGGCGTCTTCGCGTCGGGCCAGCGGTTCATCCGGCCGTGATCCCACGCGGCCTGCGAATCGGCCCACGTGTGCGGCGTGCCGCCCGCGCGCTGCGCGTTGCCCTGGCGCGCGTCGAGGTGATACGGCGTCACGGTCGCGGCGGGCGTCCCCTTCGTGTACGCCTGATAGAACACGTCGCGGCCGTTCGGCGACGGCACCGCGAAGCGGTCGCCATAGCCGCGCACGCCCTTGAACGTGCCGAAGTAGCTGTCGAACGCGCGGTTCTCCATCATCAGCAGCACGACGTGCTTGACGTCCTGGATGGTCCCCGTTTCGTGGAAGGCGGGAATGGCGAGCGCGCGGCGGATGCTCGGCGGAAATGCGGACAGCGCGGCGGCGGCGAGGCCGGAGCCGGCGGTCTGCTGAAGGAATTTGCGGCGTGACGTCATGGCGTTCGGATCCTGTGAAGGTGGGAGCGTTCGTGAGTGCGTCTTGTCGTGCCCGGGCGTCGTCCCGCCCCGGGACGATCGCCGATGCGTGCGCGTTCGGTGCGTCGGCCGCGCGTCGCGGTGGTGCGCGCGTTGCGCCCGACACGCGACGCCCGGCATCCGACGTCGCGCCGATGCGGCGGCCTCGTCGTCGCGGTCCCGTGCGCCGCGCGCTCGCGATGCGCGGGGCAGGTATCGGCACGCACCGGCCCGGCGCATGCCGGGCTCGGGCGGCGCCCAGTCTAGGGAGGCGACATGACGTCGACGTGATGAAGAAATGACATCGCATGTCGCGTACGTGACGTTGTGCATGCAACGATTCGTTCAAGCGCGATGCGAGGCTGAAGAAGGTAAGAAATTACCGATCGCCGCCGGTGTGACCGGTCAGAATTTTCCGGATTTCGCGACGATGGCGCGCGCGTTTCGTTGTGGATGCAACGTGATGGGCGCCGCGTGACCTCCGTGTTTCAAATGCATGAAATCGGCTAAGCTCGTTGCGTTGCTGCGCGGTTGTGCAGCCCGCGCCTTCGGCGCGACTTTTTCGGAACCGGCCCACCCATGACCGATATCAGAATCCGGCACTGCGAGACGCACGACGTCGACGCGATCCGGCAGATCGCCGCGCATCCCGCGGTGTACATGAATACGTTGCAGCAGCCGTTTCCGTCGCTCGAAAAATGGCAGAAGCGGCTCGACAACCTACGCGAGCACGGTGTGAGCCTCGTTGCCGAAATCGACGGTACGGTGGTCGGCCATCTCGGCCTGCATCCCGAGCCGAATCCGCGCCGGCGCCACGCGGCGGCGCTCGGCATGATGGTCGACGCGGCCCGTCACGGGCGCGGCATCGGCGGCCGGCTGCTCGCGGCCGCGATCGATCTCGCGGAGAACTGGCTGAACGTCACGCGTCTCGAGTTGACCGTGTTCACCGACAACCGCGCGGCGATAGCGCTCTACGAGAAACACGGTTTCCGCATCGAAGGCGAATCGCCGGATTACGCGTTGCGCGACGGCGTGCATGCGTCCGTGTATCACATGGCGCGGATCAAGGCGCGGCAATGAAAGGCCGGCCGTCGCGGACGTGACGGCACACGCCGCCGCGCGTCATATCCAATCGAGAATTCGTTCGTTTTCCTTCGGCTGTACCCGTCGTATCGTCGAACGATTTGCCGGTCTCTGCGGCTGGCTTCGCTTTTCCGTATCGATGCATGCGCGGCGCTGCGCGTCGGCCGGCCTCATCGTCATCGCTTCACGGCCCTCGTTGCGTGCGCGGCATCTCCCTGAAACCGTCTTTTTCAACGGAACCCGCTTCGATGAAAACCGTTCTCCGCAGTCTCACCGCCGCCTGCGTGTTCGCTGCCGCCAGCGCGGCGCTTGCCGCCGCCACGCCCGTCGGCGCCCCGGTGGCGAGCGCATCGTCCGACGGTGCGCATCTGCCGCCCGGCATCGCGTGGCAACACGGCGACGTCGACGCCGCGTTCGCGCTCGCGAAGCGCGAGGGCAAGCCGCTGCTGCTGTACTGGGGCGCGGTGTGGTGCCCGTCGTGCAACCAGGTGAAGTCGACGATCTTCAGCCAGCAGGCATTCAAGACGCGTTCGTCGTTCTTCGTGCCCGTGTACCTCGACGGCGATACCGAAAGCGCGCAGAAGCTCGGCGAGCGTTTCAAGGTGCACGGCTATCCGACGATGATCCTGTTCCGTCCCGACGGCACCGAAGTGACGCGGCTGCCCGGCGAAGCCGATCTCGACCGCTACATGCAGGCGCTGTCGCTCGGGATGACGGCCGCACATCCGGTGCGGCAGACGCTCGCGACCGCGCTGAAGAACGGCGCGGCGCTGACGCCGGACGAATGGCGCCTGCTGGCCGACTATTCATGGGATACGGACGGCGCGCTGCCGGTGCCGGCCGATCGTGTCGCGCAGACGCTGCAGTCGCTCGCGCAACGCGCGCGGGCGGCGGGTGCGAAAGCCGAATCGGCGCGCTTCGCGCTGAAGTCGGCGGTGGTCGCCGCGTCGGACGACCCGACGCAGGCCGGCGCGCTCGACAAGGCCGCGCTCGCAGATTCGCTGCGCACGGTGCTGCACGATCCCGCGCTGTCGCGGGCCGATTCGGACGTGCTGGTCGCGGCGCCCGCGCGCGTGGTCGCGTATCTCGGCCGCGACGACGCGCAGCGCACGAAGTTGCGCGGCGCGTACGACACGGCGCTCGCGCGCCTGTCGACCGACACCACGCTGTCGTCGATCGACCGGCTGATGGCGCTGCACGGCCGCGTGCTGCTCGCGCGCGGCGACGCGCGCAACGGTGCACCGCTCGCTGCGCCGGCGCTGGCCGACACCGCGCGCAAGCAGATCGCCGCGTCGGTGCAGGGCGCGGCGAACGCGTACGAGCGGCAGGCGCTCGTCAGCGAAGGCGCGGACACGCTGACCGACGCGGGGCTGTACGACGAATCGGATGTGTTGTTGAAGGCCGAGCTGCCGCGTTCGTCCACGCCGTACTACTTCATGTCGGGACTCGCCGCGAACGCGAAGGCGCGCGGCGACAAGGCGGCCGCGCTCGACTGGTATCGCAAGGCGTACGACGCGGCGAGCGGGCCGGCGACGAAGCTGCGCTGGGGCGCGACTTACTTTGCGAACGCGGTTGAGCTGGCGCCGAACGATTCCGCGCGCATCGAAGGGATCGCGGCCAGTGTGCTTGCGCAGGCCGACAAGACCCGGGATGCGTTCTACGGCGCGAACCTGCGTGCGTTGACCAAGGTCGTCACGCAGTTGAATCGCTGGCGCGGCAGCGGCGCGCACGATGCGTCGGTCAGGACGGTCGTCAAGCAGTTCGACGGCGTATGCGGGAAGCTGCCTGCCGGCGATCCGCAGGCGGCGGCGTGCGCGAAGCTGATCCAGCCCGTGAAGGCGTAACGACGCGCGGGGGGATCGTCGAGCGGGCCGGGGGATTCGTTACCGGCCCGATTCCGACGACGCGCCGCGATCGCTGCCGTATCCGGCGTCGTGCTCGCGGGCGATCTTCGCTTCGGCCGATACGATGCTGGCCGGATAGAACCAGTCGCTCGACTGGAAGCCGGCCTGCTTGAGCGCCTTGACTTCGGCGTGGACCTGCGCGCGCGTGAGCGGCTGGTTCGACTGCGCTTGTGCGGCGAACGGGGCCGAGACGGCCAGGGCGATGGCAACGGCTTGGATCAGGCGCTTCATGATCGGGACCTCCACGATTCCGGTGAATCGCGGCGCTTCGTTCGTCGAAGCGCCGTGCGACGTTGAAACCAGTGTAGGCCGCGGCCGGCGCGCGAAAAATGCGATCGCGCCCAACGCAGTGTTTTGCTGCGGGTAACAATGGGCGCGTGAGGGGCGAGGCTGTGCAATGGCCCGGGCGGCCGCCACGCGCGTGCAAGCGCTGCGGCGTGGATCTGGCCTGATTCGACGGGCAGAAAATGAAATCGGACCGGATGCGCATTCCGGAATCCGTTCCGGTGCGCATGCGGTCCGATCTTGGAAGACGGGAAGGCGGCGCATGAAGCGCCGCCCGATGCCGACGCTTACACGAGCCCCGTCGCGTAGTACACGGCGATCACGAAGAACACCGCGAGCGTCTTGATGATGGTGACCGCGAAAATGTCGCGATACGACTCGCGGTGCGTGAGGCCCGTGACCGCGAGCAGCGTGATGACCGCGCCGTTGTGCGGCAGCGTGTCCATGCCGCCGCTCGCCATCGCGACGACCCGGTGCAGCACGTCCATCGGGATGTTGGCCGCCTGCGCGCCCTTGATGAACAGGTCCGACATCGCGGCGAGCGCGATGCTCATGCCGCCCGATGCCGAGCCCGTGATACCCGCGAGCGAGCTGACCGACACGGCTGCGTTGACGAGCGGGTTCGGGATGCTCTTCAGCGCGTCGCTGACGACGAGGAAGCCCGGCAGCGCGGCGATCACGCCGCCGAAGCCGTATTCCGACGCGGTGTTCATTGCGGCGAGCAGCGCGCCGGCGACGGCGGCCTTCGAGCCGGCCGCGAAACGGCCGCTGACGCGCTTGAACGCGGTCAGCACGACCAGCACGATACCGAGCAGCAGCGCGGCCTCGACCGACCAGATCGCGACGACCGTCTTGATCGACGTGGTGACCGGCGCGTGCACGCCCGGCAGCACTTCCGGCGCGACCGTGTACGACGCGGCGCCGTACCACTGCGGGATCAGCTTCGTGAACGCGAAGTTCGACACGCCGACGAGGATCAGCGGCAGGATCGCCAGCGCGGGATGCGGCAGCGCCTTCGCCTCGACGCGCTCAGGCTCGTTGACGAGCGACGTGCCGTAGCCTTCGCCCTTTGCCATCGCCGAACGGCGGCGCCATTCGAGATAGGTGAGACCGACGACGATGATGAACAGCGAGCCGATCGTGCCCAGCGCGGGCGCGGCCCACGCGGTCGTCTTGAAGAACGTGGTCGGGATGATGTTCTGGATCTGCGGCGTGCCGGGCAGCGAATCCATCGTGAACGAGAACGCGCCGAGCGCGATCGCGCCGGGCATCAGCCGTTTCGGGATGTTGCTCTGGCGATAGAGTTCGGCCGCGAACGGATAGACCGCGAACACCACGACGAACAGCGAGACGCCGCCATAGGTGAGCAGCGCGCACACCGCGACGATCACCGCATTCGCGCGCGAGCGGCCGATGTAGCGGATCGCCGCGTGGACGATCGACTCGGAGAACCCGGACAGTTCGATCACCTTGCCGAACACGGCGCCGAGCATGAAGACAGGGAAATACAGTTTGACGAAGCCGACCATCTTCTCCATGAAGATGCCGGAGAAGACCGGTGCGACGGCGGCGGGTTCGGTCAGGAGCACCGCGCCGAGCGCGGCGATCGGCGCGAACAGGATCACGCTGTAGCCGCGATACGCGGCGAACATCAGGAACGCCAGCGCGGCGAGGACGATCACGAAAGACAAGGGAGTCTCCTAAAAGCTTGGAATGGCTTTGGTTGTTGTTCGATCGCGCGATGCGCCGCGGACCAAGTCAGGTTCGTGCAGGTTTCGTGCCATCGGCCGGATTGCGCCGCCGGACATGGGTCCGCCGGCGGCCGGCGGGCCCGCGCCGGTCCAAGTCTGACGATTCTACATAAAACGTCTCCATCTGGAGACGTTTCGGCCATCCGGCCAACCCTCGACATCGTGCAGGGCTTTCCCGGAAAACGCGTTGCGGTGTGTCTCCGGAGTGAGATAATCCGTCCCGTTCCGGAGACATCCGGCCGACGATATACGGAGACGACGACACGATGATGAACGACTGGGCCCGCCTGCCCGTCAACTACGGCGACGTGCTGCGGCGCGCCGCCGAGTCGCTGTTCCGGACCTTCGAGGATTCGAGTGCGGGCACGGTGGTCGTCGATCGCGACGCGCGTGTCGTGTGGATGAACGAGCGTTACGCGGCGCGCTTCGGTTTCGCCGATCCGCAGCAGGCCGTCGGCCTCGACTGCGAGGCCGTGATCCCGAACAGCCTGATGCGCGAGGTCGTATCGACCGGCCAGCCGATCCTGCTCGACATCATGGAGACGGGCCGCGAGCCGCTCGTCGTCACGCGCCTGCCGTTGAAGAACGAGGCCGGCGAGACGGTCGGCGCGATCGGCTTCGCGCTGTTCGATCAGTTGAAGACGCTCACGCCGATTTTTTCCCGCTATGCGCAGCTTCAGCAGCAACTGATCGCGACGCAGCGCTCGCTCGCGCAGGCGCGCCGCGCGAAATACACGTTCGCGAGCTTCGTCGGCACGAGTGCCGCGAGCCTCGAGACCAAGCGCCAGGCGCGCCGCGCGGCGCAGGTCGATTCGCCGGTGCTGCTGCTTGGCGAGACGGGCACCGGCAAGGAACTGCTCGCCCACGCGATTCACGCGGCGTCGGCACGTGCGCTCCAGCCGCTCGTGACCGTCAACGTCGCCGCGATCCCCGACACGCTGCTCGAAACCGAATTCTTCGGCGCGGCGCCCGGCGCGTACACCGGCGCCGATCGCAAGGGCCGCGTCGGCAAGTTCGAGCTGGCCGATCGCGGCACGCTGTTTCTCGACGAGATCGGCGACATGCCGCTGCCGTTGCAGGGCAAGCTGCTGCGCGTGCTGCAGGACAAGGAGTTCGAGCCGGTCGGCTCGAACCGGATCGTGCGCGCGGACGTGCGCATCATCGCCGCCACGTCGGCCGACCTGCCGGCGCTCGTGGCGGCCGGGCGTTTTCGCGCGGATCTCTATTACCGGCTGAACGTGCTGACGATCCATGCGCCGCCGCTGCGCGAACGCGCATCCGACATCGCGGCGCTCGTCTACGCGACGCTCGAGGAACTGGCCGCGCAGCACGGGCGCGCCGCCCACTGCGAGCTGACCGACGATGCGCTGCGGATGCTGTGCGCGTATCCGTGGCCCGGCAACGTGCGCGAGTTGCGCAATACGCTCGAGCGCGCGCTGATGCTGTCCGACCGTTCGGTGATCGATGCGCGCGCGCTCGCGCCGTTTCTCGGGCCGGTGCGCATCTCGGCGGACGGCGCGGCGCCAACGCAGCGGGTTGCCGCGGTGCCGGCCGAGCAGCGTGCGGGCGATGCGTCGACGGCCTCCGGGGCGCCGGCCGCTTCGTATGCCGATGCACTGGCGGCGTGGGAGCGCCAGTTCCTGAGCGATGCGCTGGCGGCTTGTGACGGCAAGGTCATTGAAGCGGCCGCGCGCATCGGCATCGGCCGCGCGACGCTGTACAAGAAACTGGCCGCGCTCGGTATTGGCCGTTAGGCCGTTCGGCGACGCCGATGCGGCCCGATGTAACGCATCGAACAGGAGGTCACGATGAAGCGGATCGGCTTCGCAGGGTGGTTGACCCTGTTGCTGACGAGTGCCGCGCTCGCGCAGTCGGGCGATGCCGACGCGCCCGACGCGCGGCGCAACTGGTACAACGATCCGTTCGTCGCGCTGTCGCAGGACGTCGCCGAATGCCCGTTGCCGCTCGGCCCGTGGATGACGCGCGCCGAGATGACGGACGATGCGCACTACCGCGCCGAGCGCGGCACGACCTGCTGGCTCGCCCATCGCTGCACGAAGCCGAACTCGTATATGTATGACGCGTCGATCGCCGATGCGGCGAAGGCGCACTTCGCCGGCTCCGATCGCCTGCGCGGCACGAGCCTGTGGATCACCGTGCAGCGACGTTTCATCTACGTCGAAGGATGCGCGGATACGACGCTCGATCGCCACGCGCTGCAACGCGAATTCGAGGCGCTTCCGGACGTCGAGCAGGTTTTCGTTCGCATCACCGACGATCCGCGCAAGCGCTTGCCGTACAAGGCGCGCGGCCAACCCGACCGCGCGCCGGACTGACGGCCGAAGGGCAGCCCATGGCATACTCGCGACATTCAAAAAAAGGTTGACGGGAAGAATAATGAAACACATGCTTGCGTCGGTCTGTCGGTGGCCTCGGGCGGCCGTGATGTTGGCTCTGGTTGCAGGGCTCGGCGGGTGCGGCGGCGGTGCTCCGCTGTTCACGTCGGATGGGCGCCCGACCACTCAGGTGCAATGCACCGGCAGCGACTGGAGCAATTGCACGGACAATGCCCGGGCCATGTGCAACGGGGATTTCGACGTGATCCAGCAATCCACGGATGACGCCGTGCGAAACCTTCTCTTCGCATGCAAGAAGAAAAGCGGTTATTGATCCCGAAATGACCGGCTGAGGAGACACGATCGGGCAAAGCGCTTTTCCGTTTGCTTTGAGTCACTTGTTTTTCACGAATAACACTCATGGAGTCCCATCCATATGGCGACCTACAGGCAACTGAGCGCGCAGCTCGAACGGCTTCAGCAAAAGATCGACAAGGAACGTGAAAAGGCGATTGCCGACGCGATTGCGCATATCCGCGCGAAAATCGACGAATACGACATTACGCCCGAAGAGCTCGGTTTTCGCCCGGCAGGATCGGCCGCCGCCAATGCCGCCGCGAAGCCCAAGCGCACCTTGCCGCCGAAGTACCTGAACCCGAAGACGGGCGAAACGTGGAGTGGCCGCGGGCGGGCGCCGGCATGGCTCGGCAAGAACCGCGGACGTTTCCTGATCAAGGACTGACTCCCGGAAATCCTCACCTTTCGTGTGCCGACTGACGGTGCGAACGGCCATGCGGCCTTCGCACCGTTTTGTTTTCGCGCAATCGTCACGCGATTTTCCCCGACGAATTGAAGTGCAATGCCGCGCAATTAACGGATCCCGTTTTGCGAATTCGCCGCGATCCGGCTGCATGTTGCCGGTAATTCCCGTAAACAACCGCGTAATGGCGCAATGCATGCGCATTGGCATGTGCGATTTTCGCGGTGCATGCATCACGCGGATTTTCATCACCTTTCGCATGCGGATGCGGTGTGTCGTGCGATTCCCGAAGATACTCACCATGGCTCCTGTAAATCCTCACCTTTGAGAAAACGGCTGCAGCGTCGTGCCGAGTGGCGTGCCTCGTGCATGCGGCGCTACGATGCCGGGCCGTATGTGTTGCAGGTCCATGGTGCGGGCGTTGACACCCGTCGAATAGTCGGCCGTTCGGCATATAGGCAGTCGCAAGCGGTTCGCCTATGCTTGGGGTTCGCGTCGATCGGCGCACGGCCTGCCCGGCCGCATGCCGATCGTGTCGTCTTTCGTCACCGCAGGGAGCCGATGTGACCGTTCGCCATCTCGATGCGTTGTTCCAGCCCAAGTCCGTTGCGGTCGTCGGCGCGTCGTCACGCGCCGGCAGTATCGGCGCGATGGTGTGGTCGCGTGTGCTCGACGGCGCGTTCCAGGGGCCTGTGTGGCCGGTCAATCCGAAATATCGCGAGCTCGACGGGCATGCGGTCGTCTCCGATGTCGACCGGCTGCCCACGCCGCCGTCGGTTGCCGTGATCTGCACGCCGCCCGCGACCTGGGCCGGCATCGTGCGCAAGCTCGGCGAACTCGGCACGCGCGTCGCGGTGATCGTCGGCGACGCGCGCACCGATGCCGATCGCGTCGCGGTCGATCGCACGCTGAAGGCGGCGAAGCCGTTCGTGCTCCGTATCGTCGGGCCCGGCAGCCTCGGCGTGTTGTCGCCTGCGCGGCATGCGCATTTCGGCGCGCCTGCCTATACGGCGCGATCGGGCGGCGTCGCGTGGGTGTCGCAATCGAACGCGCTGACGAACGCGGTGCTCGGCTGGGCCGATGCGCGCGGCCTCGGCTTTTCGCACGTCGTCGCGCTCGGTAGTGAAGCCGATGTCGATGCGGGCGACGTCCTCGACTATCTGGCAAGCGATCCCGGCACGCGCGCGATCCTGCTCGAACTCGATACCGTGCGCGCGGCGCGCAAGTTCATGTCGGCGGCGCGGGCGGCCGCACGCAACAAGCCGGTACTCGCGTTGCGCACCGGCCGTGCCGATCCCGGCGACGCGCTGTACACGGCGGCATTCCAGCGCGCGGGCATGGTGCGCGTCGATGCGCTCGACGATCTGCTCGACGAAATCGAGACGCTCGGCGTCGGCCGCGTCACCGCGCGGGGCGCGGCGACGCTCGTGACGAGCGATGCGGGCGTGGCGAAACTGGCGGTCGATGCGGTGGCCGACGTGCGCGACGTGCTGACCGACTGGTCGCCCGCGGCAACGTCGGCCGTCGCGGCCGCGCTGCCGCATCTCGCGGCGCCCGGCAATCCGCTCGCGCTGGGCGACGATGCGCGCCCCGAGCACTTTGCCGCGGCGATCAAGGCGCTCGCCCCGTTTCCGCAGACGGGCACGCTGTTCGTCGTTCATTCCACTTCGCACAGCGCGCCGGCCGAGTCGGTCGCGCGCACGCTGATCGATTCGCGGCAGTACGCGCATCGCGGCATCCTCGCGTGTTTCTTCGGCGCGGTCGACGCGGCGACGCGCGATGCGCTGCACGCGAACGGCATTCCGGTGCACACGACGCCGCAGCGGCTCGCACGCGCGTATGCGCGTCTCGTCGACTACAACCTCGGGCGCCAGTTGCTGATGCAGACGCCGGAGGGCACGCCGCTGCAGCCGGCCGAGTGCGTGGCGTCCGCCCAGGCCGATGCGCGCCGGCTGGTCGAAGCCGGTCAGCATGAACTGGCCGGCGAGGGCGCGCTGCACTGGCTGTCCCGTTTCGGTCTGCAGGGCGAGCAGCCCGACGAACCGGCCGGCAAGAAGGTCGTCGATATCGCGGTCGACATGTACGACGATTCGAACTTCGGTCCGGTGTTTCGCTATGCCGTGCCACCGGCCGATGGCGTATCGGCACCGTTTGTCGTCTACGGCCTGCCGCCGCTGAACACGGTGCTCGCCCGCGCGGTGATGGAGCGCTCGCCGTATGCGCGCAGCACGCGTGTCGAGCCGACGCTCGACGCGCTGACGGCCCTGTCGCAGGTCGTCTGCGACGTGCGCGAAGTCGTCGCGATGTCGGTCACGCTGCGCGTGCTGTCCGACCGCGCCTGGGTGATCGCGCCGCGCATCACGCTTGCCTCGGGGCGCAGCCGGCTCGCGATCATGCCGTATCCGCGACACCTCGAGCAGACGCTCGAGTGGCGTGGCGAGACGGTGACGATCCGTCCGATCCGTCCGGAGGACGAGGCCGCCCACAACGAACTGCTCGGTGCGATGACGCCGGAAGATCTGCGGATGCGTTTCTTCGGCGCGGTGCGCAGCTTCGATCATTCGCAGGTGGCGCGCATGACGCAGATCGACTACGACCGCGAAATGGCGTTCATCGTGTCGTTCACCGATGTGTCCGGGCGCGACCACACGCTCGCGGTGGTGCGTGCGGTCGCCGATCCCGACAACGAGACGGCGGAGTTCGCGATCGCGGTGCGACCCGATCAAAAGGGCAAGGGGCTCGGCCGGTTGTTGATGACTCGCATTATCGATTACGCACGCTCGCGCGGCACCGCGTGGATGGTCGGCGAGGCGCTGCGCGAGAATTCGGCGATGATCTCGCTCGCGAAAGCGTGCGGGTTTGCGGTGTCGACGACCGAGGAGCCCGGCGTCGTGGGTTTCAGGATGAAGTTACAGCCGTAGGCGTCGGTCCGTGGTTCGACGCCGAGGGCAGCGCATGGTGTCGATGCTGCAATGTGTCGCCATGCTGCGAATTCAATCAGGAATGCAAATAACTCCAAATCAATCTGTGCGGTGAAACGTCTGCCAACATGTCGGATCTGTCGATCGCGGCGATATCGCGCCGCACGCACGGTGTCCGGAGACGCATGCAGTGGGCTGCGATGACCACCTTCCGCAGCCGTTTCGAGCGACGTGCATGTCCATGTTCGTGGCCGTATTCCGGCCTCGCCAATTCAAGGCCATCAGCAAGGTGAGACTTTTCGGGAGCAGCGAGTGAGCTTTTCCGGGACAGCGTGGTGAGCCGATACGGGAGCGTTCGGTGAGCCTTCGCGGGAACGGCCGGTGAGCACCTGCGGGAGAGGCCGGTGAGCCTTTTCGGGACGTGTCGGTGAGCCCTTGCGGGAGCGATCGGTGAGGACGTTCGGGAGACGTCAGCGAGCGTCTCAGGGGGCCTTGGGTGAGACTTTTCGGGAGGCCGCGGTGAGTGCTTGCGGGATGCCGAGGTGAGCTTTTACGGGAGCATGCGAACGCACGGCTCCCGTGGGCGTGGCGCCGGCCCATGCCGGCGCGACACGCGGGTGCGGGCACGCAGGAACCGTGCCCGCGGTCACATTCACGCAGCGAGTTTCGACGCCGCGTCGTTCACCTGGTCGCGCGAAATCGCGAGTTCCTCGAGGTGCGGATCGGCGTAGACCGCGCCGGTTTCGCGCTCGAGGCGGGCGATCGTCAGCGCACAGCGCGCGGTGTCTTTCGGCATCGCGATGAAGCGCTTGACCGACTCGCCGGCCGTGAACGCGTCGAACAGTGCGCCGCGCACGTCGTCCGGAAGCGTCTTGGTCCACTGGTACGGCTTGCCGTTGAACGTGATCGACGGCGGCAGCGTGCGCTCCTTCTTGGTCGCCGTGATGAGCCCGTAGGTGCGCGCCGCGTCGCCGATCTGCTCGGGCGAGAAGAGTTCGTCAGGCGTGATGCCGAACTGCTCGATGTAGTTCTCGATCGCCTGCATCGCGGCGGCACGATCGTCGCGCTTTTTCTGCGCGCGCGCGACGATATCGCGCAGCTCGTCCGCTTCCTCGGGCGTGATCGTGAAGCTTGCCTGCTTCTGCTGAAGTTCGGAGAAACGCTGGAATTCTTGATCGTTCAGAAGTTTGGCCATGACATCCATCGGACACGACGGCCGCGACAACCGGCCGCCGTAGTTTTTGAGAGGGCCGCTATTCTAGCGTAGCGCCGCGGGCGCCCGATGCGGCATCGCGCATCGGGCGTCGCACGGGCATCGTGGATGCGGGACCGGAACCGGCGCCGCTGCGCCGCAGCCTGTGCGCGTTGCCTGGAACCCGCGCGTGTCAGCAGGTCTCCGTGCGGCACATCGACAGACGGGCGGCCGTGCCGCGCAGTGCGTCGACGACCACGTCGACGGACGGCGCGAGGTGCGCATCGATCCGGCGCATGTACGGGCACGTCAGCACCGCGATCGCATGGCCGGCCGGCCCGAGGATCGGCACGGTCAGGTCGGTCACGCCGTACGCCTGGCGGCTGTCCTGGCGCAGATAGCCGGACTGCCGGATCGACTGGCACGCGTTCGCGAGTTCCTGCTCGTTCAGCGGCGCTTCGCCCTTCACCTTGCGATGCTCGGCCAGCATGTGCGCGCGTTGCTCGGCGCTCTGGAACGCCAGCATCATGCGCCCCGACGCCGTGTCGGCGAGGCCGACGCGCGAGCCGAGCCGGACCGACACGCCCCACGGGCCGGGCCCGTCCACTTGCGCGATCACGAGCAGGTTGCCGCGATCGTAGACGGACAGGTGGCACGACTGCTCGGCGGCATCGGCGAAGCGCTGCATCGGCGGCAGCGCCTCGGCGATCAGCCGGTTCATCGGCGGATGCCGGTGCGCAAGCGCGAACAGCTTGAGGCTGAGCGTGTAGCGATCGCCGCCGGTCGAACGCATCACGTAGCGGCGCGCGACGAGGCGTTCGAGCATCCGGTAGATTTCGCTCGCATTGCGGCCGAGTTCCTTCGTGATTTCGGTGCGGGTGAGTCCTTCCTTCTGCTCGGACAGGAGTTCGAGAATGTCGAGGCCCTTGTCGAGCGCGGGTGCGCGATAGCGATCAAGAGCGGCCATCGATTCCCGTGCGTCGCAGCCGGGAAGCGGGTCGTTGGTTGTCTGCATTGTCGATGTGAAGTTGGGGGATTACCGTCGATCGGTGGGCGACGCACGCTGGCCGGTTCTGCTCCGCGTATGGCAATGAAAGCCGTCCGTACGAGCTTAGCAATAAACATACAGTGTGCAATGCAGCGTCTTTTTACCGATCATTACCCGACAAGAACGGATGGGCAAACGTTTTCGATGACAGGGGCACCCCGAATAGCCAGTATTCATGCCTCGATGGCAGGCGCGCCTGCGCATGACGGCCGGTCGATCAACGTGGGCGCGGCGCGTGTTGCGAAGCAGCTTCGGCAGTCGCACCAATAGTCGGTATCCGTCGCGTGTCATTTCACGGCGCGCGACCGGTGGTACAAAGGCTTGCGGGCCAGCGACGGCGCGGCCGCGCGTGCAGCCGGCCGGCATGGGCCGGCACGCGTCGCGGATGCCGGGCCGTCGTCGCCGATGCGCAGACCGGCGGCCGCCCGTTCGATGCGTGCCGTACTGCAGTACGGCGCCACGATCGCTGCGCCCGCGCGACGCTCGCGCGTCGACGGCATGCCGCACGCGGCGCCGACGCGTGCAATTGACGATCGACGATCGACGACCAGTCCGGCGCGTGGCTGCGAAAGGCCGCGTCGGCCGGTATCCTGTCCCATTCGACAACAGAGGTTAAGCACGATGAAACTGCTTCGCTACGGCCCGTCCGGCCAGGAAAAGCCCGGCATCCTCGACGCAGCCGGCCGCATTCGCGACCTGTCCGCGAAGGTGCCGGATCTTGCCGGCGATGTGCTGTCCGACGCGGGTCTCGCGCGGCTGCGCGCGATCGATCCGGCCACGCTGCCGCTCGTGTCCGGCGAGCCGCGCATCGGTGCATGCGTCGGCCAGGTCGGCAAGTTCATCGGCATCGGCCTGAACTATGCCGATCACGCGGCCGAAGCCGGCATGCCGGTGCCGAAGGAGCCGGTCGTGTTCGGCAAGTGGACGAGTTCGATCTGCGGCCCGAACGACGGCATCGACATCCCGAAGGGTTCGGTCAAGACCGACTGGGAAGTGGAACTGGGTGTCGTGATCGGCGCGAAGTGCAAGGACGTCGACGAAGCGCGCGCGCTCGATTACGTCGCGGGCTACTGCGTCGTCAACGACGTATCCGAGCGCGAATGGCAGATCGAGCGCGGCGGCCAGTGGGACAAGGGCAAGGGCTTCGACACGTTCGGCCCGATCGGCCCGTGGCTCGTCACGCGCGACGAAGTGCCCGATCCGCAGCGTCTCGACCTGTGGCTCGACGTCGACGGCCATCGTTATCAGAACGGCAATACGCGCACGATGGTGTTCACCGTCGCGCAGCTGATCGCGTATCTGTCGACCTGCATGACGCTGCAGCCGGGCGACGTGATCACGACCGGAACGCCGCCGGGCGTCGGGATGGGGATCAAGCCATCGCCGATATACCTGAAGGCCGGCCAAACGGTGCGCCTCGGGATCGAAGGACTCGGCGAGCAGTTGCAGAGCACACGCCACGCACAATAAGCGCGTGCGCGGCGCGGACCGGCTGGAGGATGCAGCTACCCGCGCGCAGCGAACGACGACGTAGCCAAAAACAGGGGCCCGATTCCGCGCGAGGCGGAATCGGGCCCTTGTCGCTCGTGCGCGTCCGGACGAAGCGGATCACACGACGTTGTCGAGTTCGCAGTGCGCTTCGAGCCGATAGCCGTCGGGGTCGACGACGAACGCCGCGTAATAGCCGGGGCCGTAGTGCTCGCGCTTGCCGGGCCCGCCGTTGTCCTTGCCGCCGTGCTCGAGCGCGGCGCGGTAGAACGCGTCGACCTCGACCGGCGACGCGGCCTTGAACGACAGGTGCAGCCCGGAATCGGGATCGGCGACGACAGGCCGGGCCGCGTGCTGCAACCACAGCTCGGGCTCGGTCGTGCCGTAGCCGAGCGCGCCGTCGTCGCTATACAGGCGCTTGTAGCCGAGTGCGCCGAGCGCGCTGTCGTAGAAGGTGCGGCTGCGATCGATGTGGGCAACGCCGAACGAAAGGTGGTCGATCATCTGTGGCTCCTTGAACTGAGGGGGACGTCAGTGCGGCAAACCTGCTTACAGGCACCATGCCAGCCGCTTGTAGCGCAGCGCGCCGAGCGTGCTGTCGTCGTACCTGCGGCCAGTGGAGGTGTGGATAACGCTGAACGAAAAGCGATCGATCATCTGTGTCTCCTTGGATTGAACCGGCATCGGTGCGGCCAGCCAGTTTTTAACCACCATGCCGGTTATGTTAGAAATCGCTCGGACGCTTGTCAACCGGCATGGTGGTTAGATACGATCGCGTCATGAGCAAAACGCAACCTTCCGTCACAACGGACTGCCTGATCCCGGCGCCGCCCGAAACGTTGAGCCTCGATTTCGCGAACACGCTGTATTGGCGCGGCAGCGACCCACCGACGGAAACCTTCGGCACGATGGACGACCTGTTCGCGTGGTGCCGCGAGCAGGCGGGCGTACCGGCCGGGCTGGCCGACGCGTGTCGTGAGCAATACCTGAACCTGAAGAAGAATGACGAACCCGCGATGCTCGCGCAGGCGCTCGCGTTGCGCGAGGCGCTATACCGGCTCTTTCACGCGCAGGCGGAGCAGCGCGAGCCGCAGGCCGAGGATCTCGCGCTGCTCGGCGGCTTCCTGGTGGAAGCATCGCCGCGCGTTGCGCTGGCGCGCGTCGACGGCCGCTATGCGTGGCGGATCGACGCGTCGGGCGCGACGCTCGCGCGCCTATTGAGCCCGGTGCTCTGGTCGGCGATCGACCTGCTCGGCGGCGCGCGGCTCGCGAAGGTCAAGCGCTGTGCGAACGACGCATGCCAGTGGCTGTTCATCGACGACAGCAAGAACGGCAGCCGACGCTGGTGCTCGATGTCGTCGTGCGGCAATCGCGCGAAGGCGTATCGCCACTATCACAAGGCCGAATGACGGCGCGGACGGAACCTATTTCGCCGACAACTTCCGCCACAGCGTCGTCTTGCTGATGCCGAGCATCGCGCACGCGCGATCGCGGTCGCCGCCGCACGCGTCGAGCACCGCGCGGATCTCGTCGGCTTCCGCGCGACGGCGCCGCGCGTGGAGCGTCCGTGCATCGTCGCCGCCGGCGCCGGCCGCATCGGGCGGCGCGGCGAACAGCTCGGGCGCGATCACTTGCAGCGCGCCAGGGGCGAGCGCCGCGCACGCGGCGGCCGGATCGTTTTCGTCGACTTCCTCGGCCAGCTCCACCGCGATCCGCTCGACCACGTTCTGCAGTTCGCGCACGTTGCCGGGCCAGCGGTAGCGCGCGAGCGTCGCTTGCGTCGCGGCGAGCACGCGCAGCGCGTCGTCGGCGTCGCGCACGCGGTCGGCGAGACGCGGCTCGCGCCGCGCGGCCTGCACGAGCAGCGTCGCCGCGAGCGCGGGGATGTCGGCCGCGCGCTCGCGCAGCGGCGGCAGGCCGATGTTCAGGATGTTGAGCCGGTAATAGAGATCCGCGCGGAACGTACCGGCCTCGACGGCCGCGAGCAGCGGCCGGTGCGTCGCGGCGATCACGCGCACGTCGATGCGGATCGGCTCGGTCGAGCCGAGGCGGATCACCTCGCGCTCCTGCAGCACACGCAGCAGCCGGCTTTGCAGCGACGGCGGCATCTCGCCGATTTCGTCGAGAAACAGCGTGCCGCGGTGCGCGGCCTCGAACAGGCCGGTCTTGCCGCCGCGCCGCGCGCCGGTGAACGCGCCTTCTTCATAACCGAACAGCTCGCTCTCGAGCAGCGCTTCCGGAAACGCGCCGCAGTTGACCGCGACGAACGGATAGCTGCGCCGCGCGGACAGCGCATGCAGGCTCTGCGCGATCATCTCCTTGCCGGTGCCGCTTTCGCCGAGCACGAGCACGGTCGCGTCGGATTTCGCGTAGCGGCGCACGAGGTCGCGCACGCGCGTCATCGGCGCCGACGCGCCGACCACGTCGTCGAGCGCGTAGCGGGCGGCGAACTGCTGCGTGGTCGGCTGCGAACGCAGTGCGCGATCGAGCCGTTCGACCGCGCGCGATTCCTGGAACGTCAGCACGCTGCCCGACGTGACGCCGCGATCGACCAGCGGCCCGCGATGCACGACGTAGCGCACGCCGCGCACGGTCGCGAGCGCGTCGCCGTCCTCGCCGCGCAGCGTGCGCAACTCGGGCCGCAGGTCGACGAGCGCGCGACCGACGGCCGCCGCGGGTTCGACCCCGAACGCCGATGCGAGCCGTTCGTTGATCGCTTCGACGCGGCCGTGCGCGTCGAGCGCGACCACGCCGTCGCGCAGGTGCTGCAGCAGCGTGTCGAGCCGCTGGCGGCGAAACGCCTCGGCGTGCGTCGCATACGCGACTTCGAGCGCCGTCTCGACAGCCTTGCGCACCGACGCATGCGAATACAGGAATACCGCGCCCATGCCGACGCTGGCGGCGAGATCGGTGACGAGGCCCGGGCCGACGATCGTCTCGATGCCGCGATCGCGCAGGTCGTGCACGCAGGCTTCCGCTTCCTGGGCGGACTGATATGACGCAAACTGCACGTCGAGGCCGTACGCGGCGACGAAGCGGCGCACTTCGGGCGGCGTCTCGCCGGCGCTGACGAGCGCGATCCGCGTCGCATCGCGCCGCGCGCGCGCGAGCGCCTGCATCACGTCGAAGCCGGTCGGCGACACGACCACCACCGGCACCTGCGCGCGCGTTTTCAGGAAGCCGCCGTTCGAGCCGGCCGCGACGATCACGTCGGGCCGCGCGGCGCCGGCCTCGGCGATCGCGCTCAGCGCATCTTCATAGGCGCGCGTGACGATGCGCACGTCCGCGCGTTCGTCGAATTCGCCGGCGATCTCGCGAAACAGCTCGCGCAGCCGGCTGATGCCCATCGCCCAGATGCGCGGGCGCACCGTGCGGTCGGCGGGGCCGACGGGCTTGGTCGAGGAGAGGTCCATGATGGCCGATTATGCGCGCGCGATTTCATTTTTGAAACATGAAATCGCTAAATTGAAATCGCCGGGCGGTGCCGCACCCACGGCGGTCGCTTAAGAATCAGTGGGTTAGCGACGTTCCGCAAGCTGGCCCGGTCCTTGCTGTTATCGGGCATTCCATCAGGAGGCCGTTCATGAGCAATACGCATCTTCAGAGCGCCGGCGCGAAGTTCCGCGCGGCAGTCGCGGCCGAGCAGCCGCTGCAGGTGGTCGGCGCGATCACCGCGTACGCGGCCAAGATGGCGCAGGCCGTCGGCTTCAAGGCCGTGTACCTGTCGGGTGGCGGCGTCGCCGCGAACTCGCTCGGCATTCCCGACCTCGGCATCAGCACGATGGAAGACGTGCTGATCGACGCGACGCGGATCACCAACGCGACCGACCTGCCGCTGCTGGTCGACATCGACACGGGCTGGGGCGGTGCGTTCAACATCGCGCGCACGGTCCGCTCGTTCATCAACGCCGGCGTCGCGGCCGTGCACCTCGAGGACCAGGTCGGCCAGAAGCGCTGCGGCCACCGTCCGGGCAAGGAAGTCGTGCCGATCGACGAAATGGTCGATCGCGTGAAGGCCGCGGTCGACGCGCGCACCGACGACCAGTTCGTGATCATGGCGCGCACCGACGCGGCCGCCGCGGAAGGGATCGATTCGGCGATCGAGCGCGCGGTTGCGTACGTCGAAGCCGGCGCGGACATGATCTTCCCGGAAGCGATGAAGACGCTCGACGACTACCGCCGCTTCAAGGCCGCCGTGAAGGTGCCGATCCTCGCGAACCTGACCGAGTTCGGCTCGACGCCGCTGTTCACGGTCGACGAGCTGCGCGAGGCGAACGTCGACATCGCGCTGTACTGCTGCGGCGCGTATCGCGCGATGAACAAGGCCGCGCTGAATTTCTACGAGACGCTGCGCCGCGACGGCACGCAGAAGGCGGCCGTGCCGACGATGCAGACGCGCGCCGAGCTGTACGACTTCCTCGGCTATCACGAATACGAGCGCAAGCTCGACGAACTGTTCGCGCAGGGCAAGAAGTAACGCGGCCCGCACCCCCCGATACCCATTGGAGAAGGAAAACATGAGCGAGACGAAAGACGCAGCAGCACCGGCCGCCGCAGGCGCATTCAAGCCGAAGAAGTCGGTGGCGCTGTCGGGCGTGACGGCCGGCAACACGGCGCTGTGCACGGTCGGCAAGACCGGCAACGACCTCCACTATCGCGGCTACGACATTCTCGACGTCGCCGAATCGTGCGAATTCGAGGAAATCGCGCATCTGCTCGTGCACGGCACGCTGCCGAACCTGACCGAACTGGCCGCGTACAAGACCAAGCTGCGCGCGCTGCGCGGCTTGCCGAGCGCGCTGAAGGCCGCGCTCGAACAGATCCCGGCGTCGGCTCATCCGATGGACGTGATGCGTACCGGTGTGTCGGTGCTCGGCACCGTGCTGCCGGAGAAGGACGACCACAACCTGCCGGGCGCGCGCGACATCGCCGACCGCCTGATGGCGTCGCTCGGTTCGATGCTGCTGTACTGGTATCACTTCTCGCACAACGGCAAGCGCATCGAGACGGAAACCGACGACGACTCGATCGGCGGCCACTTCCTGC
The DNA here is from genome assembly GCF_017815045.1 of Burkholderia sp. CpTa8-5. NCBI lineage: Bacteria > Pseudomonadati > Pseudomonadota > Betaproteobacteria > Burkholderiales > Burkholderiaceae > Burkholderia > Burkholderia sp. CpTa8-5. The sequence goes on from NZ_JAGIQD010000004.1 coordinate 183,175, forward strand.
ACCTGTTGCACGGCAAGACGCCGTCGAAGTCGTGGGTCGAGGCGATGCACACGTCGCTGATCCTGTACGCGGAGCACGAATTCAACGCGTCGACGTTCACCGGTCGCGTGATCGCGGGCACGGGCTCGGACATCTACTCGGCGATCACCGGCGCGATCGGCGCGCTGCGCGGGCCGAAGCACGGCGGCGCGAACGAAGTCGCGTACGAGATCCAGAGCCGCTACAGCTCGCCGGACGACGCCGAAGCCGACATCCGCCGCCGCGTCGAGAACAAGGAAGTCGTGATCGGCTTCGGCCATCCGGTCTACACGATCTCCGATCCGCGCAACAAGGTGATCAAGGGCGTCGCGCACAAGCTGTCGAAGGAAGCGGGCGACACCAAGCTGTACAGCATCGCCGAGCGCCTGGAATCGGTGATGTGGGACGCGAAGAAGATGTTCCCGAACCTCGACTGGTTCAGCGCGGTGTCGTATCACATGATGGGCGTACCGACCGCGATGTTCACGCCGCTGTTCGTGATCTCGCGCACGTCGGGCTGGAGCGCGCACATCATCGAGCAGCGCATCGACAACAAGATCATCCGCCCGAGCGCGAACTACACCGGTCCGGAAGACCTGCAGTTCGTGCCGATCGAGAAGCGCTGATCGTCCGCCGCATGCGCCGGCGCCCGTGATGCGGGCGGCCGGCGCACGCGGCACGTCTTACCCCGAATTCCGCCCCACATCATGAATACCGCCAACCGCAAACCCCTGCCCGGCACGTCGCTGGACTATTTCGACGCGCGTGCCGCGGTCGACGCGATCGCGCCCGGCGCGTACGACACGCTGCCGTACACGTCGCGCGTGCTCGCCGAAAACCTCGTGCGCCGCTGCGATCCGGCGATCCTCGCCGATTCGCTGAAGCAGATCATCGAGCGCAAGCGCGAACGCGATTTCCCGTGGTTCCCGGCGCGCGTGGTGTGCCACGACATCCTCGGACAGACGGCGCTCGTCGATCTCGCGGGCCTGCGCGACGCGATCGCGGACGGCGGCGGCGACCCGGCGAAGGTGAACCCGGTCGTGCCCGTCCAACTGATCGTCGACCACTCGCTCGCCGTCGAATGCGGCGGCTTCGATCCGGACGCATTCGCGAAGAACCGCGCGATCGAGGATCGCCGCAACGAGGATCGCTTCCACTTCATCGAGTGGACGAAGAAGGCGTTCGAGAACGTCGACGTGATCCCGCCGGGCAACGGCATCATGCACCAGATCAACCTCGAGAAGATGTCGCCGGTGATCCAGGTGCAGGATGGCGTAGCGTTCCCGGACACCTGCGTCGGCACCGACAGCCACACGCCGCACGTCGATGCGCTCGGCGTGATCGCGATCGGCGTCGGCGGGCTCGAAGCCGAGAACGTGATGCTCGGCCGTGCGTCGTGGATGCGCCTGCCCGACATCGTCGGCGTCGAGTTGACCGGCAAGCGCCAGCCCGGCATCACCGCGACCGACGTGGTGCTCGCATTGACCGAGTTCCTGCGCAAGGAGAAGGTGGTCGGCGCGTACCTGGAGTTCCGGGGCGTTGGCGCGGCGAGCCTCACGCTCGGCGATCGCGCGACGATCTCGAACATGGCGCCCGAATACGGCGCGACGGCCGCGATGTTCTTCATCGACGGCCAGACGACCGACTATCTGCGCCTCACCGGCCGCAGCGACGAGCAGGTGAAGCTGGTCGAGACCTACGCGAAGGCGGCGGGCCTGTGGGCCGATACGCTCGCCAATGCGCAATACGAGCGCACGCTGACGTTCGACCTGTCGAGCGTCGTGCGCAACATGGCCGGCCCGTCGAATCCGCACAAGCGGCTGCCGACGTCCGATCTCGCCGCGCGCGGGATCGCCGGCCAGTGGGAAGAGAAGGCGGGCGAGATGCCCGACGGCGCGGTGATCATCGCCGCGATCACGAGCTGCACGAACACCAGCAACCCGCGCAACGTGATTGCCGCGGCCTTGCTCGCCCGCAACGCGAACGCGAAGGGCCTGACGCGCAAGCCGTGGGTCAAGAGCTCGCTCGCGCCGGGCTCGAAGGCGGTCGAGCTGTATCTGGAAGAAGCGAACCTGCTGCCGGAACTCGAGAAGCTCGGCTTCGGCATCGTCGCGTTCGCATGCACGACCTGCAACGGGATGTCGGGCGCGCTCGATCCGAAGATCCAGCGGGAGATCGTCGAGCGCGACCTGTACGCGACGGCCGTGCTGTCCGGCAACCGCAACTTCGACGGCCGCATCCACCCGTATGCGAAGCAGGCGTTCCTCGCGTCGCCGCCGCTGGTCGTCGCGTATGCGATCGCCGGCACGATCCGCTTCGACATCGAGAAGGACGTGCTGGGTCACGATCAGGACGGCAAGCCCGTCACGCTGAAGGACATCTGGCCGACCGACGAGGAGATCGATGCGATCGTCGCGTCGAGCGTGAAGCCCGAGCAGTTCCGCAAGGTCTACGAGCCGATGTTCGCGCGCAGCGCCGACGCAGGCGAGCGCGCGGCGCCGCTGTACGACTGGCGTGCGCAGAGCACGTATATCCGCCGCCCGCCGTACTGGGAAGGCGCGCTGGCCGGCGAGCGCACGTTGAAGGGCATGCGTCCGCTCGCGGTGCTCGGCGACAACATCACGACCGACCACCTGTCGCCGTCGAACGCGATTCTGCCGAACAGCGCGGCCGGCGAATACCTCGCGAAGATGGGCCTGCCGGAAGAAGACTTCAACTCGTACGCGACGCACCGGGGCGACCACCTGACCGCGCAGCGCGCGACCTTCGCGAACCCGACGCTGATCAACGAGATGGCGATCGTCGACGGCGCAGTGAAGAAGGGTTCGCTCGCGCGCGTCGAGCCGGAAGGCGAGGTCATGCGGATGTGGGAAGCGATCGAGACGTACATGAATCGCAAGCAGCCGCTGATCGTCGTGGCCGGCGCCGACTATGGCCAGGGCTCGTCGCGCGACTGGGCCGCGAAGGGCGTGCGGCTCGCGGGCGTCGAGGCGATCGCCGCCGAAGGTTTCGAGCGGATTCACCGCACGAACCTGATCGGGATGGGCGTGCTGCCGCTCGAGTTCAAGCCGGGCACCAACCGGACGACGCTCGGCATCGACGGCACCGAGACCTTCGACGTGGTCGGCGAGCGCACGCCCCGCGCCGACCTGACGCTCGTGATTCACCGCAGGAACGGCGAACGCGTCGAGGTGCCGATGACGTGCCGGCTCGATACGGCCGAGGAAGTGTCGATCTACGAAGCGGGTGGCGTGCTGCAGCGTTTCGCGCAGGACTTCCTCGAATCGTCGCAGGCCGCCTGACCGGCGCACATTGGGAACACAGACATGGCTCACATTCCTCAAATCAGGATTCCCGCCACGTACATGCGCGGCGGCACCAGCAAGGGCGTGTTCTTCCGGCTGCAGGACCTGCCGGATGCCGCGCAGACGCCGGGCGCCGCGCGCGACGCGCTGCTGCTGCGCGTGATCGGCAGCCCCGATCCGTACGGCAAGCAGATCGACGGGATGGGCGGCGCGACGTCGTCCACCAGCAAGACGGTGATCGTGTCGAAGAGCACGCGGCCCGGTCATGACGTCGACTACCTGTTCGGCCAGGTCGCGATCGACAAGGCGTTCGTCGACTGGACGGGCAACTGCGGCAACCTGTCGGCGGCGGTCGGCCCGTTCGCGATTGGCGGCGGGCTCGTCGATCCGGCGCGCGTGCCGCGCGACGGCGTCGCGACCGTGCGGATCTGGCAGGCGAACATCGGCAAGACGATCGTCGCGCACGTGCCGATCGTGAACGGCGCGGTGCAGGAGACGGGCGACTTCGAACTGGACGGCGTCACGTTCCCGGCCGCCGAAGTGCAGCTCGAATTCATGGACCCGGCCGCCGAGGAAGAAGGCGCGGGCGGCTCGATGTTCCCGACCGGCAACCTCGTCGATGATCTTGCGGTGCCGGGCGTCGGCACGCTGAAGGCGACGATGATCAACGCGGGGATCCCGACCATCTTCGTCGACGCGGAAGCGATCGGCTATACGGGCACCGAGCTGCAGGACGCGATCAACGGCGATGCGAAGGCGCTCGACAAATTCGAGACGATCCGCGCGCACGGCGCGCTGCGGATGGGCCTGATCGACACGCTCGACGAAATCGCGACGCGGCAGCACACGCCGAAGATCGCGTTCGTCGCGAAGCCGGCCGACTACGTCGCGTCGAGCGGCAAGCGCGTGAACGCGGGCGACGTCGACCTGCTGGTGCGCGCGATGTCGATGGGCAAGCTGCACCACGCGATGATGGGCACGGCGGCGGTCGCGATCGGCACGGCCGCGGCGATCCCGGGCACGCTCGTCAATCTCGCGGCGGGCGGCGGCGAACGCAATGCGGTGCGCTTCGGGCATCCGTCGGGCACGCTGCGCGTCGGCGCGCAAGCGCGGCGCGAGAACGGCGAATGGGCCGTCACGAAGGCGATCATGAGCCGCAGCGCGCGCGTGCTGATGGAAGGCTGGGTGCGGGTGCCGGGCGACGCGTTCTGAGCGTCGTCGTCGGGATCGACGCGGATGCGGGCGGCTTCGGCCGCCCGCGTCGTTTTCGTCAGCCGTGCAGGAAGCGGCGCAGCGCGTCGTGGCTCAGGCGGCGCGCCGTTTCCGAGACCCGCGCGCCGGGTACGAGGTCGAATCCGTGTACGCCGCCGGGCAGCACGTGCAGCTCGGTCGGCACGCCCGCGCGCAGCAGGCGCTGCGCGTAGTCGAGATTTTCGTCGAGGAACAGGTCGAGCGAGCCGACCGACAGGAACGTGGGCGGCAGGCCGTCGAGTCGCGTGGCGCGCGCGGCCGCCGCGTACGGCGACACGCCGTCGATGCCCGGCGCGTGACCGAGCAGCGCGGTCCAGCCGAACCGGTTGTTGGCCGCATGCCAGATAAATTCGCCGGCATGCGGACGCGGCGTGCGCGTGCAGGTGCGATCGTCGAGCATCGGATAGATCAGGTGCTGGAACGCGAGCGGGAATTCGCCGCGGTCGCGGGCCAGCAGCGCCAGCGCGGCGGCGAGCCCGCCGCCCGCGCTTTCGCCCGCCGTGCCGATCCGCGCGGCGTCGATGCCGAGCGTGTCGGCGTGACGGAACACCCAGCCGAGCGCCGCGTAGCAGTCCTCGATCGCACCGGGAAACACGGTTTCCGGCGCGAGACGGTAGTCGACCGAGATCAGCGCGCAGCCGAGCTGCGTCACGAGCGACCGGTGCACCGCTTCGAGCTCCTTCGCCGCGCCGCGCACGTAGCCGCCGCCGTGCAGGTGGACGACCGCCGGCAGCGGGCGCGCATGGCCGTCGGGCAAATAGACGAGGACCGGGACGTCCGGCGCGCCGGCAGGACCGGGTACCGTGCGGCGTTCGAGCGTGCTGCCGGCCGGGTCGGGCGGCGGCAGCGGCAGCACGCGCTGGCGCGACTGTGCGAGGTTGTCGGCGCTGAGCGTGACGGTCGGCCAGGTCTCGAGCAGCGGGCGGATTTCGGGATCGACGAGAGGCAGGGTGTTCAACGCAGGGCTCCATCGTGGAAGTGGGCGGTGCGCCGCGGTCAGAGCACGCTGCGCGCGACGACCCAACGGTGCACCTCGGTCGGGCCTTCGAAGATGCGCATCAGCCGCGCTTCGCTGGCCATCTGCTGCAACGGCATTTCCTTCGTCATGCCCATCGCGCCGAGCGTCTGCATCGCATGATCGATGACGGTCGACGCCATTTCGGTCGCGAACACCTTGACCATCGAGATCTGCGTGCGTGCATCCTGCCCGGCATCCACGCGCGCGGCCGCTTCGTAGGTCATCAGGCGGCACGCATGGATCTGCGTGAGCGCGTCGGCGACCCACCACTGGACCGCCTGGCGCTCCGCGAGCGGCACGCCGAAGGTCGTGCGCTGTTTCGCATGGTCGCACAGCAGCGCGACCGCGCGCTCGGCGCGGCCGATGCACCATGCGGCCATCTCCAGCCGCCGGTTCGCGAGCCGGGCCTGCATCGGCGCGAAGCCGGCGCCTTCCCGGCCCAGCAATTGCGCGGCGGGAATGCGGCAGTCTTCCAGCACGATTTCGTAGGTCGACAGGCCGCCGATCATCGGGATCCGGCGCTCGATGACGAAGCCCGGCGTGTCGCGCTCGACGATGAACGCCGACATGCCGCCGCGCTTGCCCTTGCTGCGATCGGTCAGCGCCATCACGATCGTCCAGTCGGCTTCGGCCGCGTGGCTGATCCAGATCTTCCGGCCGTTCAGCACCCAGGTGTCGCCATCGCGCACGGCCATCGTCGACAGCGCACCCGGATCGGAGCCGGCGCCCGGCTCGGAGATCGCCATTGCCGCGCGCGTGGCGCCGCGTGCGTACGGGTCGAGATAGCGCGCACGTTGCGCCGCGTCGGCCGCATCGCACAGCATCCGCAGGTTCGGCGAGTCGGGCGGCAGGATGTACGGGGTCACGGTCGTGCCGATCGCTTCGTTCACGCCGACCATCGCGACGGCCGGCAGGTCCGAGCCGCCCGCGTCGAGCGGCGCGTCGAGTCCCCACAGGCCGAGTTGCCGCGAGCGCTCGTCGAGGTGCGCGCGCTCGTCGGCGAGCAGCCCGAAACGCTGGCCGTCGGCCTCGCGCGCCATCACCGCCGCTTCGAGCGGAATCAGTTCGTCCTTCACGAAACGTGCGACGAGGTCCCGGATCATCCGGTGTTCGAGTTCGAGGTCGAAATTCATGAGGGTGGGTCCGTACAGGGGGGAAGAAGGCGTGCCGTCAGCCGGCGTTCGCGTGCGCCGCCGCGCGGGCGCGCAGCGTGCCGAGCAACGCGAACGCGCCGGCCGCCAGCAGCGCGGCATTGAAATAGAGGCCGCCGCGCATCGACCCGGTGGCCGTGTTGAGCACGCCCATCAGGAACGGGCTCGCGAATCCGCCGATCGCGCCGGTCATCGTGATCGCCGCGATCGCGACCGCCATCGAGCGCTTCGGCAGCGCGAGCCCCGGCAGCACCCAGAACGCGGGCAGCGCCGCGGCGTGCGTGGCGACCGCGATGCACAGCGCGATCATCAGGTGCGACGTGCCGGCGCTGCTCGCGAGGCCGGCGAGGGCCGCCGCGCACGCGAGCATCGCGACGGCGCCGTGCTTGCGCCATTCGCGCCGGCGCTCGGTGCGCCAGCCCATCGCGAGCATGCCGACGATGCCGCACAGGTACGGCAGCGCGGACAGCAGCCCGATCTGCATCGCGCCATGCAGGCCGCCGCGATGCAGGATCACGGGCATCCAGAACACGAGCGCGTAGCCGGCGGCCGCGATTGCGAAATTGGCCGCGCACAGCAGCCAGAAATCGCGATGTGCGAGCAACGGCCGCGCTGCGTTCGCGTCCGGCGTACCGGCTTCGGCCTGCGCGTGCGCGGCGCGCAGTGCGGCCTTGTCGGTGTCCGACAGCCAGTGTGCGTCGTCCGGCCGGTCGTCGAGAAAGCGCAGCGCGACGAGGCCGAGCGCGCTGCTCGGCAGCCCTTCGACGACGAACAGCCATTGCCAGCCGCTCAGGCCGGCCACGCCGTCGAAGTACGACAGGATCGCGCCCGACACGGGGCCGGCGATCAGCCCCGCGAGGTACAGCGCGGTCATGAACAGCGCGAACGCCTTGGCGCGCTGCCGCGGCGGATACCACGCGCCGAGATAGAACAGGATGCCGGGGAAGAAGCCGGCCTCGAACACGCCCAGCAGAAAGCGGCACGCGTAGAACTGCGCGGGCGTCGCGACGAACATCGTCGCGGCCGAGCCGAGGCCCCACAGCACCATGATCCGGGCGATCGTCCGGCGCGCGCCGATCCGCGCGAGCCACGCGTTGCTCGGAATCTCGAACGCCATGTAGCCGATGAAGAAAATGCCCGCGCCGAGCCCGTAGACGGCGTCGGAGAAGTGCAGTTCGGCGGCCATCTGTGCGTGCGCGAAGCCGATGTTGATCCGGTCGATGAACGACAGCGTGTAGCAGAGGATCAGGAACGGCAGCAGCCGGCGCGAGATTCGGCGGTAGAGTGCCTGCGTCGCGCCATCGTCGACGGCGGCCGGGTGGATCGAAAGGGTCGGGGTCATGGGCACTCCGTCAGAAGCGGTGAGTGACGCCGAGCGCAAACACCTGCTCGGTGCCGCCCGGTTGCGGTTGCAGACCGGCGACGACGGTATTGCGGGCGTCGCCGCCGTTCTTCATGCAGAGATAGCGTGCGTAGAGCGATGTCCGCTTCGACAGCGGATGGTCGTAGCCGACGCCGAGCGCGGTCGCATCGTTCGCCGAACCCTTCACGTCGCGGCGCACCACCGACACGAGCACGCGATCGAGCGCGCCGACGTTGATCGACGCACCGACGCTCGCGGTCGAGAACGCGGGCAGGCGCGCCGCCGTGCCGACGCCATACAGGAACGCGGCGTACAGCTTGACGCGCGCGAACGCGTAGTTAGCCGCGAACACGTAGTGGCGGGTCGTCGACGGGGAGACGACGGGCGCCAGGTTGCCGGCCGACGTATCGCCCTGGAAGCCGGCGCCGACGTAGAGCCCGCCGATCCGGTACTGAAGCCCGGCGCCGTAGTTGCGTCCGGCTTGCGTCGAGAGTGCGTTCGGCGTCGGAAAGCCGTACGTGGCCATCACGCGCAGGCCGTTCCAGTCGGGACTCAGATACGACGCCGCCTGGTTGAAGCGCGGAATCGGCGGGGTCGTGTTGCTCGTGATCGTGTCGGTCGACGTTGCGAGCAGCGCGAGCGGCGACATCCGCTCGTTGAGTCCGAACGGATCGCCGTCGTACACGACGTAGAACGCGGGCGTGTATTGCCGGCCGAGCCGCAGGTCGCCGTAGCGCGTGTTCTGCAGCGATACATAGGCCTGCCGGTAGAACAGCGTGCCGCCCTGGAACGATCCGTCGGCCGGCGAGAAACCGCTTTCCAGCACGAATTTCGTCGATGTGCCGCCGCCGAGATCCTCGACGCCCGTCAGGCCGAAGCGGCTCGTCGACGCGCCGCCGCCGCTTTGCCGCAGGGTCGACAGGCTGCCGATGCGATCGAATTCGACGTAGCCGTCGACGATCCCGTACAGCGTGACCGACGACGCGTGCGCCGACGTCGCGCATAGCACGCACGCGCCGACCAGGAATGCTTTCCGTTGCATGAAGGTGTCTCCGTCCATGTTTTTTGGGCGCGCCCGCGTTCTGGGAGCGGTGCGCGCGGGTGCTGCGGTGCGGCGCCGGGCTCAGCGGCCCTTGAACACCGGCTTGCGCTTCTCGAGAAACGCGCGGGCGCCCTCGATCCGGTCCTCGCTCGCGTAGACGTCAGGGCCGACGTCCAGCCGCAGCGCGGCGGCCACCGGCAGCCCCTGGCTGCGCGTCGCGGTTTCCTTGATGCGGCGGATCGTGAGCGGTGCGTTCGCGGCGATCGTCTGCGCCAGCTCGCGCACGGTGTCGTCGAGTGCGGCGCCGGGCACGACGCGGTTCAGCAGGCCGGCGCGCTGCGCTTCGTCTGCGTCGAAGCGGCGGCCCGTGAACAGCAGCTCCATCGCGATCGCGTGCGGCAACATGCGCGGCAGCAGCACGCTCGCGAAGTTCGCGCCCATGCCGACCCGCGCTTCGGGCAGCGCGAAGGTCGCGTGAGCGGCAGCGATCCGCAGGTCGCACGCGAGCGCGATTTCGCAGCCGCCGCCGATCGCGTAGCCGTTGATGGCCGCGATGGTCGGCTTGCGCAGCTCCAGGATCAGCTCGTGCACGTTGCGTGCGAGCCCGCGCATCGGCTGCATTCCGCGGATCTCGGGGTCGCCGAGATCGACGCCCGCGCTGAATGCGCGTTCGCCCGCGCCGCGGATCACGACGACGCGAATCGACGGGTTGTCGTCGAGCGTGACGAGCGCGTCGCACAGGCGGCGGATCGCGTCGGCGGACAGCGCATTGGCGACGTGTGGGCGATGGATCGTCAGCCACGCGATGCCGTCGGCGTCGTCGCGCAGGATAGACGGGGCATCGTCGCCCGCCGGTGAAGAAAAGCGCTGGGTGGTCATGACGCGCTCCCGGCCACGTCCGCCCGCGTGTCGTGCAGCACGCCGGCCTGCCGCAGCGCGTCGCGGCGCGCCGCGTCCATCCCGAACGCGTCGAGCACGGCGTCGGTGTCGGCGGCAAACGGTTGGGGCGGCCGGCGTATCGAGCCGGGCGTGCGGGACAGTTTGGCGGGAATGCCCGCGCCGGTGTACGTATCGGTATCGACGAACATCGCGTTGCGTGCCGCCTGCGGATGGCCGAACGCATCGGCCACGGTGTTCACCGGCCCCGTCGCGACGCCGGCGTGCATCAGCCGCTCGACGACCTCGTCCGCCTGCAGTTCGGCAGTCAGTTGGCCGAGCAGCGTGTCGAGCGCTTCGCGATGCGCGACGCGCTGCGCATTGGTCGCGAAACGCGGATCGCGCGCCAGTTCGGGCACGCCGAGCGCCTCGACGAGCCGCGCGAACGTGCGGTTGTTGCCGGCGCCGGTCGCGACCGGCTTGTCCTTGCACGGATAGACGCCGTACGGCGCGATCGCGCCGTACACGTTGCCGGTCGCGACGGGCACGTCGCCGGTCGCCATCCAGCTCGTGCTGACCGGATGCAGCATCGACAGCGCGGTGCTGAACAGGTCGATGTCGACGTGCTGTCCGAGGCCGGAGCGCGTCCGCTCGACCAGCGCGACCAGGATGGTGGAGACGGCGCTCAGGCCGGCCGCATGATCGACGACCGGAAACGGCACCTTGAGCGGCATGCCGCCCGGCTCGCCGTTGATCGACATGAAGCCGGCGAGGCCCTGCGCGACCGCGTCGTAGCCCGGAAACCGCGCGAGCGGGCCGTCGGTGCCGTAGCCGGAAATCGAGCAGTGGACGAGGCGCGGAAAGCGTGCGCGCAGGCAGTGTTCGTAGTCGATGCCCCAGCGTTCGAGCGTGCCCTGCTTGAAGTTGTCGATCAACACGTCGGCCGTTTCGAGCACGCGCAACAGCACGTCGCGTCCGTCGGGATGCGACAGGTCGAGCGCGAGATTGCGCTTGTTGCGGTTGAGCCCCCAGTAGTAGCTGGAGATGCCGTTCGGCATCGCGGGCCCCCAGTCGCGCGTTTCGTCGCCCTGCGGCGGTTCGATCTTGATGACGTCCGCGCCATGGTCGGCGAGCGTCTGCGCGCAGAACGGCCCCGCGTAGACGCGGCTCAGGTCCACCACGCGCACGCCTGCAAGTGCGCCTTCGTTGCTGCTGGTCATGACGATGTCTCCTTCGATGTGGATTCGACGGGCCGGCAGGCCGGCATGCGTCGGCTGCACGGCCGCGATGCGTCGCGGGTTCAGCCGCGCGAGGCGAACAGCGCGGTGACCGCCGCGCGATGCTCGGGGCTGGCGTGCGCGAACGCCTGGTACGACGCCGACAGGTCGAGCAGCGTGTCGAGGCTCGCGTGGCGGCCTTCGCGCAGCAGCCGCTTGGTCAGGCGCAACGCGGTGCCCGAATGACGGGCGATGCGGCCGGCCAGTTCCTGCGCATGCGCGAGGAGGTCACCGTCGGGCACGACGCGCGACACGAGCCCGCAGCGCAGCGCGGCCTGCGCGTCCAGCGCATCGCCGGTGAACGACATTTCCGCGGCGACCGCGGCGCCGACGATCTGCGGCAGGAACCACGCGCCGCCGTCGCCCGGCACGAGGCCGAGCGCGATGAAACTCTCCGCGAAGCGCGCGCTGTCGGCGGCGATGCGGATGTCGCACATGCACGCGAGGTCGGTGCCGGCGCCGATGGCAGGGCCGTTGACTGCCGCGATGGCCGGCACTTCGAGATGCAGGAACGCGTGCGCGAGCCGCTGGATGCCGCGCCGATAGCCGGTCCGGATCGCGGCAGGGTCGTGCGGGCCCGATTCCATGAACGTGCGCATCGTCTTCACGTTGCCGCCCGACGAGAACGTCGTGCCGGCGCCGGTCAGGACCAGCACGCGGATCGATTCGTCGCGGTTCGCTTCGTCGCAGCATTCGGTCAGCGCGTCGATCGCATCGGTGTCCGAAATGGCGTTGCGGGTGTCGGGACGGTTCATCGTGACGGTCAGGATCGCGCCCTGCCGTTCACGGTTCAAAAAAGCTGCCATGGTGTCTCCGTGTATTCGGTGCCGCGGGACTTCACGCCGCGGCCCGAAGCCTAGTATCGTCACGACGGTCGGCGGCGGGAAATTCCGTTCCACATACGTGGAAGGCCCGTGCCGGTCTCTGCGGAGAAGGCGGGATGAGCGGAAACGTGGTCAAGAGCGCAGCGCGCGTGTTCGAGGTGCTGGAACTCTTCAGCACCTTGCAGCGGCCGCTGAGCGTGCGCGAGATCGCCACGCGGTGCGGGTATCCGGGATCGAGCGCGGCGGCGCTGCTGACCAGCATGAAGACGCTCGGCTACCTCGCATACGACGACTCGACCCACGCGTATGCGCCCACCGCGCGGCTCGTCAATCTCGGCGAAGCGCTGGTCGATTCGGCGGCCGGCAGCCGTCGGCACTGGCATGCCGTCGCGAAGCGGCTGGCGGCGCGCACGCACGAGGCGGTCGTGGTCGCGGTGCAGAGCGACCTGTACGTGCAGTACATCGATGCGGTCGAAGGCTCGCATTCGATTCCGGTGCAGTTCTATGCGCCGATCGGCACGCGTCGCGAGATCTGCATGTCGGGCCTTGGCTGGGCGCTGCTGAGCCTCCAGCCGGACAGCACGATCCGCCGGCTCGTGTCGCGCAGCATCCGCCGGATCGGGAAGTCGGGCAGGACGATCGACGAGGACGTCGTGCTCGACAAGGTCGAACAGACCCGCCGGCTCGGCTATTCGTATTCGGCGCATACCGTCACGCAGGGCGCCGCGATGATTTCGATGGTGATCGCGGACGGCTGGAACGGGCTGCCGCTGGCGATGGGCGTGGCCGGGCCCGTCGAGCGGATCGACCCGCATCGGGACGCGATCGTGCGCGCGATGCGGGCGGCGCTCGCCGAGCGTGCGTGCGACGTGGTCGGCTAGGGAACATTCCGCTGTTTGGAGAAATTCATTCGTGAGGCCAGCGCAAGCCCGTTATTCGCGTGAACAGGTCCTAACCGCGCGAAACCGGCGCGCGCAGGCATTCACATAGAATCGGGACGTTTCGCCGCTCCTGTCCCGACTGCATTTCAGCGAGGCCGCCATGCCATTAAACGCGCCGCTTTCCGGCATCCACGTCATCGAATTCGAAGGTCTCGGCCCCGGTCCGCTCGCGGGCTGGATGCTTGCCGGCATGGGCGCGCGCATCACGCTGGTCGCGCGCCCGTCCGGCCGCACCAGTGCGCCGGACGCGCTGCGGGCCCGCGACGGCGACCTGCTGCGCGAAGGCAAGACGATCGTCGAACTCGACCTGAAGGCGCCAGCCGGGCGTGACGCCGCGCTCGACCTGATCGCGCAAGCCGATGCGCTGATCGAGGGCTTGCGGCCCGGCGTGATGGAGCGGCTCGGCCTCGGGCCCGACGTTTGCGCGCGCCGCCATCCGAAGTTGGTCTACGGGCGCATGACGGGCTGGGGCCAGCACGGCCCGCTCGCGGCCGCGGCGGGGCACGACCTGAACTACGTCGCGCTGACCGGGCTGCTGTCGCTGTCCGCGCCGCGCGACGGCCGGCCGGGCGTGCCGCCGACCGTCGTCGGCGATGCGGGCGGCGCGCTCGGGCTCGCGTTCGGGATCGTCTGTGCGTTGCTCGACGTGCGCGGCGGCAGGCCGGGGCGCGTGGTCGATGGCGCGATCGTCGACATCGTGTCGATGCTTGGTTCGCTCGCGCTGTGGGCACGCGCGAACGGGCTGCTCGACGGCGCGCAGCCGAGCCTGTTCCACGACGCGCCGTTCTACGACGTGTATCGCTGCGCGGACGGCGAATGCGTGACGATCGGCGCGCTGGAACCGCCGTTCTATGCGCTGCTGGTCGAACGGCTCGGGCTGACCGACGTCGATCCCGCGTCGCAGTACGACCGGGCGCGCTGGCCCGCGCTGAAGGCGCGTTTCGCTGAGGTGTTCGCGCAACAGCCGTCCGCGCACTGGCGCGCGCTGCTCGAAGGCACCGACGCGTGTTTTGCGCCGGTGCTGAGCGTGGCCGACGCGGCCGTGCATCCGCACAATGCGGCGCGCGGCATCTATCGGACGGATGAGCACGGGAACGTGCGGGCGCGGGTGGCGCCGCGGTTTTTGCCGTTGGCGGGGGATGACGCCGACTAGGGCCGTCTTTCAGGAGGCTGCTTCCGCTCCTCGACGGTCGAGTGCCCAGCGCATCCGAGAACTAATTTTGATGCTAAATTTAGTATCAAATGAAGTGCAATCGACGCTCGATCGAAAAAGGAGCAGACATGCCCCACACCATTCTGGCGAGCGTGACGGCGAGCGTCTCGGAGCTGAAGCGGAATCCGATGGGAACCGTTGCCGCAGGCGAAGGTTTTCCGGTCGCGATCCTGAATCACAACGAACCCGCGTTCTACTGCATTCCCGCGAAGACGTGGGAGGCGATGGTCGAACGTTTGGAAGACATCGAAGACAATGCGTTGGCCGATTCGCGCGCCAAGGAGAAGGTCGTCAAGGTCAAGCTGAATGACCTTTGAACTCGCCTTTCTCGAACCTGCATTGAAGGAGTGGAAGAAGCTCGATCGCACCGTGCGCGATCAATTCAAGGCCAGGCTCGCGGAGCGGCTGGAGCATCCCCGCATCCCGTCAGCCAAATTGCATGGCCACCCGGATCGCGACAAGATCAAGCTGCGTGGTGTCGGCTATCGCCTCGTCTACGAAGTGCGCGACGCGGAAGTCATCGTGCTGGTGGTCGCGGTGGGCCGCCGCGAGCGTGATGCGGTTTATCTGGCTGCGATGAAACGCTAGCGCGGCATCAACGCTCGGCCTCGGCAACTCACGCCGTTTCCGCCGGCGCATCCGGCATCTTGCCGTCGCCGACGCGGTTGATCGTGCCTTGCGCGATCGCGACGAGCCGTTCGTGGTCGCCGTCGATGACGAACACGTGGCACTGGCAGGTCGCCTGGTGCCGGCCCGCGTAGACGAGCTTCGCGCGGGCGACGAGCGTGCCGTTCACGGCCGGCCGCAGGTAGTTGATCTTGTATTCGGCGGTGATCACGCGCGGGCCGAGCACGAGCGCGCCGGCGAACGTCAGCGCGTTGTCCGCGAGATAGCTGATGACGCCGCCGTGCACGAAACCGTGCTGCTGCCGCAATTCCTCGCGCACCGGCAGACACAGCGACACTTCGTTGTCGCCGATATGCATCAGCTGCGTGCCCAGCAGCATGCTGAACGGCTGCGCGCGCAATGCGCCGCGCGCGTGGTCCGTGATGTCGGTCATTGAACGTCCTTGGAAATGAGTGCCCGCTTGCGCTGAACTCTAGGAAGGGGGCTCCGGATAAGCAAGGAAATTCGTCCGCGTTTCGTGCAAATCCCGGCGCGATGCGACGCGATTATTGTGCCGAATACGCAAGATCTCCGCGTTTGCGGGCGATTCGACACGAATGCGCGAGCGGAGCGCGCGATTCGCCTGCATTGGCGGCCATTCCGCCTAAAGTCCGACGAAGAAATGCCGCTAATGCCGGGGCATCGCCTCATCGTCCGCTCTTCAGGAATTCCCCCATGTTCGGAAAAATCAAGCTCGCGTCGGGTCTGCTCGGCGTGTTGACCGTGTTCTGCCTCTTCCTGTTCGCGATCGAAGCGCTCGGCTTCTGGACGCTCGCGTCGACGCGCCGCGGCGTCGACGATCTGTCGAACGTCGCGATCGCGCAGGTCGACGCGGCCAGCCGGGCGACCGAGCAACTGCTCGACGCGCGCATCAACCTGTCGCGGGCCGGCACGCGGATGGTGCGCGGCGGCCCGAAACCCGAAGACATCATCCGCCATGCAGGCGCGTCGCTCGCGGAAGCGGACAAGGCGTTCGCGGTGCTGACGGCCGCGCAGCCGGTCGACGACACCAACCGCACGCGCGTCGCGGCGCTCACCGAGCGCTATCGCGCGCTGCGCGGCGCGTTGGGCGAACTCGTGCAGTTCCTCGACGCCGACAACATCCAGGCGTTCCTCGACCAGCCGACCCAGGGCTTCCAGGACGCGTACATCGCCGAGCTGCATCGCTTCACCGACTATGGCGGCACGTCGAGCCGCGCGGCGCTCGACACGATCGACGGCGGCATGCTGTGGTTCAAGTCGGTCGGCATCGTGCTGCTGGTGGCGATGCTCGCGGCGAGCGTCGCGATCTACGCGGCCACGCGGCGCGCGGTCGTCGCGCCGCTGGAGCAGGCCGGCCGCCATTTCGAGCGGATCGCGCAGGGCCGTCTCGACGAAGCCGTGCAGGCGGGCGGCGTGTTCGAGATCGACCGGATGCTGCGCGACCTCGCCACGATGCAGACGAGCATCGCGGGCACCGTGCGCACGGTGCGCCAGGCGTCCGACGCGATCCATCTCGGCGCCGGCGAGATCGCGGGCGGCAACGCCGACCTGTCGGCGCGCACGGGCACGCAGGCCGCGTCGCTCGAGGAAACCGCCGCAAGCATGGAGGAACTGACCGCGACTGTCCGCCAGAACACCGACAGCGCCCGCGCGGCGAGCGCGCTGGCCGACGCGGCGCTCGAAGCGACGAGCCACGGCGGCGGCGTGGTCGACAGCGTGATCGACCGGATGCGCGGCATCGCGCAGAGCTCGGGGCGCATCGCGGAGATCATCTCGGTGATCGACGGCATCGCGTTCCAGACCAACATCCTCGCGCTGAACGCGGCGGTCGAGGCCGCGCGGGCCGGCGAACAGGGGCGCGGCTTCGCGGTGGTCGCGGGCGAAGTGCGCTCGCTCGCGCAGCGCAGCGCGCAGTCGGCGAAGGAGATCAAGGCGCTGATCGAGGATTCGGTCGCGCAGATCAACGGCGGCGCGGCGCTCGTCGAGCGCGCCGGCGACGCGATGCGCACGGTGTCGGCGTCGATCACGCGCGTCGTGCAGACGATGTCGGAGATCACGGCGGCGTCGGTCGAGCAGAGCGTCGGGATCGAGCAGGTGAACCAGGCCGTCACGCAGATGGATCAGCTGACGCAGCAGAACGCGGCGCTGGTCGAGGAAGTCGCGGCGGCGGCCGCGTCGCTGAACGACCAGACCGCGCACCTGATGCAGGCGGTGTCGGTGTTCGAACTGGGCGACGGACGCGCCGCACGCGGCGATCGCGCGGCGCCGTCGTTCGCTGCGACGGGTTACGAACCGGCCGGCAGCGCCGCGTAGGCGGTCGCGAGGTGGTAGGGCGTCGTCGACGGCATGTCGGCGCGCGACACCTGCCCGTCGGCCGTCTTGCACTCGAACCAGCCGCGCGGATGCAGGAAGCGCGCGGCGAACCGCTCGATCTGGCGTGCGAGCGGCGCGGAGGCCGGCGTGCCGCCGTGCGTCGCGAGTGCGCGCAGGTATTCGGTCTGCGCCCAGATCCGCTGCGTGCCGTCGATGCACGCGCCTTGCGCGTCGAGCGCCGCGCACACGCCGCCCGTCTGCGGATCGACGCCGGATTGCTCGGCGAACGCGAACGCGCGCGACAGCGCGGCGGGGAGCCCGGTCTGCGCGAGCCGCGCACCGGCCGCGTCGACCAGATAGAACCATTCGAACTGATGGCCGGGCTCGAAACGGTTGTCGGCCGCCCCGAGCGGCAGCTCGGCCACGCAGCCGGTCGCCGCGTCGACGAACGTGCGCTCGACGGCCTGCGCGGTGCGCAAGAGCGCATCGTCGAACGCCGGGTCGCCGAACGCATCGGCGGCCGCGAGCCACGCTTCGGTCAGATGCATCAGCGGATTCTGCAGCGCGCCGCTGCCGGATGACGAGAAATCGGCGTGGCGCGCGGCATCGAGCAACGCGTCGCCGTGGCGCGGCGCGAAGCGGTCCTGGATCAGCGCGGCGGTGGTTTCGGCCACCGTGCGCGCGGCGGCGTCGCCCGACGCCGCATGCCAGGCGGCGCACGCGAACACGATGAACGCGTGCGTATAGAGATCCTTGGTCGTATCGAGCGGCGCGCCCTGCGCGTCGACGCTGTAGATCCAGCCGCCGTGGCGCGCGTCGCGAAAGTGCCGGCACAGCGCGTCGAACAGCGTGGCCGCGTGCGCGGTGTCGCCGGCCTGCGCGAACACGAACAGTTGCCGGGCGCACGCCATTGCGCGATAACGGGTCACGGGCAGCGGCGCATGGGTGGCCGGATCGACGGCCTCGAACGGCAGTTGCAATGCTGGGTCGAACCCTGAACCCCGCCAGATCGGCAAGACGACGTGCGCGAAATGGTGGCGCAGTTGGGCGGCCTGGGCGGAAGCGGAGTCGGAAACGGGCATGACGGGGTTGAGCGCTTGGATCGAAACGTGTCGGCGCGGCCCGGAGAATCGGCGCGGCCGGGGCCAAGGATAAAACATTCCGCGCGGCCGGCACCAAAAAAAGGAGATAAATCGGATGCTCAGCAACCTGGAACTCGTGATGCGGCTCGTGCTCGCGGCGGCGCTCGGGAGCGTCATCGGCTTCGAGCGCGAGCGCCTGTCGTGGGCGGCCGGCCTGCGCACGCACATGCTGGTGTGCGTCGGCTCGACGCTGATCATGATCGTGTCGGCGTTCGGTTTCGCCGACGTGCTCGGCACCAGCGACCACGTCGTGCTCGATCCGTCGCGGATCGCCGCGCAGGTCGTGTCGGGCATCGGCTTCCTCGGCGCGGGCTCGATCCTACTGCGCGGCGAGATCGTGCGCGGGCTGACGACGGCCGCGAGCCTGTGGTCGGTCGCCGCGATCGGCCTCGCGGTGGGCGGCGGGCTCTATGTCGCGGCGATTTCGGCGACGATCATCATTTTGATCATCCTGGCCGGCATCAAGCCGCTGGAGCGGCGCTATTTCACGGTGCGCCAGCGGCGCCAGCTCGCGTTGACGGTGGCGAGCGGCACGCTGACGTTCGATTCGCTGCACGCGGCGCTCGGCCCCGACAGTGCGCGCGTGAAGCAGTTCATCGTGCAGCGTGCCGACGACACGGGCGAGCAGGACGAGGTGCGCATCGCGCTCGCGCGGGTGTCGGAAGGCGAATACAAGGCGATCTGCGCCAAGCTGCGTGCGCTGCCGGGCGTCACGCGGTTCGACGGCGGGAACGGGCTGGGGGGCGACGAATAGCGTGACTCGATTGCGTGACTCGGTTGCGGGGCGTGCGACAATGGCCGACCACCGATTCCGTTCGACATCCGGGTTCGCGCCTGCGGGCCCCGCTATCCGATTTCCATGACCGAATCCGTTTCCACGCCGCGCTCCCGTTCCCGTTCCGCCCGTTCGTCGGCCCGTTCCCGCCCGCGCGCGGCCGCTGCCGCAGGCAGCACGTCCGCCAGGGCGACGGCGCGATCCGGCAGCGCAGCGGCCGGCGACGCGCCGCGCGACGAACGGACGCTCGACCTGTTCGGCGATCCGGTGCTGGAGCCGGGCGAGCGCATGCCGGTTGCGGCGCGCGATGAAGCGAGCGTGGAAGCCGATGCGGCGGCCGGTGTCGACGACGGCCGACAGGCCACGTTGGACGGGTTCACCCCGTCTGCGGATGTGGATGCGGATGTGGCGACGCATGCGGAACCTGGAGGTGCGGCGCCGATGGATGTGGCGGCTAAGGTTGTTTCGACACCTGAACGCGACGTGGCCGCGAACGTCGACGGCGCATCGGCAGAGGGTCTTGCAACGAAGGCAGCCGATTTGCCTGCGGGCGATGGCGTCGTAACGCAGAGCGACGTGCCCGTGGTCGACGGCGCCGCGAACGCGGCGGCGAAGCTGCAAGCCGCAGACGGCGCTGCGATGCAGGCGGCGGAATCGCAAGCGGCAGAGGGCGAAGTCGCGAAGCCTGCCGTCGAGGCGGCGGGCGTCAAATCCCGCGAAGGGAAATCCTCCGGTGATACCGCGAAGGAACGCCGTTCCTCTTCGGGCGGCAAGCGCCGGGCGGCTGCCGGCGCAAGCGAAGCGACGGCGACGCAGGCCGCACCGGTTCCGACGCGCATCGATTCGAAGCCGGAAGCGGCTGACTTGAACCCGCCGCCGGTCGTCGCTGCACGGGTCGAGCCGCAGACGCCGGCAGAGCCGTCCGAACCGGCGATCACCCCGCATTCCGCGAAGCCCCGCGACACGACCCGGCATCCCGACGCTTCGCCACCGCCGGTCACGCAGCCGATGGGCTCCGCCGCATCGTTCGTGACCATGCCCTCATCGGAGCGTACGCAACCGCCCACGCCGGCCTTCGATCCGGACACGCACCTGCGCCCGCTGACCGACCGGATCGCCGCGCTGCAGTCCGACGTGGACGGCCTGACGCGCGCGGCCGATCGCGAGATGCGCCGCGTGAACCGCCTGCTGCTCGCGCTGGCCGTCGTCGTGCTGGCGGGGCTCGTCGCGCTGGTACTGCAAACGCGCCAGATCGCGCACCTGAAGCAGGACGTCGCCACCAAGCAGCAGCGGATCGATCGCCTCGCGGCCGATCTGTCGACGCAGCAGGCCACGCTGATGACGCTCGAGGAGCACCACGAAGCGCTTCTGTCGCAAGTCGACCGGCTTCAGCGCAACGCGAACCGCGAGGCGGCCGTCGGGAAGCGGGCTCACCGCGCGCGCTAATCGTTTCGACCCCATCCTGGAAGCCCGACGCAGCAAGGATCGCCATTCCGCGCTGGCGATCGGCTGTCGCGCGCCTGCGGCAAACCGGTGCAGCTCACTGGCAGAGTTCAGGGAAAACCCTTAGAATGGAGGTCATCTAAGGGAAAACCCTAGCCACGTCTATCAGGAGTCTCACATGAGCTTCATCTTCGCCCTGCTGCAAAAAATCGACGACCTGTTCGTCTCCCCGCACCTGCCGCTCGACGCCGAGTACTCGTACGCTGCGCGTCATGCGGAAGCCGAGCGCGTGCGCCGTGCGCACCTCGTGCCGATCGTCCTGTACCGTCGCTGATTCGCTGATTCGCTGATTCGCTGATTCGCTGATTCGCTGATTCGGCGCGGCGTTCGCCGCACCTGCCTGCCCGTTCTCCACCGCCGCATCGCGCGCCGGTGCGACTGTCCCGCTACACTGGAAGTCCGATTCCGTTCACGGCGACCGGGCCATGTTGCAGATGCGGCCGATGACGGCCGGCGAATTCCGCGCGTACCGCACGCGAGCCATCGACGGCTACGCGAGCGATCTCGTTTCCTCCGGACAAAATGCTGTCGAAGACGCGGCCGATCGTGCGCGCGCCTGTTTCGACACGCTGCTGCCGGACGGCCTGCTGACCGCCGGCCAGACCCTCGTCACGCTCATCGATGGCGCCAGCGGCGACACGGTGGGCGGCCTCTGGTACGCGATCGTCCCCGAAGGGCCGAACCGCACGCTGTTCATCTACGACCTCGACATCGTCCCGTCCCGGCGCCGCCAGGGCTGGGCCACGCGTGCGCTCGACGCACTCGACGCCGAGGCGCGCCGCTACGGCGTCACCGAGATCGGGCTGTCGGTGTTCAATCACAACGCGGCGGCGCGCGCGCTGTATCGCGCGTGCGGCTTCGTGCCGATCACCACGACGTTGATCAAACCGGTCGTGTCGGACTGAATCCGCCGGCCGGCGATGCGTCGTCACATGCGGCCGGTTCGGCACGCCGCGTCGCCGGCCAACGTCGGCATGCGTCCCTATCCGCCCTCTTGGTCGAGCGTCGACCGCCGAACGGCCCATCCGGCCATCCGCCATTCATCGTCCACCGCTCACCGCTCACCGCTCACCGCTCACCGCGCGCGGCCTTTCCATCTCCGCAGCAGCAACGCGTTGGTCACGACGCTGACGCTGGAAAACGCCATCGCCGCGCCCGCGATCACCGGGTTCAGCAAGCCGAGCGCCGCGAGCGGCACGCCGACCAGGTTGTAGACGAACGCCCAGAACAGGTTCTGCTGGATCTTGCGGTACGTGCGTTTGGAGATGTCGATCGCGTCGGCGACGAGCGCCGGGTCGCCGCGCATCAGCGTGATGCCGGCCGTGTGCATCGCGACGTCGGTGCCGGTCGCCATCGCGATGCCGACGTCCGCCGCGGCGAGCGCGGGCGCATCGTTGATCCCGTCGCCGACCATCGCGACGATCCCGCCGTGCGTGCGCTTCAGCTCGGCGACGACGCGCGCCTTGTCGTCGGGCAGCACCTGCGCATGCACTTCGCCGATGCCGAGCGCCGCCGCGACGGCCGCCGCGCTGCCGCGGTTGTCGCCCGTCACGAGTGCGCTCGCGACGCCGCGCGCCGACAGTGCCGCGATCGCGTCGCGGGCGCCCGGCTTCACGGTGTCGCCGAAGGCGATCAGCGCGAGCACCGCGCGCGGCGCGTCGGCACGCATCAGCCACGAGATCGTGTTGCCGGCGCGCTCGAGTTCCGCCGCGCGGGCGTCGAGCGCCGGCGGCACCGCGATGCCGAGTTCGTCGCGCCAGCGCGTGCTGCCGAGCGCGAGCCGCTGCCCGCCGACCTGCGCCTCCACGCCGCGTCCGGCCACCGCGCGCGCATCGGTCGCGACGGCCGACTCCGCCGCGCCGACTTGTGCGGCCACGTCCGCTTCATGCGCGGCTACCACGGCCCGCGCGAGCGGATGGTCGCTCTGCCGCTGCACGGCCGCCGCGAGCGCGAGCGCCTCGCCGCGCGGCACGCCGACGGCGTCGAACGCGGTCACGGACGGTTTGCCTTCGGTCAGCGTACCGGTCTTGTCGAACGCGATCACGGTCGTGCGCTGCGCGAGTTCGAGCGCCTGCGCGTCCTTGATCAGCACGCCGTGCCGGGCCGCGACGCCCGTGCCGGCCATGATCGCGGCGGGCGTCGCGAGACCGAGCGCGCACGGGCATGCGATCACGAGCACCGCGACCGCGTTGAGGATCGCGGTTTCCATTCCCGCGCCGGCGATCAGCCAGCCGACCAGCGTCAGCACGGCGATGCCGAGGATCGCCGGCACGAACACTTCGCTGACGCGATCGACGAGCCGCTGGATCGGCGCCTTCTCGGCCTGCGCGGATTCGACGAGGCGGATGATGCGCGCGAGCGTCGTCTCCGCGCCGATCGCGGTGGTTTCGACGACGAGCGCGCCTTCGCCGTTGATCGAGCCGGCCGTGACCGCATCGCCGTCGTCTTTCGGCACGGGCAGGCTTTCGCCGGTGATCAGCGATTCGTCGATGTGCGAGCGGCCCGACACGATGCGGCCGTCGACGGGCACGCGCTCGCCGGGCCGGATGCTCACGTGCGTGCCGACGCGCACCTGCGACAGCGGCACGTCGCGTTCGACGCCATCCTCGACGACGCGCGCGCGGTCCGGCCGCAGCGCGTTCAGCGCGCGGATCGCCTCGGTGGTCTGGCGCTTCGCGCGCGATTCGAGCCACTTGCCGAAGCGCACGAGCGTGACGATGACGGCCGACGCCTCGAAATACAGATGGCCGGGATGCGCGGGATCGCGCAGCAACATCCACAGGCTCAGCCCGTACGCGGCCGACGTGCCGAGCGCGACGAGCAGGTCCATGTTGCCGGTGCGCGCCTTCACCGCATGCCAGGCCGCGCGGTAGAAGCGCGCGCCGAAGCCGAACTGCACGATCGACGCGAGCACGAGCTGGAGCCAGCCGGGCAGCATCAGGTCGATGCCGAACGGCGCGGCGAGCATCGGCGCGACGAGCGGCGCGCTCAGCACGGCGGCCGCGATCACGAGGTTGCGTTCGCGGATCGCTTCGCGGCGCTTGCGGGCGTCCGGGTCCTGCGCGGGGCCGGACGGTTGCAAGTCGGCGCCGGCCGGTGCGCCGGCGGGCGACGCGACCGGAAGCGATGCATGGTAGCCGGCTGTGGTGACCGCCGCGATCAGCGTGGCGGCGTCGAGTGCGCCGGCGCCGTGCACCGATGCGCGCTCGGTCGCGAGGTTGACCGTCGCGCGTGCGACGCCCGGCACGGCGGCCAGCGCTTTTTCGACGCGGCCGGCGCAGGACGCGCAGGTCATGCCGCCGATGTCGAGTTCGACGTCGGTGGAAGCGGGCGTGGCAGCGGAAGTGGCGGGCGGAGCCGCGACGGCTGCCGGTGTCGCGCCGTAGCCGGCTTGCTTCACCGCGTCGACGAGCTGTGCGGCGGATACGTCGTTCGACGCATCGACCGTCGCGCGTTCGGTCGCCAGGTTGACTGACGCTCGCGTAACGCCCGGCACCTTCGCCAGCGCTTTTTCGACGCGCGACACGCAAGACGCGCAGGTCATCCCGTCGATGTCGAGTTCGATCGTCGCAGCAGCGGGAGGAAGCCCGGAAGCCGCGGACGGCGTTTCGTCGCGCGACGCGTGCGCCGAATGCGTGGCCGCGCCGGCTTCGATGGCCGCTTCGCGCACCGCCGCGCGATAGCCGGCCTCCCGGACGGCGCCGACGAGCTGGCCCGCCGCGACGGTGTCCTGCGCCGTGACCGTCGCCGCATGCGCGTCGAGATCGACCGCCGCATCGACGACGCCCGGCACGGCGGCCAGCGCGCGCTGCACGCGGCCCGTGCAACCGCCGCAATGCATGCCGTCGACGCTCAGCTCGATCGTTTGCAGCGCCGCGGAGGCGAGTGGTTCAGTCATGTCGGATTCCCCAAAAGCGCGGTTCGTGCCGCGGATGGTTCCAGTATCAACATTCCCATGATGGTAAGGTCAAGTACCGGCGACGATGCGGCGCAAGTCGATGCACACAGGGTGTCACAACACGGAAAAAGCGATCGCCCGGCTTCCAGACGGACAGTCGGTGCGCGCTGAGGACCAAGCTTGGCGCTCGCGAGGCGTTTACGGGCAACTGGCTGGGGTTGCCGGCGTTGTTCCGGATTTTTGCTGAATCCCGTGAAACGTTTCAGATTTTTTGACGGTTCAACTAGCGTTTCACCCGTTATTCGGCATATTGGGGGATGCCCTTAGGCGCTATGATACCGGCCTGACATCAGCGCCCACCGTTACGAAGCGTCACGAACGGTCATCCGGGCACGCTGGGGTGCCTTGCTTCGCCGTTCGCGAGACGAACAAGGCGTTGACTGAAAAGAACGATATTCGGCCAGTAATCGATGATTGAAAACCAGCGAGAATCAGTTTCTCTGCGACGCGCGTGCGCGTCGCTGGCCATTGCGGCGTTGCTTGCAGGATGCGCGTCGCAACCGGATGCGATCCAGCGCAAGACCGGCTGGATGCGCGCGGAAGTCGCCGACTCCTATATCTATGCGTATCCGCTCGTGCTGATGGACGTCGCGAAGGAAGCGGCGACGGGCGGCGACGGCGCGCAACCGGGGCAGGCGCCGCTCAACACGCTGCGCCACGCGCAGGCGCTGCCGCCCGTCGGCGCGGTCAATCCGCCGCTGCCGGGCGTCGACACGCTCGACTCGACCGGCTGGCTCGACGTCGCCGCCGAACCCGTGATCGTCACGCTGCCCGACACGCGCGGCCGCTATTGGGACGCACGCGCACTCGACATGTGGACGAACGTGCTGTGGTCGTCGTCGAGCGTCGCGGCACGCGGTACGCGTGGCGCCGGGCGAGCGCAAACGATTGCCTTCGCCGCGAAGGGGTGGCAGGGCACGCTGCCGAAGGGCGTGGTGCGCGTCGACGTGCCGTCCGCCAATGCGTGGCTCGAAGTGCGGCTGCAGACGAGCGGCGGGCGCGACCTGACGAACGTGAAGAAACTGCAGCGCGCGATCCGCGTGGTGCCGCTGTCGGTCTACACCGGTGCCGAGCGCGGCGCGTCGGTCGCGGTTCACGCGGGCAGCGCGCCGTCCGAAGCGGTGGGCGGCGGCACGCCGGCCGAGCAGGTGGCCGCGCTTGATCCGAAGGCGTTCTTCACGCGCTTCGCGCGGGCGCTGCAGGACAATCCGCCGCCGGCCGACGATGAGCACGCGCAGGAATCGCTCGGCGACATCGGCGTGACGGCCGGCTATCCGGTGCTGTGGACGGGCGACCGTCTCACGGCCGCGACGGCCGGCGTGGCCGAGGCGCGCGCGCGGCTCGCGACGCCGCCGTCGAACCTGCTGAACGCGAACGGCTGGACCTGGATCGGCGATACGGCCGGCAAGTACGGCCAGGACTACGCGCTGCGCGCGTACGCCGCCTTCACGCAGTTCGGCACCGCGACGCGCGACGACGAGACGCTCGCGGTCACCCGCGTCGATAGCGACGGTCATGCGCTGAACGGCGCGAACCGCTACGTGCTGCATTTCGCGCCGGGCGCGCTGCCGCCGGTACGCGCATTCTGGACGCTGACGCCGTACACGACCAACGGTGCGCTGCCCGACGTCGGATCGGCGCGGCGCTCGCTCGGCGATCGCGACCGGCTGCGCCGCAACCGCGACGGCTCGATCGACATCGTCGTATCGGCGTCGCCGGGCGGCACGCATGCGGCCAATTGGCTGCCGGCGCCGCGTACCGATTTCGCGCTCGCGTTGCGGCTGTACGCGCCGAAGCCGCAGGCGAGCGACGGGTCGTGGATGCCGCCCGTCGTCGTCCGGAAATGAACGGTTGACCGCCGCCGTTGTCCGACCGGCGGGCGCGGCGGCGGCGCCCGACCGCCGTACCGTCACCTCCTGAGCCTATACTTTCGGGATAGCGTGCGCGGCCGCCCGGTTTGTCCGGTGCGGCCCGGCATCCATTCCCGAGGCATTCAAGCATGGCAAGCGCAGACAAAGAAACCCTACCCTCGACCCTCCATGCCCTCGGTGGCGTTGCACGCTCGCACCGGACCCGGCGTATCGGCATCGGCCTGCTGATCTTCGTCGTTTTGTTTGGATTGCTCGGCTTCTTCGCGGCGCCGCCGCTGATCCGCCATGTCGCCGAACAGCAGTTGAGCAAGCAGCTCGACCGGCCGGCCACGATCCAGCGTATCGCGCTGAACCCGTACACGCTCAACCTCGAAGCCGACGGCATCCATCTCGGCGAGCGCGGCGGCCAGGGCGACTTCATCGACATCGGCAAGCTCGTCGTGAGGCCATCGTGGTCGTCGCTGTTTCGCGGCGCGCCGATCGTCAACGAAATCCGGCTCGACTCGCCGCGTTTTCACGTCGTCCGCTACGACGCGCAGCGCTTCAACTTCACCGACCTGATCGAGAAGTTCTCGTCGCCGTCGCCGACACCCGATAGCAAGCCGACGCAATTCTCGGTGTCGAACATCCAGGTCAACGACGGCCGGATCGATTTCGACGATCGCCTGCTGAACGAAAAGCACGTGGTCGACAACTGGACGCTCGGCATTCCGTACATCGCGACGCTGGCCTCGAAGACGGACATCTTCGTCGAGCCGAAGCTGCGCGCGCGCTTCGACGGCAGCCCGATCTCGATCGACGGCAGGACCAAGCCGTTCGCGCAGTCGCGCGAATCGGAGATCGCGCTGAAGTTCGACCGCCTCGACGTGCCGAAGCTGATCTCGTACGTGCCGGCGAAGCTGCCGGTGGCCGTGACGAGCGGGCTGCTGAGCAGCAACCTCACGGTCAATTTCGTGATGAGCGGCGAAACGCCCGCGCTGCGCGTGTCGGGCACCGTCGACCTGAACGACGCGAAGGTGACCGACCGCGCGTCCGCGCCGCTGTTCGCCGCGCGCGGCGTGCACGTCGCGGCGGCCGGGCTGGAACCGCTGCGCAACGCGATGCACTTCGACGAGATCCGGCTCGACCAGCCGGTGGTCGACCTGTCGCGCGACAAGCAGGGCGTGCTGAACGTCGAGAAGCTCGTCGCGCAACCGGCCGCCGCGCCGAAGGTCGAAGCCGGCAAGCCGGCCGCGTCGGCCGTCGCCGTTTCCGGAGCGTCCGCGGCGTCCGGTGCGACCGTCGCCGCGGCCAGCGGCGCCAGCGGTGCGAAGGCCGAAGGCGCCGCCGCGAAGGAAACGCCGCCGCTCGACCTGACGATCCGTCACGTCGCGATCGACGGCGGCACGATCAACGTCGACGACCGCGTGCCGGCGACGCCGACCGCGCTGTCGCTGACGAAGCTCGCCGCGACGCTCGACGGTTTCACGCTGCAGGGCAAGACGCCGGCGAAATACACGCTGTCGACGTCGCTGTCGCGCGGCGGCGACGTGAACGCCGAAGGCACGTTCAATCTCGCGGTGAAGCAGGCCGACACGAAGCTGA
The DNA here is from genome assembly GCF_017815045.1 of Burkholderia sp. CpTa8-5. Classification (NCBI taxonomy): domain Bacteria; kingdom Pseudomonadati; phylum Pseudomonadota; class Betaproteobacteria; order Burkholderiales; family Burkholderiaceae; genus Burkholderia; species Burkholderia sp. CpTa8-5. Next base: position 211,248 of record NZ_JAGIQD010000004.1, read on the forward strand.
CGGTCGCCGCGCTCGCGCTGCCGGCGCTGCAGCCGTACCTCGGCGAGGCGACGCGTGCGCGCGTGCTCGACGGCACGCTCGGCGCGACCGTCAACGCGAAAACCGACTGGGGCAAGACGCCGCTCGCCGCGGAGGTCGCGGACAGCACGGTGAGCCTGAAATCGCTGAAGATCGCCGCGCCGGACAACAAGGCGCCCGCGATCGTGCTGCCCGACGCGAACGCGAAGATCGCGAAGGTCGACGTCGCCGCGCGCACCGCGGAAATCGCGAGCGTCGACGCGACTGGCCTCGCGCTCGACGTGAAGCGCCTGAAGGACGGCAAGATCGATCTCGCGGCGCTGGGCGAACCCGCGCAGGCGGCCGTGCCGCCGCGTACGGTCGCGCGCAAGGCGCAGGCTGCCGCGCCGTCGTGGCACTACCGGATCGACGCGCTGAACGTGAAGGACGCGTCCGCGAACTTCACCGACCTGTCGACGCCGCGCCCGGTGAAGCTGGCGATCAAGCCGCTCGACCTGTCGGTGCAGAAGGTGAGCGACGACCTGACGAAGCCGCTGCCCGTGCAACTGAAGGCGACGCTGAACCGCAAGGGCTCGCTGAACGTGACGGGCGACGTGACCGCGCAGCCGCTGAAGCTCGGCCTGAAGATCAACGGCAACCGCCTCGACGCGGCCGCGTTCGAGCCGTACTTCGGCAGCGCGCTGAACGCGACGATCGCGAGCGCGCTGCTCAACGCGCAAGGCAACCTGACGTTCGCGCAGGTGAAGGACACGCCGCGCGCGACCTACCGCGGCGACGTCGCGCTGGTCGACGTGCGGATGCTCGACAAGGCGACGTCCGACCCGTTCGCCGGCTGGCGCTCGCTCGCGCTGTCGAACCTGAAGGCGAACTACGACGAGAAGGGCACCGACGTCGACGCCGCGCGCGTGACGTTCTCGAACTTCTACGGTCGCGTGCTGCTCGACGCGCAGGGCCGGCTGAACCTGAAGGACGTGGTCGCGAAGGAGACGGGCCCCGCGCAGTCGCTCACGCGCGACGCGAGCAAGGGCGAGCCGGTGCCGCTGTCGCCGGGCGTGACGCCGCCGGCCGCCGCGCAGGCCGCCTCGGCCGCGGCCGCGCAGCAGGCGTCCGTGCCGGCCGCCGCGTCGGCGACGGTGGTCGTGAAGGCCGCGCCGCAGCCGCAGAACCCGGTGCGGATGCACTTCGGCGAACTGGTGCTGCAGAACGGCCGCGTCACGTACACGGACAACTTCATCAAGCCGAACTACACGGCGAACCTCGTCGCGATCAAGGGCACGGTCGGCGCGTTCGGCACGGATTCGACGACGTCCGCGCCGGTCGACGTCGCCGCGAACCTCGCGGGCAACGGGCCGATCTCGATCAAGGGCACGGTGAACCCGCTGATCGAGAAGCCGGCGCTCGACCTCACGGCCACCGCGCACGACATCGAGCTGACCAACCTGACGCCGTATTCGGCGAAGTACGCGGGCTATCCGATCACGAAGGGCAAGCTCAACGTCGACCTGCACTACCAGCTCGCGAACGACCAGCTGTCGGCGAACAACCACATCTTCATCGACCAGCTCACGTTCGGCGATCACGTCGAGAACGACACCGCGACGAAGCTGCCGGTGAAGCTCGCGATCTCGCTGCTGAAGAACACGCGCGGCCAGATCGACGTGAACCTGCCTGTGTCGGGTTCGCTGTCGAATCCGGAATTCAGCGTCGGCGGGCTGATCTGGCACGCGGTGCTGAACCTGATCGCGAAGGCGGTCACGTCGCCGTTCACGCTGCTCGCGAATGCGTTCGGCGGCGGTGGCGGCGAGGATCTCGGCTATGTCGAGTTCGCGCCGGGCTCGTATGCGCTGACCGACGCGCAGCAGAAGAAGCTCGACACCGTCGTGAAGATGCTGACCGAGAAGCCGTCGATCCGCCTCGACCTGATCGGCCGCGTCGATCCGGCGCAGGACACGCCGGGGCTGCGCGACGCGTACGTCGAGCGGCTGGTGCGCCAGCAGAAGCTGAAGGACGTGATCGGCCAGGGCGAGAGCGTCGATCCGATGTCGGTGAAGGTCGACAAGGCCGAATACTCGAAATACCTGACGCGCGCGTACAAGGCCGCCGATTTCAAGAAGCCGCGCAACCTGGTCGGCCTGCAGAAGACGCTGCCCGATGCGGACATGAAGCAGGCGCTTGCCGATCACGCACCGGCCGACGACAACGCGCTGCGGGCGCTCGCGCAGCAGCGTGCGCAGGCCGTGCGTCAGTATCTCGACGGCAAGATCGACTCGAGCCGCATGTTCGTCGTTGCGCCGAAGCTCGACGCGAAGGGCATTTCGGACAAGGGCGCGACGACCCGCGTCGACTTCGGGCTGCAGTAAGCGTTACCACCATCCGTGATCCGCCGCCGCGCCCGCATCCGCCGGGCACGGCGGTTTTTTCAGCGGCTGGCGACGGCCGGCTCGCGCTTGTCCAGCTCCTTCCTCGCGGCCAGCGGCAGACGCGCGTCGTCCCACTGCGTCAGCCATTCGACTTCCTTCGTGGTGAACACCGGTCCGTGGTTGCGCAACGCGTACTGCAGCGCGTCGACGACGTGATGGCGAATGATTTCGGGGGTACGTGCATCGTCCAGCACGAACCGGAGGGCTTCCAGGGTCGACATACTCGTGCTCCGGGTCAGGGAAAACCCTTTATGCCACGCCAATAGTCGCGGGCCAACCCGAAAAAAAATCCCGGCGCACGCGACGGCCGCGCATGGCGACCGCTTCGTGTCATTTGCGATTGGTTACGTTTGACAGAGAACAGAAAGCCCCGCTTCATCCGACCGCCGCACGATCCGGCGATATTTTGCGCGCCTGATGGCAAGTCACGTAGTTCAACATCAATCGGTGAGGTGGGGTGATGATTTCCAGGTTCATCAAGCAACGGAAAACGGCGGTGATGGTGGCGGCTGCGCTGGCGCTCGTCGGCGCGGGCGTGCATGCGGCGCAACCGGACGGCAACGGCCGCGCGAGCCGCGTCGTGAAGCACGTGCTGCTGCTCAGCATCGACGGGCTGCACGAACAGGATCTCGCGCGCTGCATCGGCGCGAATACGTGCCCGAACATCGCGGTGCTCGCGAAGAGCGGCGTGACCTACGCGAATGCGTACACGCCGGGGCTGTCGGATTCATTCCCGGGCCTCGCCGCGCTGGTGACGGGCGGCTCGCCGAAGACGGCCGGCTTGTTCTACGACGTGTCGTACGACCGCAACCTGTACGCGCCGAGCGATACGACGTGCTCGGGCAAGCAGGGCTGGAACGTCGTGTTCGACGAGACGACCGGCATCGACGCGCAGAACGGCGGTGCGCTCGTGCACCTCGACGGCGGCGGCGCGTTCAATCCGCAGGCAATCCCGCATGCGAAGGTCAACGGCCAGTGCGTGCCGGTCTATCCGCACAACTACGTGAAGACCAACACGGTGTTCGAGGCCGTGAAGGCCGGCGTGCCGAATGCGCGCACCGCGTGGGCCGACAAGCACGCGTGGGGCTACGACTGGCTGAACGGCCCGTCGGGCACCGGCGTCGACGACCTGATGCGCACCGAGATCAATTCGATCGACCCGGCGACGAACACCGCCTACACCGACGTGTATTCGCACACCGCGCGCTTCGACAACCTGCACGTGCAGGCGCTGATCCACCAGATCGGCGGCCGCGATTCGACCGGCACGAAGACCGCGCCGGTGCCGACGCTGTTCGGCGCGAACTTCCAGACGCTGAGCGTCGCGCAGAAGGCGCCGGTCGCAAAGGGCGGCGGCTATCTCGACGCCGACTTCACGCCGAACGGGCAGGTCGCGAATGCGATCACGTATGTCGACGACGCGATCGGCCACGTCGTCGCGGCGCTGAAGCAGGCGAACCTGTATACGTCGACGGCCGTGATCGTCACGTCGAAGCACGGCCAGTCGCCGAGCGATCATACGAAGCTCGTGAAGAACGGCGACACGCTGACGAAGCTGCTCGAAGCGAACGACTTCATCGACCCGAACGGCAACTTCGGCCAGAACAACACGACGACGGGCAACCTGAACGACGGATCGGGCCTGGTCGGCACGGGCTTCGTGCAGACCGACGACGTCGGGCTGATCTGGCTGCGCGACCGCGGCCAGCGCACGGCCGTCGTGCAGGCGCTGAAGGCGAATCTCGGCTGCAACGCGCCGGGGATCTGCGCGGACGGCCCGCAGGCGTACGTGCTGTACGGCGCGGCGCTGGCCGACCGCTTCGGCGATCCGGCCAACGGCCGCGCGCCGGACATCGTCGTCCAGCCGAATCCGGGCGTGATCTACACGTCGAGCACGAAGAAGGACGAGGAGCACGGCGGCAACGCGCCGGACGACAGCCACCTCGGCCTGCTCGTGTCGTATCCGGGCATTCGTCGTGCGCGCACGGTGAACGATCTCGTCGGCACGAAGCAGGTCGCGCCGACGATCCTCGCGCTGCTCGGCGCCGATCCGCGCCTGCTGCAGGCGGTCGTGGCCGAGAACACGCGCGTGCTGCCGGGGCTCGGTATCGGGCGTTGACGTTGCAGCCGGATGCCGCCGGGGGCGGTGTCCGTCGGGCTAGGGGCGCGCGCAGCCATGCGACGGTGCGCGTCGCCTTACGCGCGCCCGGCCTCGTCCAGCATCCATTCCCTGAAGCGCCGCAACGCATCGCTCGTGTCGAGGCGCTCCGGCGCGTAGCACAGGTAGTGTCCCTGCGCGGCCACGTCGACCGGCGCGTCGAACGGCTCGACCAGCGTGCCCGCCGCGAGATTGTCGAGAATCAGGAAGCGCGGCACGAGCGCGATCCCGAGTCCGGCCTGTGCGGCCTGAATCAACACCGAATACTGCTCGAAGCGCGGCCCCGCCAGCGCGTTCATTTGCGCCGCGCGATGACGTTCCGCCCATGTGGACCACGCGATCTCCGCCTGCTCGTGCACGAGGCGCGGCGCCGCCGCCGCGTCGGCGGGCACACGCAGCGCATGCCGGTCGGCGAATTCGCGCGAGCAGACGGGCACGAAGGTCCGCCCGCCGAGATAGTCGCTTCGCACGCCCTCCCATCCACCGTCGCCGTAGCGGATCGCCGCGTCGAGCCCGAACGGAAACACGTCGCCGGGCGCGAGATGACGGCGAAAACTCAACGTGACGCCCGGCGCGGCGGCGAGAAAGCGCGTGAGGCGCGGCAACAGCCACTTCGTCGTAAACGTCGGCACGCTGGCGATCGTCAGCAGGTCGCTGTTCTCGCGGGCACTCAGCAGTTCGATCGACGCGTTGCCGATTTCGCGCAGCGGCCCGACGACGCGCGCGTGATAGACCTGACCGGCACGGGTAAGCGCGAGGCCGCGCCCCTCGCGCACGAACAGCTTCACGCCGAACAGCGCCTCGAGGTTCGCGATCTGCCGGCTGACCGCGCTTGGCGTCAGGCCCAGTTCGCGCGCCGCGTACGAGAAATTCAGGTACTTCGCGGACGTGGCGAAGGCATGCAGCTCAGCCACGTTCGGATACAGATGCTTCATCGCGAGCTGTTCCGTCCTTGCACAGATCGATGCGGGCTTTTTACGTTTTTTTCATGACGATGCCATGTCGAAACCGCACACTGCGCCGGCTTCGACAACGCATGCGGGCCCGGCCGGCGGGCGTTGCGCGAGGTTTTTCCCGATCGTCAGCGAGTGTCTTCATGTCTGAGTCAACTGCCCCGGCCATCGCCGACGGTATTCCGATTCGTCGTAACAAACCGGCCCGGCCGCGCGTCGGGCGCCTGCTGCTGCAGGCGCTGCTCGCGGTGTTCGGCCTCTACCTGCTGTTGCCGATCGCACTGCTGCTGATCGGCGCGGTGGGCGAATCGTGGACGAACACGTTGCTGCCCACCGGCGTCACCGGGCACTGGTTCGCCGACCTGGCCGCGAACCGGAGCTTCACGCGCGCGTTCGGCGTGAGCTTCATGGTGGCGCTCGCGTGCTGCGCGCTCAACGCGGTGATCGGCCTGCCGCTCGCGTATGCGCTCCATCATCGTGCGCAGGCCGGCGGCGGGTTCGCGACGCGCGTCGTGATGCTGATGCCGGTCGCCGTGCCGGCGCTGACGCTCGGCTTCGGCTACATCGCGATCTTCAGCGGCGACACGTTGCCGTGGCTCGGCACGTTGCCGCTGATGATCGCCGCCCACGCGGTGCTGACGCTGCCGTATCTGCTGCAGACGCTGCTCGGCGACCTGCGCCACCTCGGCCTCGCGCGGCTCGAGGCCTGCGCGGCGACGCTCGGTGCGACGCCGCTGCACCAGTTCGTCACGATCGTGGTGCCGAACCTGCGGCACAGCCTGTTCTCCGGCCTCGTGATGGTGGCCGCGCTGTCGATCGGCGAATTCCAGATTTCGAACCTGATCGCCGGCTTCCGCTACCGGAACTATCCGATCGTGCTGCTGCAGGCGTTCTACGGCGCGACGGGGATGGCGTGCGCGGCCACCGTCGTGCTGCTCGTGCTTGCCGTGCTCGCGACGCTGGTCTCCGTCGGTACCGTGCAACGTCTGAAGTGAGTCATCCATGAGCCTCGAATTCGAACACGTCAGCTTTCAGTATCCGGGCGCCCGTCATGGCGTCGACGACATCACGCTGTCGGCCGCGCAGGGCGAACTGCTCGCGGTGATGGGGCGCAGCGGGTCCGGCAAATCCACGCTGCTGCGGCTCGCGGCCGGGCTGCTCGACGGCTGGCGCGGCCGCATCGCGATCGGCGGCGACGACGTGGCCGGCGTGCCCGTGTGGCGGCGCGAAGTGGGGATGGTGTTCCAGCACTACGCGCTGTTTCCGAACCTGTCGGTCGTCGACAACGTCGCGTACGGGCTGCGGATGCGCGGCGTCGCGGCCGACGTGCGGCGCCGGCGCGCGCTGGACATGCTCGAGCGGGTCGGGTTGTCCGCGCATGCGACGCGCGGCATCGCGATGCTGTCCGGCGGACAGCAGCAACGCGTCGCGCTCGCGCGGGCGCTCGTGATCGAACCGAAGCTGCTGCTGCTCGACGAGCCGCTGGCGGCGCTCGATGCCGGCATCCGTCATCAGTTGCGCGACGAGATCCGTGCACTGCAGCGCGCCTGCGGCGCGACGACGTTGTTCGTCACGCACGACCAGGACGAAGCGTTGAGCATGGCCGACCGCGTCGCGATCGTCGACGGCGGCCGCGTGCTGCAGGCCGGCACGCCGCGCGACCTGTACGAGCGCCCGGCGACCGCGCAGGTCGCGCGCTTCGTCGGGCATTCGACGCTGCTGCGCGGCCGTGTGGTCGCGCAGGGCACCGTCGACGTGCGTTTCGCGACGCTGCGCGCGGAAACGGGCGAGCACCGGCCGGGTGCGGAAATCGAGGTGCTGGTGCGCCCCGAACACGTACAGGCCGATCCGCCGGGGCACAGCGCGAACCGCATCGACGGCCGTCGCGGGGACGTGCGCTATTTCGGCGCGACGCAGCGCTACGACTTCATTCCGGACGGCTCGGCCGACGTGCTGCTGTGCGAAGGGCGCGAGCCCGCCGCGCGCAGCATCGCGATCGACCCTTGCCATCTGCTCGTGCTGCCGGCGTCGCCGGCCGCGCAATGACCTCTTTCGTTCAACGGAGATTCACGATGCTTGCAGGCTCCCTTTTTGTGAAGGCCATGCGCGCCCGCGTGCTGGCGCTGTGCGCGCTCGCGGCGCTTTCCTGCGCGGCGGCGCACGCCGCGCCGCTGTATCCGGGCGAAGACGCGCTGTACGCGAAGGCGGCCGACGAAGGGCTCGTCGTGTCGTTCGACACGGGCCCCGAATGGGCGAACTGGAAGGCGCTGTTCGCAGAATTCCGCAAGCGCTACCCGAAGGTCGAGATCACGTACAACGACATCGGCTCGGCCGCGACCGTCGTCGCGCTCGACAAGTCGCGCCGCCGTCCGCAGGCCGATACCGCGTACTACTTCGCGGCGTCGGCGCTCGATGCCGCCGGCAAGGACGTCGTCGCGCCGTTCCGGCCGGTCAACTTCGACAAGCTGCCGGGGGTGTTTCGCGCGCCTGACGCCCGCTGGTTCGCCGTGCATTCGCTGAACATCGCGTTCCTCGTCAACCGGAAGCTCGTCAAGAACGTACCGCAGCGCTGGTCCGACCTGCTGAAGCCCGAGTACCGCAACGCGGTGGTCTATCTCGACCCGCGCTCGACCGGGCAGGGCCAGGTCGCGGTGTTCGCGGCCGCGTATGCGAACGGCGGCAGCGTCGAGAACCCGAAGCCGGGCGCCGACTTCTTCGGCAAGCTGAAGCAGGCCGGCAACGTGCTGCGCGTCGAGGGCACGACGCCGTACGCGAAGTTCGTGAAGGGCGAGATTCCGATCCTGATCGGCTACGAGAACGACGGCCTCAAGGCGAAGTACGCGGACGGCATGGGCGACGCGGCCGACGTCGTGATTCCTCAGGACGGCAGCGTGTCGGCGCCGTATGCGATGAGTCTCGTGAAGAACGGCCCGAATCCGTCCGCCGCGCAGCTCTGGCTCAACCTCGTGATGAGCGACGTCGGCCAGGCGCTGTTCGCGCAAGGCTATGTGCGTCCGGCGGTGCCGGGCACGCCGGTCGCGGCGGACGTCGCGGCGAAGCTGCCGAACGCGCCGCAGGTGCGCCCGCTCGATGTCGCGAAGGCGGCGGCGCGCAAGGCCGAGGTCGACCAGTTCTGGTCGCAGGCCACGCTCGGCCAGTAAGGGGCGCGGGATGCAGGCTTCCTTACCCGAGCGCGGCGTGCTGCGCCGTTTCGGCGCGCTGCCCGCGGCCGCGTTGCTCGCGGTGTGCTTCGTGCTGCCGCTGGCCGCGCTCGTCGATGCGGCATGCGCGGGCGGCGGCCGCGCGTTCGCGGCGGTGTGGCGCGATCCGCTCGTCGCCGATGCGATCGCGCGCTCGCTGGCCCTGGCGGTGGGCGCCGGCACGCTGTCGGTCGCCGTCGGCGTGCCGGTCGCGTTCGCGCTCGCCGGACAGTCGCCGGCCCGTCGCCACTGGTCGCTCGCGCTGCTCGGCGTGCCGCTGGCGTTTTCCGGGCTGGTGATCGCGTACGGGTTCATCCTCGCATTCGGCCGCGCGGGCTTCGTGACCACGCTGCTGGCCGCGCTGGGCGCCGATCCGACCGTGGTCGGCGGCGCGATCTACACGATGCCGGGGCTCGCGGTCGCCTATGCGTACTACCTGATCCCGCGCGTCGCGCTGATGATCTACCCGACGCTCGCGAATCTCGACCGGCGGCCGCTCGAGGCGGCGCTGACGCTCGGCGCGCGGCCGTGGCGCGCATGGCTCGACGTCGCGTGGCGCGAGCTGTGGCCGTCGGTCGCGTCCGCGTGGTGCCTCGTGACTGCGATCGCGCTCGGCACGTACGGCACGGCGCTCGCGCTGGCCGGCACGCAGATCAACATCCTGCCGCTGCTGATGTATTTGAAGCTGTCGGACGGGCAAACCGATTTCTCGCAGGCGGCCGTGCTGTCGATCGTGCTGACGGCCATCTGTACCTGCGTTCTTGCACTGGGGGAAGGCCTTGTTCGGCAACGGCGTCATTGAAAGCGTGTGGTCCGAACCGGCGCGCGACGCGCTCGCGCGACTCGCGCAACGGCAACGCGGCACGCACCGGCACCGGATGCCGGTCGGCGTGATCGGCCCGCGCGACGCGACGGATGAACAGATGCGCGTCGCGGAACGGATCGCGCACGCGGTGGCGGCCACAGGTATCGCGCTCGTCGGCGGCGGCAAGCAGGGCGTGATGGAGGCCGCCGCGCGCGGTGCGCACGCGGCAGGCGGCTGCGCGATCGGGCTGTTGCCGGAAGACGACGCCGCGCTGGCGAATCCGTACCTGAGCGTCGCGCTGCCGACCGGGCTCGGCATCACGCGCAATGCGCTGGTTGCACGTGCGTCGGTGTGCCTGATCGCGGTCGGCGGCGGGCTCGGCACGCTGTCCGAAATCGCGCTCGGGTTGCAGTGGGGCAAGCCGGTGTTCACGATTTGCGGTGCGCCGCAGGTCGCGGGCGTCGAGTGCTTCGACGACGCGGACCGGCTCGTCACGCGTGTCGCGCAGTGGCTGGCCGATTCCGCGTAGCGCGGGGGCGTCGGCACGGGGCTTTGCCCGGCGAGCATCGTGCGCGGGCTTGAAACGGGGCGCGCAACCCGCCATATTGGCCGGGTATCACCCGTTCAACGACGTACCGAGAGGATCGCTCATGCGCCTTTTGCTTGCTCTGCTGCTCCCGTGGTTCCAGTTCTTCACGATCGGCCGCCCGATCGCCGGGATCATCTGCCTGCTCCTGCAACTCACGATCATCGGCTGGCTGCCGGCCGCGATCTGGTCGGTGTATGCGCTGAGCCAGTACAAGACCGATCGCAAGATCGAAGCGGCGTTGCGCGGGCGGGGGTAGACGCGCAGTGCGCGGTGGGGTGATTCAGCCGCGTGGTTCGTATTTCGGTAGAAATCTATATATTTCGTTCACATCGGCGATGTGATTTGTATGGATTTCTGCCCAAATGGCGGATTCATGCGTTGTTCGGCTTGATGCATCCGGCTGAAGCCGCAGCCATCCACGACAAAACGGCCGCCCGGTCCATCGTTCGACCGGGCGGCCGCTTTGCCTACTTCACCGCAAACAACGTCAGGTTCATGAAGATCTTGAACGCATAGCCCAGCGTGACGGCGCCGATCACGCCGCCCGCCCACAGAACGACGAACCACATCCAGCCGCGCATCCGCCGCCGCGGCGCGCCGGGCTGGCCGGCGGTGGAATCAGTGGTGGTAGTAATGCTGGTCTTCATGGCGCACCTTGCCTCGGAATACCCAATAGCCCATCGTCGTGTAGGCGATGATGATCGGGAGGATAACCGCTGCGCCGACCAGCGTGAAGGTCTGGCTCGAACGCGGCGCCGCCGCTTCCCAGATCGTCATCGTCTGCGGAATCGCATACGGGAACAGCGTGACGAGCAGGCCGACGTAGCCGAGCAGCACCAGCGCCAGCGCGAGCACGAACGGCGTCATGTCGTGCCGGTCGCGCACCGCGCGCCGCATCCACGCCGCGCACGCGGCCACCAGGAACGGCACCGGCAGCAGGCGCCAGAACAACCCCGAATCGAACCAGCGCTGCGCGATGGCCGGATCCTGCAGCGGCGTCCACAGGCTGATCACCGCGATGAAGCCGAGCAGCACGACGGTCAGCGGCCACACGACGCGATGCAGGCGGCGCTGCAGGTCGCCTTCGGTCTTCGCGACGAGCCAGCAGCAGCCGAGCAGCGCGTAGGTCGCGATCAGGCCGAGGCCTGTCAGCAGGCTGAACGGCGTGAGCCAGTCGAACGCGCCGCCGGCGTACACGCCGTCCTTCACGTCGATGCCCTGCAGGAACGCGCCGAGCGCGATCCCCTGGAACAGCGTCGCGCCGGCCGAGCCGCCGATGAACGCGAGATCCCACAGCTGCTTCGTGCGCCGCGCCTTCGCGCGGATCTCGAACGACACGCCGCGAAAGATCAGGCACACCAGCATGAAGATCAGCGGCAGGTACAGCGCCGACAGCACGGTCGAATAGACGATCGGGAACACCGCGAACAGCCCGGCGCCGCCGAGCACGAGCCACGTCTCGTTGCCGTCCCATACGGGCGCGACCGTGTTCATCATCAGGTCGCGTTCCTGCTCGTCCGGGAAGAACGGGAAGACGATGCCGATGCCGAGGTCGAAGCCGTCGAGCACGACGTACATGAAAAGCCCCAATGCGATGATCGCGGCCCAGATTACGGTGACGTCCATAGGTTTTCTCGTTTGCGAATGGAGTGGACTCAGACGGTCTCGATCAGCTCGTCGACGGCCGACATCGGGCGGCGCGCGGTGTGATCGGGGCGCGTATCGGGTTTGTCGTCGTGCTTGACGTCGGGCAGTGCGGGGCCGGCCTTCATCAGCTTCAGCATGTAGTACACGCCGGTGCCGAACACGAGGAAGTACACGATCACGAACGTCATCATCGACAGGCTGACCTGCTGCACCGACAGCGGCGACACGGCCTGCGCGGTGCGCATCACGCCATACACGACCCACGGCTGGCGGCCGGCTTCGGTCGTCACCCAGCCCGCGAGCAGCGACACGAAACCGGTCGGGCCCATCACGAGCGCGAAGCGCTGGAACCACTTCGATTCATACAGGCGGCCGCGGCGGCGCAACAGCCAGGCGAGCGCGGCGAGGCCGATCATCGCGAAGCCGAGGCCGACCATGATCCGGAAGCTCCAGAACACGACCGTCGAATTCGGCCGGTCTTCCGGCGGGAAGTCCTTCAGCCCGCGGATCTCGCCGTCCCAGCTGTGCGTGAGGATCAGGCTGCCGAGGTGCGGCACCTTCACCGCGTAGCGGGTCGTTTCCGCCTGCATGTCCGGAATGCCGAACAGGTTCAGCGCGGTGCCGCCCTTTTCGGTTTCCCACAGCCCTTCGATCGCGGCGATCTTCGCGGGCTGGTGCTTCAGCGTGTTGATGCCGTGCTGGTCGCCGATCACGGCCTGCAGCGGCGCGAGCACCAGCAGCAGCCACAGCGCCATCGAGAACATCTTCTTCACGCCCTTGTCGCGGCGGCCCTTCAGCAGGTGCCACGCGCCCGTCGCGGCCACCACCAGCGCGGCGACGATGAACGCGGCGATCGCCATGTGGAACAGGCGGTACGGGAACGACGGGTTGAAGATGATCGCGAACCAGTCGGTCGGCACGACGCGGCCGTCGACGATCTCGAAGCCCTGCGGCGTCTGCATCCAGCTGTTCGACGCGAGGATCCAGAACGTCGAGATCAGCGTGCCGATCGCGACCATCAGCGTCGCGCCGAAGTGCGCGCGCGGGCTCACGCGGTTCCAGCCGAACAGCATGATGCCGAGGAAGCCGGCTTCGAGGAAGAACGCGGTCATGACCTCGTACATCAGCAGCGGGCCGGTGACGGCGCCGGCGAAGCTCGAGAAGCCCGACCAGTTGGTGCCGAACTGATAGCTCATCACGACGCCGGACACGACGCCCATCCCGAACGCGACCGCGAAGATCTTCGACCAGAACAGGCAGAGGGTTTTGTAATACTGCTTGCCGGTCTTCAGCCAGCGATATTCGAGCACGGCGATGAAGCTGGCGAGGCCGATGCTCAGCGCAGGGAAGACGATGTGAAAGGAGACGGTGAACGCGAATTGCAGGCGGGCCAGATCGAGGGCCGAAAGTGCGGTGTCCATACCAGATGACCGAGGCTGACGATACCCGCCGGCGGGTGCCGGCGGCCCCCGGCGGACGGGCGTCGGGGTTGGCTGGAGTATGGGCTGCGATGTTGCACCGCGAAATGCGCCAACTCGTCGCAGATGTCCAGCCCGTCGTGCGTTGTTTCGCGATAAATCGTTGATTCGTATCAAGAAGGCCGTTCGCGGCGCATGCGGCCGCGGCGTGGCGGCCTGCCGCACGTGCGGCAATATGGCGCGTCGCGTCATCGGAACGACGTCGCGCGTGCGGCATCGCGGTGCGCGGCGACGGCCGGCAGGCGCCGCGCGAATTGCGTACACTCTCAGTCTCGTTTCGGCAGGGCCGGGCGCATCGGTTCCGGCTCGCGTTTACTCAGGGCACAGCGATGATCGATTTACGCAGCGATACCGTGACACGTCCGAGCCAGGCGATGCTGGCCGCCATGACCGCCGCCGAAACCGGCGACGACGTCTGGGGTGACGACCCGACCGTCCTGCGCCTGCAGGCGGTGACGGCCGAGCGGGCCGGCAAGGAAGCCGGCCTGTTCTTCCCGAGCGGCACGCAGAGCAACCTCGCCGCGCTGATGTCGCATTGCGAGCGCGGCGACGAGTACATCGTCGGCCAGCTCGCGCACACCTACAAGTACGAAGGCGGCGGCGCGGCCGTGCTCGGCAGCATTCAGCCGCAACCGATCGAGAACGCGCCGGACGGCACGCTGCCGCTCGCGAAGATCGCCGCGGCGATCAAGCCGCTCGACAATCACTTTGCCCGCACGCGCCTGCTCGCGCTCGAAAACACGATCGGCGGCCAGGTGTTGCCGGAAGGCTATGTGCAGGAAGCCGTCGCGTTCGCGCGCGGCCGCGGGCTCTCCACGCACCTCGACGGCGCGCGCGTGTGCAACGCGGCCGTCGCGTCGGGGCGCCCGATCGCCGAGCTGTGTGCGCCGTTCGACACCGTGTCGATCTGCTTCTCGAAAGGGCTCGGTGCGCCGGTCGGCTCGGTGCTGGTCGGCAGCCGTGCGCTGGTCGAGCGCGCGCAGCGCTGGCGCAAGGTGCTGGGCGGCGGGATGCGGCAGTCGGGCATTCTCGCGGCGGCGTGCCTGTATGCGCTCGATCACAACGTCGAGCGGCTCGCGGACGATCACGCGAATGCCGCGCATCTCGCGGCCGGCCTCGCCCGCATCGATTCGGTGAAGGTGCTGTCGCATGCGACGAACATGGTGTTCGCGCAATTCCCCGAAGCCGATTGCGCGCCGCTCGAGGCGTGGCTGAAGGAACGCGGGATCCTCACGCAGATGCTGTATGCGTCGCGCTTCGTCACGCATTGCGACGTGTCGCGCGCGGATATCGACACCTTTATCGGCGCGGTCGGCGCGTATTTCGCGCAGCGTCGCGCATAACGCGTTACGCGGAATGCGCCGGCCGGCGACGGGCCGGCGCGGCGTGGCATCACGCAACACACGAACGGGTGACGCGGCACGCGGTCGGTCGATCCTTGCCGTGCCGGCGGATTACGCCTGCCGCGGCATGTCGGCGGGCGGCGTGCCGTCGTGAAACAGCGACTTCAGTTGCGTGCGCAGTTCGGCGCTGTCGGTGTGCTGGTGCACCGAGACCGCATGCTGAACGGCGGCCTCCAGCAGTTCGTTGTCGGAGTCGGCGGAGATTGCGACCGAGCAATGCGTCGCGCTGGGAAACTCGCGGCAATCGATATAGCGGCGGGACATGATGTTCTCCTCACATGAAAGGGAACGGCCGGACCTGGATGAGCGGCCGCGCGGCGCGTTCGCGAGGCCGATGGGAAAAGTATAGGCGGCGCGGCCGACTTTCTCGTCGCCGTGCGTACCGCGCCGGCAGCGTCGCTCACCCGCGCGCCCGCCGGCGCATTACGGCAACGGCGCGAGCAGCCTGCGCGCCGCTTCGACCACCCGCGCGGACAGCGACGCCATCGTCGGCGACTGCACGGTCCACGCGTGCCAGTACAGCGTGACGTCGGTCGGATGCGCGGGCGCGAGATCGACGAGCCCCTGCGCATCGAGCGGCGCGGCGCCGATCAGCGGCTCCGGCACCATCGCGTAGCCGAGCCCGTGCCGCACCGCCGCGAAGTGCGAATGCGTGCCCGGCACGTAGTGGCACGGGTACGCGCCTTCGGGCAAGCCGAACTTCTCCTTCAGGAATGACGATTGGAGCGTGTCGCGCCGCGAATACGCGACGACGGGCGCGTGGCGCGCGCTCGTGCGGTTCAGCCCGCGCGGAAACCAGCGCACCGCGAACGCGGCGGCCGCGAGCAGCCGGTAGCGCATCGTGCCGAGCGGCGTCGCGATGCAGCCGCGCATCGGCTTCGGCTCGGTCGTCACGCAGCCGACCGCCATCCCGCTTTCGAGCAGCGCGAACGTGTGATCCTGATCCTCGACGATCAGTTCGAACAGGATCCGCTCGCCCGCGAGCACCGACGTCAGCGCCGGCAGGAACCATGTGCCGAGGCTGTCGGAGTTGAGTGCGATCGTCACGGAGATCGGCGATTCGCGGTCGGCCGCGAGCGTGCTTTGCAGGTCGGCCTGCAGCAGCGCGACGCGGCGCAGGTGCTGCAGCACGCGCTGCCCGGCCACCGTCGGGCGGCATGGCCGCGTGCGCAGCACGAGCGGCGTGCCGAGGCTCGCTTCCAGCGCGCGGACTCGCTGCGTGACGGCGGACGCGGTCACGTGCAGGCGCACGGCCGCCTGCTCGAAGCTGCCGGTGTCGGCGACGGCCAGCAGCGCGGCGGCCTGCTTCGGATCGATCGTCATCGACATGTATTAGACAAGAGAAGGTCGGACATGAGATCCCGGCTTGGCGTCGCCAGCCACGTCTCGACATATGAGAAGCCCCGCACTGGGCGGGGCTAGTTGACAGTGGTTAGTCAGAATCGCTGGTCTCAAGGTCGGGAGTGTCTCCCGCAAACGCGAGAATACGACTGCGTTCTGTTTCACGGGCCAAGGCAATATTGCTGAGTTTCAGTTGCTCGCTGATTTCTGCGTAGGCCGCTGCCCGTGGGCCGAAGCTTTCTTTCGGGGCTTCGGCGGCAAAGAGAACATCACCCACTAGAGTCTGATCGCGCCGCAGTTTCCTGATTTTTCCAATCCAATCCCAACCATGGTCGTACAGCCGCGTTGGATCGTCATGGGCCAAGAAAATTGGCTTAATAGCTCTTACGGCATCGCCGGCAGCGTTGACGCGAACGAAGGGCAGGCGTGCCTTGTAGGTATCGTCCTTGCCTAAGGTGCGTTCCCGGTAGAGGCCCGTCAGATCTGCCGCTCGGAGGATTTGGTGAATCCTCTTCTCAACGAATCGCTCTTGATACGCTTTCGTCGCAAACGATCTACCGACATAGTGATCGAAAAGTTCTTCGAGCTTTTCGCTGGGAGGCCCATCTGTCATCACTACCCGGTCACCTTGAGCAATCACCAACCCTTCTCGCGGTTTTACGAGTTCCCGGAACGCGAAGTTTGCGAAGTCCGCACTCGGTCCCATGCTTGCTTCCGCAAATGCTCGCTCGATCGATTGTGCAATGCGGACCAACTCGGTCGCGTACACCTTTCGTGCCTTACGAAAAATGTTTGCATCGAGCTCTTCAAAGAATGCGGTGATCCGAGATACGCGCTCAATCAGCTTGTATCCGACGTACTTGGCCGTCGGACTCATCAGAACGATGCCGATGTTTGCGAACTCGCCAGTCTCTGGGTACGGCATGAAGCGCACGATGGTGTATCTGCAAGCATGTTTCATCGGCGACTCCAGAAGTCAGGCAGGTACTCCGTCAGGATTGAACGTGCGTCATCTTGGCTGAAATTGAGGGGAAGATCGTCGTCAAGCCACCACCAAGAATCGGGCATTCTATCGCAAATGCCCTCCAGTTTGCCGAGGGCGGCATGAAGCCGATCTTCATAGTGTTGGCGCTCGATCAAGTCCTCAAAGACATGATCCCACGATTCGGCGAACGCATGTGACGAAAAGAAGGTGTCGCAATCGAAGTCCGTATCAAACGCCTGATTGAAGTCAATGACGACAAGTTCCTTGCGTGTCGGGTCCCAAAGCAGGTTGGGATTGCCTCCGAGATCTGTGAGTATGCGGTCCTGATTCCTCACCCAGTAGTCGAAGATGAGGACGTCGCTCCGCACAACTAACGGGACTTCTTGTATGTTCAGCCAAGTAAATTCCATTACGCTTTCGGCCCGTCGGGAGAGGAACACGTAGCCGGCGCCCAGGTCGGCTAGCTCAGGAGCTCCAAACTGGACGATCGCGTCGTCCACCTCGCCGACAGCGAAGGGCGCGATCGGGAGGCCAAATTCACGTGCGAGTGAGCTTCCGAGCCATTCGGATACCAAGCTCTTGCGGCCAGCAGCCCGGCCCTTTGCGTAATAAAGCGCACCATCGTCGCCTCGACACAGGAATGGTTCGGTGATCCCTTGAGGCGTTCTTCCGAGGACCTCCATCACTTGGATCACGTGATCGTTAATCATTGTTTCGGACCAGTATGGGCGGGCTCAGCGGCGGCGCTCGTAATGGTCTCCGGTGCGAGCGTTCTTGTACTTGCCTCCCTTATGGGATGACCCGTGACCACCGGCATAGTGCCCACCCCGTGCAAGGCTGATCGTAGGGGCTGCCAAAGCGATGCAGAGCAGGATTGCAGCGATTCTTTTCATATTATGGTCTCTCTCAGTATGTGTCTCTTTGCACCGACAGTTCTGGCGCGGCTAAAGCGCAACCACGCGATTATAGCTAGGGCTCGTGGTGTATGTCCCCGGGCTAGAGTGAGAGCTGTCCGTCACAGATTGCGTGTACTCGTCATCGATATATCTACAGAATCGTCGTGCAAGTACGGTTTGAATTCGCTATTCGCTCATCATCCGCGGTACACGTTTTGATCTACGCTTTAAAGACGCGCGGTACGGGCGATACGGCCATGGCGTGCCCTTTTCCTGGCAGCCGGGGTCAACCGACAACGGAGCACCGAGCCATGATCTTCCGGCAACTTTTCGACCCGCAATCGTCGACGTACACGTATCTGCTCGCCGACAGCGCTTCGCGCGAAGCGCTGCTGATCGATCCCGTGTTCGAGCAGGTGCGCCGCGACGCTGCGCTGCTCGACGAACTCGGGCTGCGGCTCGTCGCGACCGTCGACACGCACGTGCATGCCGATCACGTGACGGGCGCGTGGCTGCTGAAGCAGCGCACGGGCAGCGCGATCGCGATCTCGGCCGCGAGCGGCGCGCAAGGCGCCGACCGCTACCTGAACGACGGCGAGCGCTGCGCGTTCGGCGCGCGCTACCTGACGGTGCGCGCGACGCCCGGCCACACGAGCGGCTGCGTCAGCCTCGTGCTCGACGACGAATCGATGGCGTTCACCGGCGATTGCCTGCTGATCCGCGGCACCGGCCGCACCGACTTCCAGCAGGGCGACCCGCGCGCGCTGTATCGCGCGGTGCACGGCCGGCTCTTCACGCTGCCGGCCACGTGCCTGTTGTATCCCGCGCACGACTATCGCGGGCTCACGGTGACGAGCGTCGGCGAGGAGCGGCGCTTCAACCCGCGCCTCGGCGGCGATCTCAGCGAAGACGATTTCGCCGGCTACATGCGCAACCTCGGGCTCGCGCATCCGCGCCAGATCGACGTCGCGGTGCCGGCGAACCTGCAGTGCGGCGTCGCCGCGAACGCGCCCGATGCGCAGGCGGCCGCCGACTGGGCGCCGCTCGTCTACACGTTCGCCGGCTTCTGGGAAATCGATCCGCAATGGCTCGAGGATCATCTGCCGGCCGTGCAGGTCGTCGACGTGCGCGAACCGGACGAGTTCGCGGGCCCGCTCGGCCATCTGCCGGGCGCGACGCCGATCCCGCTCGGCGAACTGGCCGCGCGCACCGGCGAAGTCGCGCGCGACCGTCCGGTCGTGACCGTGTGCCGGGCCGGCGGCCGTTCCGCGCAGGCGACGGTGATCCTGAAGAAGGCCGGCATCGACGCGGTCGCGAATCTCGGCGGCGGGATGCTGCGCTGGCGCGCCGAAGGGCGCGTCGTGATGGACGGTCGCTCGTAGCGGCCCAGGCGGTCCGTCGAAAAAATATCGGGCCGATGTCGAAACGGCCGGGCGCCGAGCGTCGTCAAGGTATCCGATCATGCGGCGCCGCCTGACGCGGCGCCGAAACCCCAGGAGCCTCCACGATGATGCCGACGCTTTACGCCCATCCGTTTTCGTCCTACTGCCAGAAAGTGCTGACCGCGCTGTACGAGAACGGCACGCCGTTCGAGTATCGCGTGCTCGCGCACGACGATCCGAAGCCGATGCAGGAACTGACCAGGCTGTGGCCGTTGAAGCGCTTCCCGGTGCTCGTCGATGCGGGCCGCACGGTGATCGAGGCGTCGATCATCATCGAGTATCTCGGCCTGAACCATCCGGGCCCCATGCGCCTGCTGCCCGACGATCCGCACGCCGCGCTCGAGGTGCGGACGATGGACCGCTTCTTCGACAACTACGTGGCGACGCCGCAGCAGAAGGTCGTGTTCGATGCGCTGCGGCCGGAAGCCGAGCGCGATGCGCGCGGGGTGGCCGACGCGCGCGCGATGCTCGACACGTCGTATGCGTGGCTCGACAAGACGATGGCCGATCGCGAATGGGCGGCCGGCGACCGTTTCAGCCTCGCCGATTGCGGCGCGGCGCCGTTCCTGTTCTACGCGGACTGGACGCACCGGATCGATCCGGCGTTCGCGAACGTGATCGCGTACCGCAAGCGTCTGCTCGCGCGGCCGTCGTTTGCGCGCGCGGTCGAGGAGGCGCGGCCGTATCGTTCGTTCTTTCCGCTCGGCGCGCCCGATCGCGACTGACGGGCGCGGCCGTCGCACGGCGCGCCGCGGCCGCGCATGGCCGGCAGCGCGCGCCGGGGCGACGGAACGACAGCAGCAGCGGCAGCATCGCGCGTCTGCCCGTCACATCGTGCGCGTGGCCGACTGCGCGAGCGTCAGCAGTTCGTCGAACTGCGTGATCAACTCGAAGCACAGCAGGAACGCGAGCGTATAGGCCGGCGCGGGGAAGCGCCGGATCATCTCCAGCACCTGCGGGGCGAAGCGCGCGCGGATCGCGTCGCGCGTCAGCAGCCACGCGATCGCGATGCCGATCGCGGCGCCCGCGATCAGATCGGTCGGATAGTGAAAGCCGAGATACGCGCGCGGCAGGCAAATGAACACGACCGAATACAGCAGCGCGACGATGCCGACGCGGCGCGCGATGATGAAGATGCCGGTTGCGATCGCCATCCACAGCATCGCGTGATCGCTCGGAAACGAACTCCAGGTCTGCAGCGTCGCCGCACGCAACCCGGCCGACGGGAAGTGCAGGTGCAGGTCGGGGTTGTAGATCGGCCGCATGCGGAACGGCAGCACTTGCGCGAGCACGCGGCCGACGGCGAGCGCGATGAGCCCGCTCGCGATAGTGGCGACGACCAGCTCGCGTTGCCGCTCGCGGTTCGGGCCCGGCTGGAACCACAGCCAGCACAGCGCCGGAACGAGCACGAAGCCCTTGAACGTGTAGAGGCCCGCGATCACGCGGATCGCGTGATTCATCAACGGACCGAACGTCATGTGAGTGAGGAAGACCTGGATCGTCGTGTCGAAATTGTTCATGTCCTGTGCGACCCGGGCGAACGCGCAGCGCATGACAGGCGGCCGGCTGGATCGGAAAGCGCGCTCGCACGGAGCGCAACGGGGGGCAAGTATGTCACCCGTTATTTCGAAGAAAATGCGAAAAAATACCGGGATTCCCCTGATAAAACGGGGTTCGGTGGAGGGGCCGGATGGGAGCGCGCCGGGTGGTGCGGCAGGGACGAATCGTCCGACGTCTGCGTGCGCGCGTGCACGGACGCCGGAAAAATATTTGGGTGAACTGGACAATTCGGTCAGTCGGCGCGGACCTTGCGCCGGATGAACGATTGCGGCGTTACAGCCGCGCGAATCTGCCGGGCGGCGCAGCGTCATGCGCGCGCCGATCAAAAAATAAAAAAAAGCGGGCAAGCCCCGTGGGCCTGCCCGCCGATGTTACGCGATGCCCGACTTCAGTTGCGCCACACCCGCACGGCGAGCGCGGCCAGCGACGTCACGACGGCCAGCGCGGTCACCGCGTTCCAGCCCAGTTGCGCGAGCAACGAACTGCCGATCGCGGCGCCGGCCGCCATCCCGATGAACATGCCGACGAACAGCACCGCATTGAGGCGGCTGCGCGACGCGGGATCGATCCGGTAGACGATCGACTGGTGCGCGATCAGCGTGGCCTGCACGCCGAGATCGAAGCCGATCGTCGCGACCGCGAGCAGCACGAGCTGCGCATGCGGCGACATCAGCGGCGCGGCGGCCATCGACGCGAACGACACCGTTGCGATGCCGATCCCGATCCGCGTCACGCGCTCGGGGCCGTGATGGTCGGCCAGGCGCCCGGCGATCGGCGCGGCCAGCGCGCCGGCGGCGCCCGCGAGGCCGAAGGCGCCGGCGGCCGCGCTACCGAGGTGGAACGGCGCGCCGTGCAGCATCACCGCGAGGGTCGACCAGAACGCGCTGAACCCGACGGCCAGCAGCCCCTGCGCGAGGGCGGCGCGGCGCAGTGCCGAATGCTCGCGCCACAGCGCGCCGAGCGAGCCGATCAGCGCGCGATACGGCAGCCGCGTGGTCGGCTCGAAGCGCGGCAACCCGCGTGCGGCCACGGCGCCGATCGCGGCGACGCTGGCGGCGGCGAGCGCGAACATCGCGCGCCAGCCGGCCGTCTCGGCGACGAATCCGGCCACGACGCGCGACAGCAGGATGCCGAGCAGCAACCCGGTCATCACCGTGCCGACGATGCGGCCGCGATGCATGTCGTGCGCGAGCGTCGCGGCGGCCGGCACGACGTCCTGCGCCATCGTCGCGGCGAGGCCGATCGCGAAGCTCGCCGCGAGCAGCAGCCCGAGCGACGGCGCGACGGCGGCCAGCAGCAACGCGGTGACCAGCGCCGCGGCCTTGATCACGATCACGCGGCGCCGGTCGAAGCGGTCGCCGAGCGGCGCGAGCAGCAGGATGCCGAGCGCATAGCCGAGCTGCGTGAGCGTCGGCACGAAGCCGATCGCCCGCGCCGACGCGCCGAGATCGGGCGCGAGCGCGCCGAGCATCGGCTGCGCGTAGTAGAGCGGGGCGACGCCGAGGCCGGCGGCGGCCGCGAGCAGCAGCACGAGCCGCCGATCGGGCATCGAATGAGCGGCCGGGCGGGCCGCAGCGTGCGCCGCGCCGGGCGCGGCATCGAGACGGGTCGGGGTGGACATCGCGTACATCCGTGGTGGAAGAATGGGATGGACGCGAGTGTGGCGGTACGCGGCCGGCGACGGTAGTGCCACCCGGCGCAGATTTGTTATACGCTCGACGAATGACCGAAAAATCTTCTCCCTCTCCCGCTGCTGGCGGGTCTCGGCGCATTCAGGCGGTGCCGGTGGACGGCGCCGGCTATCGTTTCGAGCTGATGGAAACCTTCGTGCGCATAGTCGAGGCCGGCAGCCTGTCGGCGGCCGCCGTGCAGTTGCACACGACGCAGCCGACCATCAGCCGGCGGCTGCAGGCGCTGGAAAATTCGCTCGGCATGCGGCTGCTGCAACGCACGACCCATACGATGCGGCTGACCGTCGACGGCGAGCGGTGCTTCAAGCAGGCGAAGGAGCTGCTGGCGAGCTGGGCGGCGTTCGAGGCCGATTTGCGCGGCGCGCAGGAGGAGCCGGACGGGCTGCTGCGCGTCGCGGTGCCGCACGCGTTCGGCCAGCAGCGTTTCGTTGCGCCGCTCGCGCAGTTCCTGCGCGACTACCCGCGCGTGTCGGTCGAGTGGCTGCTGCAGGACGAGGTGCGCGATTTCGTCGGCAGCGGCATCGATTGCGCGATCCAGGTCGGCGAACCGACCGATCCGGGCGTGGTCGCGATCCGGCTGACGAAGGTGCCGCGCTTCGTGGTCGCCGCGCCGTCCGTGCTGGGCGGCGCCGACGTGCCGGCCGATCCGGACGCGCTCGCCGCGCTGCCGTGGCTCGCGTTGCGCACGTACTACCGCACCGAACTCGCGCTGACGCATGCGACCACCGGAGACACGCGACGCATTCCGATCCGCCCGCGCATCACGACCGCGAACCTGTATGCGTTGCGCAGCGCGGCGCTGCTGGGCGTCGGCGCGTGCGTCGGATCGTCGTGGATGCTGGCCGACGATCTCGCGCGCGGCGATCTCGTGCACCTCGCGCCCGAATGGCAGGCCGCGGCGCTGCCCGTCTACCTGACTTATCCGCATGCGCAGTTCTATCCGTCGCGGCTCGTGCGGTTCGCCGCGATGATGCGGGAGGCGGTGCCGGCGCTCGTCGAAGGGCGCGACGGCTGAAGCGGGCGGCGCGGTGGCGGCGGCTCGCCGTCAGCCGCGCCGGATCCCTTCGGGCAGCGCGCTGATGCGGCGCACTTCGGGCGAATCGAGCCACGCGCGCGACGTCGCGCAGTCGACGAACATGTCGGTCGCGTCCTCGCCCCAGAACAGGTCGCCGTCGAGCGCGAAGGTCGGCACGCCGAACACGTTCTCGGCGATCGCGCGATCCGTGTTCGCGCGCAGCGCGTCCTTGACCGGCTGAGCCTCGACGGCCGTCACGCCTTCCGGAAAGCCGACCGCTTCGCACAGCGCGGCGAAGCCTGCGGGCGTCGACACGTCCTGGCCGTCGCGCCAGATATGCCGGAAGATCCGCCGGATCGCGTCGCGCGAGCTGCCCATCGCGATCGCGAGACGCAGCGGCTTGATCGGGTTGAACGGGTGCGCGGGCGGCATCCGGAACGCAATGCCCAGCTTATCCGCCCGGTATTGCGCATGCCGATAGGTGAACACGCGCTTGGCCGCGATTTCCGCCGGCGCTTTCTGGCCCCAGTGCGCGAGCAGCGCGCCGAGCACGATCGGCCGAGGCTCGAACGCGGCGGCGGGCGGCAACCGGTCGAACTGTTCCTGCTGCAGATAGGCGAACGGCGAAACGAAATCGAAATACCAGCTGGCGGTGCGCGCGGCGTTCATCGCGGGGTCTCCTCGGGCGGGTCCGGTGGTCGGTTGCACGCATGGTGCGTCGCCTGAGAACGGCGCGCTGCGCGCATCGGCGGCCAGTGTCGCATGCGGCCGTCTTTCGCGCTGCCGTATCGCGTGCCGCGCGCAACCGGCTCCCTACGACCGGGCGTCGTCGTCCGCCGACGATGCGAGCCGCGCGAGACTGTCGCGCACGGCCGGCGCGTCGTAGCGCGCGCCCGCGCCGCCGAGTGCGACGGTCGCCTTTTGCGCGAGCGGCAGCAGCATCGCGAGCGCCGCCGTCATCGCCGGCGCGGCGGCGAGCCGCGACTTCGGGCCTGATACCGTCAGCGCACCGACGCATTCGCCGGCCGCGCCGAACACGGGCACGGAAGCCGACGCCGTTTCCGGGTCGCGCTCGCCGTACGACGCGGCCCACAGCTGTTCGCGCACGTCGTTCCAGCGGGCGTCCTGCGTGTCGGTGAAGGCCAGCAGCACCTTCCCGGATGCGCCCTGGCCGACCGGAAACTCCTCGCCGACGCGGATCGACACGCGTACCGCCCGTGCGGGCTCGACGCGATACAGCACGGAGCGCACGTCGCCCTGGCGCACATAGAACGATGCCGTTTCCCCGAGTTCGCGGCTCAGCGTCTCGAGCAGCGGCTCGATCACCGGGCCGACCCGGAACGAACGCTGGTACAGCGCGGCGAGCCGCTGCGGCTCGTGCCCGATCGCGTACTGGCCGTCGTCGAGCTTGCGCATGAAGCCGCCATGTTCGAGCGCCGCGAGCAGGCGCAGGATCGTGCTCTTGTACAGCCCGGTGCGGCGCGACAACTCGGCGAGCGACAGCCGGTCGTCGGTCTGGCCGAACGCACGGAGGATCGCGAACGCGCGGTCGAGCACCGCGACGCCGCTGGACGCCTCTTCCGTCGCCGGATCGGCTGCGTCGCCGGCGTGATCTGCTGGATTCCTGGGCACGGCCTGATTCCTTCGAATGATGGTCGGCGGACTATATCGTTCTATCTGACAGAACTCAAGTTCCAGAAAAACGCGATTCCACGGGTATACCCCCCTTATCGCCCATTCGACGCACGCTTAAAGTTCTGTCAAACAGAACTATGTTCTTTCAGATAGAACTATGGGGTATCGAATGAAGGTTTCAGAAAACTCGAAGGTGCTGGTCAGCGAGGTCGGCCCGCGCGACGGGCTGCAGAGCATCAAGACCGTGATGCCGACGGCCGCCAAGCTGCGCTGGATCACCGCGCTGGCCGCGGCCGGCCTGCGCGAGATCGAGGTCGGGTCGTTTGTGCCGGCCACGCTGTTGCCGCAGATGGCCGACGTGCGCGAAGTCGTCGCGCACGCGCTCGCGATTCCCGGGCTGCACGTCGCCGCGCTCGCGCCGAACCTGCGCGGCGCCGAGGGTGCGTTCGACGCGGGCGTGCACAAGCTGACGCTGCCGGTCTCGGTGACGCAAGCGCATTCGCTGGCCAACATCCGCAAGACGCCCGCGCAGATGATCGACGAGGTGCGCGCGATCGTCGCGCTGCGCGACGCGCGGTTTCCGTCGGTGCAGATCGAGGCCGGCGTGTCGGTGGCGTTCGGTTGCACGATTGCCGGCGCGGTCTCCGACGACGAGACGATCGCGATGGCCGTCGCGATGGCCGAATGCGGCGTCGACGAAATCGGCCTGTCCGACACCAGCGGTTATGCGAATCCCGCGCAGGTGCGCCGGCTGTTCACGCGGCTGCAACGCGAAGTCGGCGACAGGGCCGGCGGCGCGCATTTCCACAACACGCGCGGGCAGGGGCTCGCGAACGTCGTCGCGGCGCTCGACGTGGGCGTGACGACGATCGACGCGAGCCAAGGCGGCCTGGGCGGCTGCCCGTATGCGCCGGGCGCCACCGGCAACATCGTCACCGAGGACCTCGTGTTCCTGCTCGAAGCGATGGGCGTCGACACGGGCGTCGACGTCGACGCGCTGCTCGCCGCGCGCGCGATCCTGCATGCGGCGCTGCCGTCCGACGCGCTGTACGGCCACGTGCCGGACGCCGGGCTGCCGAAGGGCTTTCGCTATGCGGATGGCCGCGTGCCCTCGGCCGCGCAGCCGGAAGGATGCGTGGCGGGAGTCGCACGATGAACGATCGGCAACCGGTTGCCGCACTGCCGTACGCAGGCGTGCGCGTGATCGAGATGACGCACATGGTGATGGGCCCGACGTGCGGGATGCTGCTCGCGGATCTCGGCGCGGAAGTGATCAAGATCGAGCCGATCGCGGGCGACAGCACGCGGGCGCTGCGCGGGTCCGGCGCGGGCTTCTTCGGGATGTTCAACCGCAACAAGAAGAGCGTCGCGGTCGACGTGAAGGATCCGCGCGGGCTGGAGATCGTGCGGCGGCTCGTCGCGACGGCGGACGTCTTCAGCGAGAACTTCAAGAGCGGCACGATGGACCGGCTCGGGCTCGGCTACCCGCAGCTGGACGCGCTGAATCCGCGGCTCGTGTACGTGTCGCACAAGGGCTTCCTGCCGGGGCCGTACGAGCATCGCACCGCGCTCGACGAGGTCGTGCAGATGATGGGCGGCCTCGCGTACATGACGGGCCCCGAAGGGCGGCCGCTGCGTGCGGGCGCGAGCGTGAACGACATCATGGGCGGCATGTTCGGCGCGATTGGCGCGATGGCCGCGCTCGCGCAGCGCGAGCGCACGGGCCGCGGCCAGCAGGTGCAGAGTTCGCTGTTCGAGAACAACGTGTTTCTCGTCGCGCAGCACATGATGCAGTTCGCGGTGACGGGGCAGGCCGCGTCGCCGATGCCGAGCCGGATTTCCGCGTGGGCCGTCTACGACGTGTTCTCCGTCAAGGATGACGAACAGATTTTTCTCGCGGTCGTGTCGGATACGCAGTGGGCGCTGTTCTGCGATGCGTTCGGCCTCGCCGCGCTGAAGGACGACCCGCGCCTCGCGACCAACAACCTGCGTGTGCAGGCGCGCGAATGGCTGTTGCCGGAACTACGTTCGCGGCTCGCGCCGTACTCGGCCGCGGAGATCGGCGCGATCTTCGAATCGACCGGCCTGCCGTATGCGCCGATCACGAAGCCGCAGGACCTGTTCGACGATCCGCATCTGCTCGCCACGGGCGGCCTCGAAGCCGTGACGCTGCCAGCCGACGCGAGCAGCGCCGGGCGGCCGATCGACACGCGCACCGCGCTGCTGCCGCTGACGCTCGCGGGCGAACGCCTGCGGCTGCGCTCGGCGCCGCCTGCGCTCGGCCAGGACACGTGCGCGCTGCTCGGCGAGCTCGGCTACACGCCGGACGACGCGCGTGCGCTGATCGATGCCGGCGTCGTCGCGGGGCGGCACGGCGCGGACGTCGCCACGCACGGCGACGGACCGGGCGGTGCGCCGTCGGCGAACGAAGTGGCGAGCGCGTAGCGCAGCCGCGATTCATCGAACGAACAAAGGCGTCCCGGCCGCGCGCCGCGCGGCAGAGGATCGCCGCATCCACGGAGACAACCATGACATCCGCTTCCCCGGCGCTGGCCGCCGATCGCGACACCGACGCGTCGATCGAGCAACGCGCGGTGCGCAAGGCCGCGTGGCGCTTCATCCCGCTGCTCGCGCTCGCGTACTTCTTCAACTATCTGGATCGCACGAGCGTCGGGTTCGCCGCGCTCACGATGAACCGCGATCTCGGGCTGACGGCGACGCAGTTCGGCTGGGGCGCGGGGATCATGTTTGCCGGCTACTGCGTGTTCGAAGTGCCGAGCAATCTCGCGCTGTACCGCTTCGGCGCACGCCGCTGGCTCGCCCGCATCATGATCACGTGGGGGCTGATGGCGGCCGCGACCGCGCTCGCGACCGGGCCGACGAGTTTCTACGCAATCCGGCTGCTGCTCGGCATCGGCGAGGCTGGATTCTTTCCCGGCGTGATCTTCTTCCTCGCCGTGTGGTTTCCGGCGAGCTACCGCACGCGCGTGCTCGCGTGGTTCACCGTGTCGACGCCGCTGTCGTCGCTGATCGGCGGCCCGCTGTCGACGTGGCTGCTGCAGCTCGATGGCACGCTCGGGCTCGCCGGCTGGAAGTGGATGTTCATCGTCGAAGGGCTGCCCGCGTGCGCACTTGGTTTCCTTGTGCTGAAGCTGCTGTCCGATTCGCCGGCGAATGCCGCGTGGCTGTCGGACGACGAACGTGCCGCGCTGCAGCGCGCGTTCGAGCGCGACGGCGCGGCGGCCGGCCGCAAGAAGCGCTTCGGCGTCGCGCTGCGCGACGTGCGCGTGTACGTGCTCGCGCTGATCTCGTTCGGCTTCACGATGGGTTCGTACGGGATCGGCATCTGGTTGCCGCAAATGCTGAAGGCGCACGGGATGTCGACGATGCAGACCGGCTGGCTGTCCGCGGTGCCTTACTTCTTCGCCACGATCGCGCTGCTGTGGTGGGCGAAGCGGGTGGACCGTCGCGGCGGCCCGGTCGCGAACCTGGCGATCGGCTTGTTCATCGGCGCGGTGGCGCTCGGCGTGTCGACGCATTTCCTGACGCTCGGGCCGGCGCTCGTCGGCATCACGCTCGCGCTGATCGGCACGATTGCCGGCCGCACGATCTTCTACACGCTGCCGTCGCGCTTCCTGTCCGGCCAGGCCGCGGCCGGCGGGCTGGCGCTGATCAATTCGATCGGCGCGCTCGGCGGCTTCGCGGGCCCCTATCTCGTCGGCTACCTGAAGGACAGCTTCGGCACCTTCACGGCCGGGATGCTCGGCCTCGCGATCGTGCTGGCGATCACGACGCTGCTCACGCTGTCGCTGTATGCATTCGACCGGAGCGAATGACATGACTTTTTCGATCACGCGGCGCCGGTTGATCGGCGCGGCCGCCGCATCGTTCGCGCTGCCTGCGTTTGCCGACACGGCGGCCCATGATGGAGCTTCACGCATGACGCAAAGCAACTACCTCGCGGTTCGTCCCGACTGGCTCGCGTCGGCGCTCGAACCCGCGCTCGAGCCCGACCTGCCGATCGTCGATGCGCATCATCACTTCTATGAACGGCCGGGCTGGATCTACCTGCTCGACGACTATCTGCAGGACGCGCGCTCGGGTCACGACATCCAGGCGTCCGTCTACATGCAGGCGCAGACGCGTTATCGCGATTCGGGCCCGGCCGAACTGAAGCCGGTGGGCGAGACGGCCTATGTCGCCGGCGTGACCGAGCCGCTTCAGCACGGCCCGGTGGCCGTCGCGAAGGGCATCGTCGGTCACGCGGACCTGCGGCTTGGCGAACGCGTGCGCGACGTGCTGGAAGCGCATGTCGAAGCCGGGCGCGGACGGTTTCGCGGCGTGCGGCACCTGAGCACGTGGGATGCCGATCCGACGCTCGCCAATCCGCTGTCGGCGGTGCCGCGCGGGCTGCTGCTCGATCCCGCGTACCGGGCCGGCGTCGCGCAGCTCGCGCCGCTCGGGCTGTCGTACGACGCGTGGCTGTTCTTCCCGCAGTTGCCCGAATTGTTCGAACTCGCGAAAGCGAACCCCGACACGCGGATCATCGTCAATCATTGCGGCGGCGTCGTGCGGATCGGCAGCTATGCGGACAAGCGACCGGAGGTGTTCGCGCGCTGGTCGGCGTCGATGCGCACGCTCGCGCAATTGCCGAACGTGTACGTGAAGGTCGGCGGCCTCGGGATGCGCATCAATGGGTTCGATTTCGAGAAAGGCGCGAAGCCGCCGTCGTCGACGCAGCTCGCCGACGCGTGGAAGCCGTGGATGATGACCTGCATCGACGCGTTCGGTCCCGGGCGCTGCATGTTCGAGGGCAATTTCCCGGTCGACAAGGGCTCGTATTCGTTCGTGAACGGCTGGAACGCGTTCAAGCGCCTGACCGCGCAGGCCGGCGCGGACGAGCGCGACGCGCTGTTTCGCGGCACGGTCACGCGCGCGTACCGGCTCGGCTGACGCGCATGCGCGGCGTCAACCGGCTTCCACCAGCGCCGCGAGCCGCGCCAGCGCCATCTGCCAGCCGGTCTCGTTGTCGGCGGCCGGCACGCCGGGCGGGACGCCGTCGTGCACCGCGTCCACGCGCGTGCCGCCCGCCTCGTCGGACAGCGTGATCGTGATCGTCATCGCGCCGCGCAGCATCGGGTCGTCGGTTTCGAATACATCGATCTCGACGATCCGCTCGTCGGGCACGAGCGTGACGAAGCGGCCGTGATAGGTGTCGGTGTGCGCGGTCGTCTTGCCGGCGCCGCCCGACGGCGCGTCGTAGCTCAGCGACACGCGCAGCGCGCCGCCTTCGCGCGTGTCGTACGCATGCACGCGGCACGTCATGCCGTCGGGCACTTTCCATTGCTCGACCGCGTGCGGGTCGAGCAGCGCGCGGTAGACCCGCCCGCGCGGCGCGTTCAGGTGCCGGCTGACCCGGGTCGAATGCGTGTGCGTGTGCAAAATGTCGCCTCCCGCGAAGCGTGCGAGACGGTGCACGCCGGCGCCCGGCGTGTCGTCATGCTTCCTTCAGGAATCCTAGGCGCGGGCGCGGCGGCATGCAATGACCGCACGCGCAGCGGCGTTCAGCGCAGGGTGGCGGCGAACGCGTCGAGCTGCGTGATGCAGGTGTTCCAGCCCTCGAAAAAACCGAGCGCTTCGTGGCGCTCGCGCGTCGCGGCGTCGGGATGCATCACGCGCGCCTCGTAGCGGCTGCCCGCGTCGTCGTCGGCCATCGTGACGATCGCCGTGAAGCCCAGCCACGGCGTCTGCGGCCGCCAGCCGCCCGCGAGCATCGACGTGAACGCGATGCGCGATTCCGGCACGATGTCGAGGAAGCAGCCGGGGTTGTCGCTCGTGCCGCCGTCGGGGCCGCGCATGAACGTATGGAAAGCGCCGCCCGGCCGCAGGTCGAATGCGCGCACCTCGGTGGTCCATGGTTTCGGGCACCACCATTCCTTCAGCAGTTCCGGGTCGGTCCAGGCGCGCCACAGCGCGTGGCGTGGTGCGCGCAGCGTGCGCGTGATGACGAGATCGTGGGCTTCAGCGGGGTCGACGTGGCTGGCTGACATCTTGCTCCTCCTGGTGACGGCGTTCGACGAATTCGACGAGACGATCGGATCGCGCTTCCCACTGCGCGCGCTGCGCGGCGAGCCATGCCTCGGCCTCGGTCAGCCGGCTGCCGACCAGCGCGCAGGTGCGCGAGCGGCCGGTTTTCCGGGTCTCCACGAGGCCGCTGCGCTCGAGCACGGCGACATGCTTCATGAACGACGGCAGCGCCATGTCGAACGGCGCGGCCAGCGCGGAGACGGTCCGCTCGCCATGGCCGAGCGCGCTGACGATCGCGCAGCGCGTCGGATCGGCGAGCGCATGGAACACGTCGCTGATGTGGAGGGGAAGGTTATCCATTCGGCTAAGTGTAGGCGATGGTGCCACCGCTGCAACGACAATTTTCGTCGCGTACGATGATGGGGCGGTAACACGCGCCGACCGCGTGCCGCGTTGTCGGATACCTGCCGTCGTGGTGGGCGCCTCGACACCCGGCCGGCGTTCGTTCCGATCCCGCCCCATGCCGAACCCGCGCGTGCGGCTCAC
Organism: Burkholderia sp. CpTa8-5; assembly: GCF_017815045.1. Lineage (NCBI taxonomy): Bacteria > Pseudomonadati > Pseudomonadota > Betaproteobacteria > Burkholderiales > Burkholderiaceae > Burkholderia > Burkholderia sp. CpTa8-5. The sequence goes on from NZ_JAGIQD010000004.1 coordinate 243,057, forward strand.
CTGACTACCTGATTACCGGAGATGGCATGACCGAACCTGTTACCGTCCGCCGCGTCGGCGCGAGCGAAGCGATGGCCTGTGTCGATGCGCTGGCCGACGTGCTGATCGATTGCGTCGAAGGCGGCGCATCCGTCAGCTTCATGCTGCCGATCGAGCGGTCGACCGCCGTCGCGTTCTGGACGCGCGTGGCCGAAGGCGTCGCGAACGACGAGCGCATCCTGCTCGTCGCCGAGGACGGGGCCGGGCGGATCGTCGGCACCGTGCAGGTCGTGACCGCGCAGCCCGAGAACCAGCCGCATCGCGCGGATATCGCGAAGATGCTCGTGTCGCGGCACGCGCGCCGGCAGGGCGTCGCCGCGCGCCTGATGGCCGCGGCCGAAGCGGCCGCGCGCGACGCCGGCAAGACCGTGCTCGTGCTCGACACGGTGACGGGCGGCGACGCCGAACGGCTGTACGAACGGGCCGGCTGGCAGCGCGTCGGCATCGTGCCGAACTACGCGCTGATGCCCGACGGCGCGCTGTGCGCGACGACGTATTTCCACAAGCAGCTCGCGTAACGGCATCCCCCAAACCGCTGCCTCGATGAAACGCTCCTATGTCGCTTTCGCCCTCACGGGCCTGCTGGTCGCGCTGCCGATTGCCGCGTATGCGCTCGTCAAGCCGCTGCGCGTCGTCGCGCCCGCGCTGATTCCCGGCGTGTCGTGCCCGAGCGCCGACATCTGCACGGACGATGCCGCGAAGCTCGACGACGCACGGCAGCTCTATCGCGACGGCTACGCGCGCGCGGCCGCGGCCGTCGGCGCGTTCCGGGCTTCGCCGCGCGTCGTGTTCTGCTCGACGCGCGCGTGCGCCGATGCGTTCGGCCTCGGCTCGCGCGCAGCGCTGGCGCTCGGCGATTTCGGCGTGGCGATCGCACCGCGCGGCTGGCAGACCTACTTTCTCGCGCACGAGCTGATCCATCACCGGCAGGCGGAAGTGCTCGGCAACGTCGCGGTCGTGACGAAGCCGCGCTGGCTGATCGAAGGAATGGCGTATGCGCTCAGCGACGATCCGCGTCATCCGCTCGCGCAACCGTTCGAATCCTGGCGCACGCAGTTCGCCGCGTGGAATGCGGCGCGCGGCGCGCAGCCGCTGTGGGACGCCGCGCGGGTGGTGGAATAGCGGGAATGACGGCAATGACGATCGCGCGCGACCGGCCCCGCCATGCCGCTACGCCGGCACGGTCGGATCGTCCGGCTGCCCCACGAGCGTGCGCCGCCCCGCGTCGAGAATCTCATCGGCCAGCGCCGGATCGGTGCCGGCAATCGCGCGCGACAGCACGAGCGCGCCGATCATCTGGCTGAAGACGGCGAGCGCGTCGCGGCGCGCGTCTGCCGAGCCTTCGGCGGCCAACGTCCGCTCCAGCCGGTCGAGATAGCCGGCGACGCCGCGCGTGTAGCAGGCGCGCGCCGCGTCGGTCAGCCGCGGCGCATCGCCCGCGAACCCCGACAGCGGGCAGCCGCCTTCGACGTTGTCGCGATGCGCGGTCGACAGGTAGGCCGTCACTTGCTTCGCGACGCTGCCGGCACTTGGCGAATCCGCGCGGTCCTGCATGGCTTTCTCCATCACCGCGGCGACCAGCGCATGTTTCGATTTGAAATGGTTGTAGAAGCCGCCCTGCGTGAAGCCGGCTTCCTTCATCAGTTCCGTCAGCCCGACGGCCTCGACGCCGCGCACGCGAAACAGCCGCTCGGCGGCCGCGACGATCGCGTTGCGGTTTTCCGCGGCCTGTTGTCTCGAGACGCCCATCGATCCCTCCCTCTTTCCCGCAATTGCGTCGATTGAAAAACACAATGGTGATCACCATTGACGTGCCGACCTCGCGCTGGCACCATGCTTCGCAAAGACGATGGTGATCGACATTGAGATTCAAGTGTAGCCGACTTCGCGGACGAAGCGAAGCAACCCGGCGCAGCATGGATCGAAGTCGGTCGGCGTCCAGGGTGCGGCGAGGCGCGGGCGGCGGGACGGCCCGGCTGGCGGCACCGGCGGTGCAACGGTTCGGTACGCGATGGCAGCGTGGTTTTTCACCGGATTCCGGGCGTGTGGCGAACCGGCGCGCACGGGATTCAATCTCCGAAAGGAAGGGTCATGAAGATCGAAGGTGCAGTCGTTTTCATCACGGGCGCGAACCGCGGGCTTGGCCTCGAGTTCGCGAAGCAGGCGCTCGAGCGGGGTGCGCGCAAGGTCTATGCGGGCGCACGCGATCCGGCCAGCGTGACGCTGCCGGGCGTCGTGCCCGTGAAGCTCGACGTGACCGATCCGGCGGCGGTCGCGGCGGCCGCCGAGGCGGCGCGGGACGTCACGCTGCTGATCAACAACGCCGGCATCGCGCGGCTCGGCAGCCTGACCGACGACGGCGCGGTCGATGCATTGCGCGCACACCTGGAGACCAACGTGTTCGGGATGCTGGCGATGTCGCGCGCATTCGCGGGAACGCTCGCGGCCCACGGCGGCGGCGCGATCCTGAACATCCTGTCGGTCGCGAGCTGGACGAACCGGCCGATCCTGTCGGCCTACGGCGTATCGAAATCGGCCGCATGGGCGCTGACCAACGGGCTGCGCCATTCGCTGCGCGAGCAGCGCACGCGGGTGATCGGGCTGCATGCCGGCTTCATCGATACCGACCTGACGGCCGGCCTCGACGTGCCGAAAGCGACGCCGGCCGACGTCGTGCGCCAGGCGTACGACGCCATCGAGGCAGGGGCGGAGGAAGTGTCGACCGACGAGTTCACGCGGCAGGTGAAGGCCACGCTGTCGTCGGGCGTCTATCTGGAAGAACCGGCGCCGCGTTGACGCCGCCGGCAGGGCGAACCCGCCGCCGCGCCGTGCGCGCGGCGGCGGATCGACCCGTCAGACCGTCGTGTCGATGATGCCCGGGATCTTCACGTCCGGGTTCACGTCCGCGTCATAGTCGACGCCGGCGATCTCGAAGCCGAACAGGCGCAGGAACTCGGTCTTGTAGCCCGCGAAGTCGGTCATCTCGTACAGGTTCTCGTTCGTCACCTTGTCCCACATCGCGACGACCTTCGCCTGCACCTGCGGATCGAGCTCCTTGTAGTCCGCGCGCAGGCGGCCTTCTGCGTCGACGTGCGGCGTCGCGCCGTACAGGCTGTCCTTCAGGAGCCCGTACACCTGCTCGATGCAGCCTTCGTGCGTGCCCGTTTCCTTCATCACCTTGAACAGCAGCGACAGGTACAGCGGCATCATCGGGATCGCCGAGCTGGCCTGCGTGACGACGGCCTTCAGCACCGACACGCGCGCATCGCCGCCGTGCGCGGCCAGCTTGTCGCGGATCGACAGCACCTTCTTGTCGAGATCCTTCTTCGCTTCGCCGATCGAGCCGTTCCAGTAGATGTCGTGCGTGATCTGCTCGCCGAGGTACGTGAACGCGGTGGTCTTCGCGCCGTCGGCCAGCACGCCGGCGTCGGCCAGCGCGTCGATCCACATCTGCCAGTCCTCGCCGCCCATCACCGCGACGGTGCCGTCGATCTCTTCCTGCGTCGCCGGCTCGAGCGACACTTCGCGGATCACTTCCTTGTCGGTGTCGAGCCCGCGGAACGTGACGGCCTTGCCGACCGGCTTGAGCGTCGAGCTGATGGTTTCGCCCGTCTTCGGGTGCGTGCGGCGCGGCGCGGCGAGGCTGTAGACGACCAGGTCGACCTTGCCGAGATCCTGCTTGATGGTGTCGATCGTGACCTGCTTGACCTTGTCGGAGAATGCGTCGCCGTTGATGCTGCGCGCATACAGCCCCTTTTCGGCGGCGAATTTCTCGAACGCGGCGCTGTTGTACCAGCCGGCCGTGCCGGGCTTCGTTTCGCTGCCGGCGCGCTCGAAGAACACGCCGAGCGTGTCCGCGCCCGAGCCGAATGCGGCCGAGATCCGGGCGGCGAGGCCGTAGCCGGTCGACGCGCCGATCACGAGCACCTTTTTCGGGCCGTTGGCGATCGGGCCGTGCGAAGTCACGTAATCGATCTGTTCCTTGACGTTGGCTTCGCAGCCGACCGGATGAGTCGTCACGCAGATGAAGCCACGCACGCGCGGTTTGATGATCATGGGAGAACCTCTAGTCAGAAAGGCGGGGACGGCCTGAAATCGGAAAAATCCCGCGCATTGTAAAGGAAGCGGCCGATCGCGGGCGGGCACGGACGGCAGGCGTCGGATCGCCCGGTTATTTCTCTCTTGACAGAAATAACTGAAAAAACTAAATTCCCCACCATGGAACTCACGCCGATTGCCGAACGATTCATTCTCCACTGGGGCGAAATGGGCTCGCGGTGGGGCGTCAACCGTACTGTGTCGCAGATTCACGCGCTGCTCTACCTGGCCGGACGGCCGGTTGCGGCCGACGAGATCGCCGAGACGCTCAACGTCGCACGCTCCAACGTCAGCACGAGTCTGAAGGAGCTGCAGGCGTGGCGGCTCGCGAAGGTCGTGCACGTGCTGGGCGATCGCCGCGACCACTTCGAGACGTCGACCGACATCTGGGAGTTGTTCAAGCTGATCGTCGAAGGGCGACGGCAGCGCGAGATCGAGCCGACGCTCACGGTGCTGCGCGATTGCCTGACGAATCCGGACATCGCGAACGAGAGCCGCGAGACCGAGCAGCGCATTCGCGACACGCTGCAGTTCGTCGAGACGCTCACGACCTGGTCCGACGAAATGCTGCGGCTCAAGCCCGATACGCTGATGAAGGCGCTCGGCATCGGCGCGAAGATCAGCCAGACGGTCAGGCGCAAGCCGTCGAAGTAAGCGGTAACGGCAGAGCGGGCACGCAGCCCGCTTTTTTCGAGGTTGTTATTTCTGTCTGTACAGAAATAACTGTAAATAGAGGATGAGCATGAACGCAGTCTTGCCGTCTACCTCCCCGCCCGATCGCACCGGCGCACGCGGCATGACCGTGCTCGTCTGCGGCGCGAACGGCTTCATCGGGCAGGCGCTGTGCGCGCGGCTCGAAGCCGGCGGGCATCGCGTGTTGCGCGGCGTGCGCCGCGCGGCCGGCCCGCACGACGTCGCGATCGACTTCGCGCAGGACGTCGATCCGCAAGCGTGGCTCGCACGGCTGAAGGGCGTCGACGTGGTGATCAACGCGGTCGGCATGCTGGCCGATCGACGCGGCGCGACGCTCGATGCCGTGCATCGCGCCGCGCCGTGCGCGCTCTTTACCGCGTGCTGCCTGGCCGGCGTGCGGCGCGTGATCCAGATCTCGGCGCTCGGCGTCGAACGCGGCGATACGCGGTACTTCGCGAGCAAGCGTGTAGCCGACCGTTTCCTTCAGACGCTGCCGATCGACTTCCGCATCGTGCGCCCCGCGCTCGTCTACGGGGCGGCCGGCGCGTCCGCGCGGTTTTTCCGGATGCTCGCGAGCCTGCCTGTGCACATGTTGCCGGCGGGCGGCCATCAACGGCTGCGCCCGGTGCATGTCGACGATCTCGCCGAAGTCGTGGCGCGGCTCGTCGTACAGCCGGGCGATTCGCGGGCGGCCGACAGCCGGGTGATCGACGTGGTCGGCAGCGACGAAGTCGAATACCGCGAGATGCTGGCCGGCTACCGCGCCGCGCTCGGATTTCCGCCGGCGGCCCGCGTGACGCTGCCGGGCCCGCTGGTCGGCGCGGCGGCCGCACTGCTCGGCACGCTGCCGGGGGCGATGCTGACGCGCGACACGTGGGCGATGCTGCGCGGCGGCAACACCGGCGACCCGACGGCCGTCACGGCTGTGCTGGGCCGGCCGCCGCGCGGCCTCGGCAGCTTCATCGGCGCGGAAGCCGGCGCATTGCGCCGCGACGCGCTCGCGATGTGGCGGCGCCCGGTGCTGGTGGGCGCGCTCGCGATCGTGTGGATCTGGACGGCGATCGCGAGCGCGTTCATCCATCCGCTGCACGCGAGCCTCGCGCTGCTGGCGCCTGCGCACCTGACGGGCCTGCCCGCGCTGATTGCGCTTTACGCGGCCAGCGCGCTGGATTTCGCGTTCGGCATCGCGACCGTCGTCGCGCCGTCGCGGCGCCTGTGGGCCGCGCAGGCGGCGCTGATCGTCGCGTACTCGGCGGTCATCGCGGTCACGATGCCGGGCCTGCTGGCCGAACCGTTCGGCCCCGTGCTCAAGAACGTGCCGATCCTCGCCATCCTGTTGATCCTCTATTCAGAAGAAGAACACGCATGAATACCTATCTCGTCATCAAGGCGCTTCATATCCTGTCTTCGGTGCTGCTGGTCGGCACGGGGTTCGGCACCGCGTTCTACCTGTTCTTCGCGAACCGCACGCGGTCGGTGCCCGCGATCGCGGCCGTGTCGCGGCTCGTCGTGCGCGCGGACTGGTGGTTCACGACGCCGGCCGTGATCTTCCAGCCGGCGTCCGGGCTGTGGCTCGCGCACGCGGCCGGCTGGCCGTGGCATACGCCGTGGCTGCTCGCGTCGATCGTGCTGTATGCGGTCGCCGGTGTGTGCTGGCTGCCGGTCGTGTGGCTGCAGCTCGAACTTGCATCGATGGCGAAGCTCGCGCACGCGAACGGCGATGCCGCGTTGCCCGAGCGCTACTGGCGCTATGCGAAGCGCTGGGAACTGCTCGGCTATCCGGCGTTCTTCGCGATGCTGACCGTGTATTTCCTGATGGTGGTCAAGCCGATGTAAGTCTGCCGCCGTCGCGTTGGGGCGGCGGCGTACGCGGGACAGCAGTCAATCGATCGATTCATGATGCTTGCAATAACAAGCAGGAGTGCGAAGCATGGGATCAAGTGAAATGGTTCTCCACTTCGATGGGCGATGTCCGCTCACCCCGCGCCGCATCGTCGTGCGCTGGATGTACGCAGCCGCGATCGCGCACCTGCTGGTCGGCGCAGCCATTCCGTGGATCGCCGGCGCATCTTGGCTCGACGTGTATCACCGCGACATCGAGTGGCATTTCTGGACGGGAGCCGCGCCCGAAGCCGCGCGCGCCCAGCAGGTCTGGTGGATGTCGCTGCTCGGCGCGACGGTGCAGTGCGCGTCGGTCTGGATGCTCGCGCTCGTCCATCTCGGCAACCGGCTGCGGAAACGGGAAGTGTGGGGCTGGCTGCTGGCCGGCCTGTCGATCTGGGCGCCGCAGGACATGCTGTTGTCGTGGCAGGCGCAGGTGTGGAGTCACGTGGCGATCGACGTTGCTGCACTCGTCGCGATGGCGCCGCCGCTCGTCTGGCTTTGGAGGAGGGATACCGCATGAACACGTTGCCTGCTTTCGACTGGGCGCTCAACCTGCTGATCGTGCAGGGCGCGATGGGCGCATTCGATACGCTTTATCACCACGAACTCACGCAGGACCTGCCGCACAGCCCGCGCGCGCGGCTCGAGCTGGCGATTCATGCGGTGCGATCCGTGCTGTACGGCCTCGTGTTCGCGTCGATCGCGAACGTCGCGTTTCACGGCGCGTGGGTCGCGGCGCTCGCGACGGTCGTGCTCGTCGAAGTGGTGCTGACGTTGTGGGATTTCGTCGTCGAGGACCAGAGCCGCAAGCTGCCGGCGACCGAGCGCGTGCTGCATACGCTGCTGGCCGTCAACGGCGGCGCGCTGTTCGGAATGGTCGCGATGCAGCTCGCCGTGTGGGCGCACGCGCCCACCGCGCTGCACGCGATCGACGTCGGCTGGCGTGGCTGGCTGCTCAGCCTGTTCGCCGTCGGCGTGACGCTGTCGGGCGTGCGCGACGGGATCGCAGCATACCGCATCGCGCCACGCGCGCCGGCCGCCAACCCGTTCGCCCGGCAGCGGCCGGGCAACGTACTCGTGACTGGCGGGACCGGCTTCATCGGCGAAACGCTCGTGAACCAGTTGCTCGATGCCGGGCATACGGTCACGTTGCTGGCACGCGATCCGTTGCGCGCGGCTTACCTGTTTCAAGGCCGCGTGCGCAGCGTGACGTCCGTCGACCAGTTGCAGCCGCACGAGCGCTTCGACACGGTGATCAATCTCGCCGGCGCGCCGGTGCTGGGCGCACGCTGGAGCAAGCGCCGGCGGGCGCTGCTGCTCGCCAGCCGCGTCGGCGTCACGCAGGCGCTGATGCGCTGGGTGGAAACCGCCGTGGTCAAGCCGCGCACGTGGATCCAGGCGTCCGCGATCGGCTACTACGGCGTGCGGCCGGGCGACGAACGGCTCGACGAGGGCAGCAGTACCGGCGCCGGCTTCATGTCCGAGCTGTGCCGGCAGTGGGAGGCGGCCGTGCAACCGCTCGAGCGCCACGGCGTGCGCGCGGTGGTGCTGCGGCTGGGCATCGTGTTCGGCCCGGGCGGCGCGTTGCGCCCGATGCTGCTGCGGCATTACGTCGGGCTGGGCGGCCGATTCGGCGACGGCGCGCAGGTGATGAGCTGGATTCACCGCGACGACGTGCTGCGGATCGTCGCGCGAGCGATGACCAACGCGGCCATGCATGGCGTCTACAACGCGGTCGCACCGGTGCCGCTGACCCAGCGCGCGTTCGTGCGGGTCGTGACGAAGGTGCTGCGCCGTCCGGCGTTCCTGCACGTGCCGGCCGCGCCGCTGCGCGCCGCGATGGGCGAGATGGCCGAGCTGCTGCTGGACGGGCAGCGCGTGGTGCCGGCACGGCTGCATCAGGACGGATTCATGTTCCGGTTCCCGACGGCCGAGCACGCGCTGCGCGACCTGACGAACCGGCCGCACACCGATTTCGCGCCCGCGGTCTGCCGTTTCCCGCGAGGTCGTGTATAAATTCGGCGTGAACGCGTTCGGCGTGTGCCGTGCGCGCCGAACGCTCCGCACCCGACCTCACAAGGAGACTGCATGCTGCACGTCCTCGGCAAGATTCCGTCCATCAACGTCCGCAAGGTGCTGTGGTTGTGCACCGAACTGAACCTGCCGTTCGAACAGGAAGACTGGGGCGCGGGCTTCCGCACGACCCACGATCCGGCCTATCTCGCGCTGAATCCGAACGCGCTCGTGCCCGTCATCAAGGATGACGATTTCGTGCTGTGGGAATCGAACACGATCATCCGCTACCTCGCGAACCGCTACGGCGGCGATGCGCTGTATCCGGCCGAGCCGCAGGCGCGTGCGCGCGTCGACCAGTGGATCGACTGGCAGGGCTCGGACCTGAACCGCTCGTGGGTCGGCGCATTCCTCGGCCTCGTGCGCAAGTCGCCCGACCATCAGGATCCGGACGCTATCGCACGGTCGATCGCGGGCTGGACGACGCACATGCGCGTGCTGAACGCGCAGCTCGACAAGACCGGCGCGTACGTGGCCGGCAACACGTTCACGCTCGCGGATATCCCGATCGGTTTGTCGGTGAACCGCTGGTTCGGCACGCCGTTCGAGCATCCGGACCTGCCGGCGGTGTCGCGCTACATCGAACGCCTCGCGACGCGCGAAGGGTTCAAGCAGTACGGCGGCAGCGCGAATCCGTAATGCAGCGCGGATAGCGCGTGAAGCGGCGGCGTCGTCACGGCCGCCGCCGTAGCGCGTGCGGCGGGCAAGCGCCCGTCGTCACGCACCGGGGGCCGGCACCGCGTCGAGCACGCGCGCGAGAAACGCCTCGTGATTCCACGCGGCTTCCGGCCGCGACAGCCCGAGCCGCACGATCACCAGCTCGCGGCTCGGCACCACGCTCACGAACTGACCTTCATGGCCGACCGCATGAAACGCGTCGACCGGCATCGCGCGCGCATGCGGACCGGGATCGTTGAACGGCTCCGGCACCTTCACCCACAGCTGCGCGCCGAATTCCTGCCGCGTCGACTGCGGCGTCGCGCGCGTCAGGTAATGCACCCAGCCTTCCGGCAGCAGCCGCTGCCCGTTCCACACGCCGTCCTGCAGCAGAAGCTGACCGAAGCGCGCCCAGTCGCGTGCGCTCGCATACAGGTACGACGCGCTGACGAGCGTGCCGGACGCATCGGGCTCGAACACCGCGCTGCGCATCCCGAGCGGCGCGAACAGCGCGCGGCGCGGAAACGCGAGGTAGTCGGCGTCGCTGCCGCCCAGCGCTTCGCGCATCACGCGCGCGACGATCGCGCTCGTGCCGCTCGAGTACGACCACTGTGCGCCGGGCGTCGCGGCAAGCGGCTTCGCCGACGCGAACCGCGCGGTATCGGGTTGCGTGAACAGCATCACCGCGACGTCGGACAGCGGGTCGTCGTAGTCCTCGTTGAATTGCAGGCCGCTCGTCATCCGCAGCAGTTCGTCTAGCGTGATGGCCGCGCGCGGATCGCCGCTGCCGCGCCATTCGGGCAGCAGCGCCGACGTGTCCGGCGACAGCTTGTGCCGCGCGACCAGCGTGCCGACCAGCGCGGCGGTCACGGTTTTCGTCATCGACCAGCCGGGCAGCGGCGTGTCGGCCGTGAAGCCGCGCGCATAGCGTTCGGCGATCACCTGGCCGCGCCACATCACGACGACCGCGCGCGTGCGCCGCGGCCGCGCCGGATCGGGTTCGTCGAACGCGCGGTCGAGCGCGGTCTGCAGCTTGCGTGCGTCGATGCCGGCGGGCGGCGTGGCCGGTGCGGGTGGGTCGGGCGGCGCGACCGGCGGATCGGGGAGGGGCGGCAACGCGGCCGGCAAGGTGGCCGCCGCCGCACCGGTCGGGGCCCCGAGTGCGAGCGTGCAGCCGAGCCCGGGTCGGAAGTCGGCTGCGCGTTCGGCGAAGCCGACGAAGGTCGCCATCGCGCGATGATGGTCGGGATCGAGCGACGGGCGTACCAGTTTCAGCAGCGGATGGACGCCGGCCATGATGTCGACGTCGATCACGGACGCGGCCGGGCGGCCCGACACGAATACGCCCGAGCACAGCGCCTTGGCCGCATAGCCGGTTGCGATCGGCGCGAGCCGGGACAGCATGTAGCCGGTGTAGCCGATAGCGGCCACGAGGGCGAGCGCGACACCGCGCAGAATCAGCTTTTTGAGGGGGATCGTCATGCGCGAGCGTCCTCGGTGGCGTGCCGGCCGGCAACGATCCGGCAGTGTCGCAGGTTCGGGCGATGCGTTGCAATCGCGGCCGCGTGACGCGTGACGACGATCGCATGCAGTCACGTCGCCGGCCGCTCGACAATTCGGCGCGCGTCGCGCGAGTTGATATCGGGCCGGCCGTCGGCCGATAATCGTCCGGCATTGCTGTCCTAGTCCCACTGTCCAATCGAGATCGGAAAACGCCATGTCCTACGACAACAACAACCCGTTCGCCAAAATCCTGCGCGGCGAACTGCCGTGCGTGAAGGTCGCCGAAGACGACGCGACGCTCGCGATCATGGATCTGATGCCGCAGGCCGACGGTCACGTGCTCGTGATCCCGAAGGAGCCGGCCGCGCAGATCTTCGAGCTGTCCGGCGACGCGGCCGCGGCCGGCATCCGGATGGCGCAGCGCGTCGCGGCGGCGGTGCGCGCGGCGCTCGAGCCGGACGGCGTGTTCATCGGCCAGTTCAACGGCGCGGCAGCCGGCCAGACGGTCCCGCATGTGCATTTCCACGTGATTCCGCGCTGGGAAGGCGCGGAGCTGCGGATGCACGCGCGGGACATCGCCGACGCCGCGACGCTCGAAGCGCTCGCGCAGCGCATTCGTGCCCGCTTCGTGTAACAACCCGTCCGCACCCGGCGCGGCGGCCGTCCACCGGCCGGCCGCTGCGCCGCCAGAGCCTGTTTCAGCGGTCACACCAGGTAACACGTGTAACCGCCCGGGAAACTCGGCCGGCCGGGCCCGGCGCTAGACTCCGCGCATTGTTTCATCGAGCGACAGGAGGGGCGGATCGCCTCTTCGTGCCGGCCGTCGCGTGGTGCGGCGACACGCGGCGGCGCGGTCTTCGCGAGATGCCGTTCGTCTTTCGCGCCGGGAACCGAGCCATGTCCAGACTTCTCATCACGCTTGCCCTGATCGGCGGCCTGTCCGGCTGCTATGTCGCGCCGCCGTACGGCTACGCGCCCGCGCCGGCCTACTACGGCTATGCCCCCGCGTATTACGCGCCGCCCGTCACCGTCGGCATCGGCGGCCACTTCCACATCCGCTGATCCGTCGCAGCACGCCGGCCGCGGCCATACCGGCCCGGTCGGCTGCCGTTGGCCGGACGATGCCCGCGCGTTCGCGCGCGGCATCACGGTGCTGCACGGCGCGCGGGCTGCGCGGTTCCTATACTTCACAGGAATGCGTATCCCCGCGAGGCCGTCATGACAGCCACCCCCAAGGTCATCGTTCTGTCGAGCCTGTCCACGCTCGTCTATCTCGGGCTCGCCGTGCTCGGCATCGGCGGGTTCGCTGCATTCTTCTCGCATCCCCAGCTGACCGTCGTCGCGCTCGCGACGCTCGCGATGGCCGTCACTGCGCTGTTCACCGAAGGCAACCTGAGCAGCGGCGAGCGCGAGCGTCGCGACAACCGCTGGGTGCTCGCGGCGTTCGCGGTGAGCGGCTTCCTGCTCGCGTACCTGCCCGCGCTGACCGACCGGCTCGACGTCTGGACGTTCGGCGGCGACACGGTGCGCTGGATCGGCGTCGCGCTGTACCTTGCGGGCGGCGTGCTGCGGATGTGGCCCGTGTTCGTGCTCGGCAAGCGCTTCAGCGGGCTCGTCGCGATCCAGCCGGGCCATACGCTCGTGACCGGCGGCATCTACAGCCGCATCCGCAATCCCAGCTATCTGGGCCTGGTCGTCAATTCGTTCGGCTGGGCGCTGGCGTTCCGCTCGGGCGTCGGCGTGCTGCTGGTCGTGCTGACGTTCGTGCCGCTCGTCGCGCGGATCCGCTCGGAAGAGGCATTGCTGCGTTCGCAATTCGGCGCCGAGTACGACGCGTACTGCGCGCGGACGTGGCGGTTGCTGCCCGGCGTGTACTGACCCTCTTCATCTTCTCCCTGACCGTCGTTCGGAGGCCCACGCCGCGGCATGTGCAGATGTGTTGCCACGTGTGTCTCGAATGTGCGGCCGCTTGCATCACCGGCCTGTCGCGATGCGGGGCCAGAACCGTGCCCAAGCCAATGCCGGCAAGGGTTTCAGCCGGATTCGGCGGGCGCGTTTATCGTCTGTTATTCGTAAACAACTTGTTACCACAATGTCCACGGCAGGAATGCGGGACCGGTGCTATTCTTCGCCGCAAGCTCGTTGAAATGAATTGGTCCGCGGTTCGGCACAATGCCTGCCCCGACGTCGATCGATTCAGATCGTCGTACCGAGCGGACCTCGATAACCAGAATTGCGAACAAGGAAGAATACGGGAATGTGGAAGAAAATCGCCCCCGCTCTCGTCGTCGCCGCGTTGACCGGCGCGACTGCACTGCCGGCAATGGCCGGTGACTTGAACAACGCGCTCGGCGGCGCGCTCGGCGGGGTTGCCGGCGCAGCGGTCGGCGGCGCGGTCGGCGGCAGCACGGGCTCCGTCATCGGCGGCGCGATCGGCGGCGGCGCCGGCGGCGCGGTGACGTCGAACCGTCGCGAGCGTACCGGCGCGATCATCGGCGGCGCCCTCGGCGGCGGCGCGGGTACCGCGGCAGGCAACGCGATGGGCGGCCGCACGGGCGGCCTGCTGGGCGCGGCCGTCGGCGGCGGCGCCGGCGCGGCACTCGGCGGCAACATGTCGCGCAGCTCGTACGATCGCGATCACGGCGACCGCGGCTACCATCGCCGCAAGCATCGCCACCACCGCGACTGGGACTGATCGCCGCTGGCGCGGCCCGGTGCGCGACCCGCGCACCGGCGCGCCGACGGCGTCGGCATCCCGACGCGAGCCTCAGCCCGGCGCGCTGCCGGGCCGCTTCGCCGGCCACGCCGGCGATTCTCCTCCGGCTTCATCAGCCGCTGCCATGTGCCCGATCGACGGGCCGGCAATTCTCCTTCCGCTGTTTTCTCCGTTTCTCGACGACACCCGTTGCCGCGTCCGAATGTGCGCGGGCAGGGTCGGTCGAATGCCGTCCACTTTTCCTTCGACACGTCGGCTCGTTCTGACCTGACCGTATCTCGCGGCCCTGCCGCAGCGGTCCGCTGCCGCGCACGTTTCGACTGCCTTCGATCCGCGTAACGGGATGCATCGAGACCGGCGCTTTGCACGCTGCGTTGTCGTGCACGGACCCATCGCGCGAGCGTTCGCAACCGTCAGGATTTCCCCGATAGCCGGCGCGCCCCGCAACGCTTCCCCACCGCGCATCGCGGGCGCCGGTGGGTAGTGCGAAATCGAATGCATGTCATCGCAACATTTAATTGGTCGATCGAGATCGACTTCGCTATCGTCGGCGATGCTCGCGTACCGAGTCGAACCGTGCCGCCATCCGCGCCTCGCTGCATGATCGCGAGGGCCGCGGCCTGACCGCCGGCCCGACCATCCGGGCCGCCGCGTCCGCTCGACGGACGGACCCGATGCGAAGCCTGGCCGACCGACCGAAGGCGCATGCGCTTTCAAGCCACCCCGGCAACGACGTCCCGCCGTCGTCTGCGCGTTTCACGCGCAGGCGAACCGCCCGACGCCGTTTGCGCCCGGGGCCGGACCAACCCATTGCCTGGATGCACTATGTCTAAGACAACGTATTACGCGCCGCATGGCGGCCACCCGCCGCAGACGGATCTGCTGACCGATCGCGCGATGTTCACCGAGGCGTACGCGGTGATCCCGAAGGGAGTGATGCGCGACATCGTCACGAGCTGGCTGCCGTTCTGGACCCACACGCGCCTGTGGGTGATCGCGCGCCCGCTGTCGGGTTTCGCGGAAACCTTCTCGCAGTACATCGTCGAAGTGAATCCGGGCGGCGGCAGCGACAAGCCCGAGCAGGACAAGCACGCCGAAGCCGTGCTGTTCGTCGTCGAAGGCGAAGCGGAGCTGACGCTGCAGGGCAAGCAGCACACGCTGAAACCGGGTGGTTACGCATTCATTCCGCCGGGCGCGGACTGGACGCTGCACAACGTCAGCGATGCCGCGGTGCGTTTTCACTGGATCCGCAAGCACTATCAAGTGGTCGACGGCATTCCGCTGCCGGACGCGTTCGTGACGAACGAGCAGGACGTCGAGCCGATTCCGATGCCGGGCACCAACGGCGCATGGGTGACGACGCGCTTCGTCGACATGAGCGACATGCGTCACGACATGCACGTGAACATCGTGACGTTCGAGCCGGGCGGCGTGATTCCGTTCGCCGAAACGCACGTGATGGAGCACGGCCTGTACGTGCTGGAAGGCAAGGCCGTTTATCGGCTGAACCAGGACTGGGTCGAGGTGGAAGCCGGCGACTTCATGTGGCTGCGCGCGTTCTGCCCGCAGGCATGCTATTCGGGCGGGCCTGGGCGGTTCCGTTATCTGCTGTACAAGGATGTGAACCGTCACATGAATCTGACGCTGAACCCGGCGCGCTGAAGGCGCGGCGCAGGTCGGATATGAAAGCCCGTCGGTGTTTGCCGGCGGGTTTTTTTTCGCGTTCAGCGTAGGGTCAGACAGTCAGCGGATAGGCTGTCCGACAACCCGAGCCCACACCGCCCGAAGGCGTCGCGCGCGGTCTTCGAAGAGATATGACGCCGCAAGCGCCAAGAGACCTGAAATCGCACCCGTCACGATGTGCTCGACATAGGGGATGCGGTAATGACTCGTGTGCGAGTAGGCGTCGCCCAACGTCGTCAGGACGCCAACGATCAGCGCATTGCCGTATCGATGCGCGTAGAGTTTCGAGGCGGGCGTGAAAGTCAGAAGTATCGCCAGGAGCCCGGTCAGCAGACCCGTATGAAAGGCGATAGTCCAGTGGGTAACGCTCATGACGTTTCCCCAGCTCCCGGGCATGCAGGTCATGCACGCGCTGGTCGGCTGCCAGAAGCGCTGGATAAACAGTCGGACGCGGTGCTTCCACTCGGTTGACATGATGCGTTTCCATCAATGCCGTCGTCACGGCCGTTGCCACTATACGTAGATGGGTCGGCGGTGCGCCGTAGAGGCCGGGTAATCACCTCGATATCGGGGAATACTACTCCACGATCAGACGGCCGCGGTTTCGAACGAGCCCGGAGTTCAGCGCTTGCGTCTATCTGTGCGGCACCGTCCGTCCGGTGGTCTTCGCCGCTTCCCCGCAGACATTCGCGATGGGCTGTTTTCATGGTCGACGCGTATCGCTACAGCTCGAGCGCAGCCGCCGCAAGCATCGCAACCTGCAGCCGCGTATCGGCCGGCTGCTCGTCCTCCATCAACCACACCGCCGACAGCCCGGCCCACGCGAGTATCCACTTCAACAACCGTCCCCGTTCGAGCCGCGCCGCATCGGCCACGACCACGACACGCCGTTCGAAACGCACCGGATCGACCGCGATCTCATGCGCAGGATTGCAGAACAGATTCGCATAATCGAACGCGTGCTCGCCGCGCAGTCCTTTCGGGTCGATCGCGCGCCAGCCGCGATCGCCGAAATGAAGCATGTTGTCATGGTGAATGTCGCCGTGCAGCACGACTTCGTCGACGGATGGCCCGGCCAGCAACTGACGAGCGACCGCCGCCGAACGGCGCAGCGTATCATTGTCGGCATCGCTCGACAGCAACGCATAGAACCAGTCATGCAGCGGCACGACCTGCGGCACCTGCGGCGCACGATGCGCGTGCAGCCGCGCGACGACGTCGCACGCGATGCGCATCGTGTCGTCGTCGTGGCCCGCGGCCGACAACACGGCGAGCGTCGGCGTCGGCTGCGCGCGTTCGAGCAGGATCGCGTCGCCGTCGTGCTGCCACACTTGCGCAGCGCCTTGCCCGTTCCACCACGCCATTAGCGCATTTCCACGCCGCTCTTCGTCGCAAGTGGCGACTTTCAGCATCGCGGGCCGCGCATGCCAGACGACCGGCAGCAGGCCGCCGCTTGCGGTCAGGATCGGGCCGCCGTCGGGGACGAGGCCCCACAGGTCGAGGTATCGATCGAACATCCGACGATGGTACAAGCGAACCGGCTCGCGCGCCCGGCGCACTCGACCGCAACGACATGCCGCAAACCCCGTATAGACGGTGCGAGCAGACCCCAAAGCGTTTTCCTAAACAAAATTTAGCCAGCCAAACTTTGGCTAAAGAATGTTCCGATTTCATGCCATCCCTTCGACAATGCGCGCCTTTCGTGACCGATCGGCGCGTGTCTCGCGCCGGCCGTCGCGGCACTGAAGAAGGAGCCCGACATGACCGACCCCACCGCCAATCCGCCTCCGCCGCCCGCGCCCCCCTCCACACCGCCGCGCCGCCGCCGCGTATGGCGCACGCTTGCGGGCGCGCTGCTCGGCCTGACGCTCGCGTGCGCGGGCATCGGCGCCTGGACGATCGATCGCATCTGGACGCAGCTGCCGTCCGTCGAGCACCTGGCCGTCTATCGTCCCGCGCTGCCGCTGCGGATCTTCTCGCGCGACGGCGACCTGCTGGCCGAATACGGCGTCGAGCGGCGCGAGTTCGTGCCACTCGAACGCATCCCGCCGCTGATGCGGCACGCGCTGCTCGCGGCCGAGGACGCAAAGTTCTACGAGCACGGCCCGGTCGATGTCGGCGGCCTCGCGCGCGCAACGTTCGCGAACGTCGTCACCGGGCAGCCGGGGCAGGGCGGCAGCACGATCACGATGCAGGTCGCGCGCAACTTCTACCTGACGCGCGACAAGGTGCTGAGCCGCAAGCTCGCCGAGATCCTGATGGCGGCCAAGCTCGAACGCGCATACAGCAAGAACAAGCTGCTCGAGCTGTACATGAACGAGATCTATCTGGGCGAGCGCGCATACGGCTTCGCGGCCGCCGCGCACGTGTACTTCGGCAAGCCGCTCGACGCGTTGAGCGCGGGCGAAGCGGCCGTGCTCGCCGGGCTGCCGAAGGCGCCGTCCGCGTTCAACCCGGTCGTCAATCCGGCGCGCGCGACCGCGCGGCGCAACTACGTGCTCGGCCGGATGCATGCGCTCGGCCAGCTCGACGATGCGGCGTATCGCGCGGCCGTCGACGCGCCGATCGCGCTGGCGACCACGCCGCCACCCGGCATCATCGCGGCGCCGTACGTCGCCGAGCGGGCGCGCCGGATGATGGTCGAGCGGTTTCATGACGACGCGTACACGCTCGGCCTCGACGTGACGACGACGATCTCGATGCGCGACCAGCGCGCCGCCGAGGCCGCGCTCGAGCGCACGCTGAGCCGCCAGTCGCGCGCGACACGCGATGCGCGCAACGGCCTCGAAGGCGCGCTCGTGTCGCTCGATGCGGCCACCGGCGACATGCTCGCGCTGGTCGGCGGCGCGGATTTCAATCGCAACGTGTTCGACCATGCGCTGCAGGCGTATCGGCAGCCGGGGTCGAGCTTCAAGCCGTTCGTCTATTCGGCGGCGCTGGAGAAGGGCTACTTCCCCGGCGTGCTCGTCGACGATACGCAGCGCACGCTCACACACGCGGAAACCGGCGCGCGGCCGTGGCGCCCGCGCAATTTCGCGAACAACTACGAGGGTTTCATCCCGGTGCGGAGAGGGCTCATGCGCTCGAAGAACCTCGTCGCGGTCAGCCTGATGCAGGCCACCGATGCGCGCTACGTGCAGCAGCACGCGGTGCGTTTCGGCTTCGATGCGCAGCGCAATCCGGCGTCGCTGCCGCTCGCGCTCGGCGCGGGCGCCGTGACGCCGCTCGAACTCGCGAGCGCATATAGCGTGTTCGCGAACGGCGGCACGCGGATGGAGCCGCGCCTGATCCTGTCGGTGAAGCAGCGTCACGGCGGCGCGATGTACGAGGCGACCGTGCCGGCGGGCGAGCGGGTCGTGTCGGCGCGCAATGCGTTCGTGATGGACAGCATGCTGCGCGACGTCGTGCGTGCCGGCACCGCGCGCGGCGCGCTCGCGCTCAGGCGTGACGACGCGGCCGGCAAGACGGGCACGTCGAACGGGTCGAAGGACGTATGGTTCGCCGGCTATTCGTCGGGCATCGTCGCGGTCGCGTGGCTCGGCTACGACACGCCGCGCCCGATGGGGCGCGCGACCGGCGCGACGCTTGCGCTGCCGGTCTGGCTCGACTACATGAAGACGGCCGTCGACGGGCGCACGCCGGTCGATGCGACGCCGCCGCAGGACGTCGCGCTCGTCGACGGCGATTTCGTCTACGCCGAATACACGCGCGGCACGTGCACGGCCGACGTGCCGGCGTATATCCGCAGCCGCTTTGCGTGCGGCGGCGCGGCGGCCGTCGATGCGCCGGATGCATCGGCCGACCACGGCCAGCGCGACGAACCGATGCCGGCCGCCGTCGATGCGGCCGAGCGCGAACGCGTGCTCGACCTGTTCCGGACCGACGACTGACGCGCGCGATGCATACGCTCTACCTGATTGCGATCGTCGCGGAAGCGATGTCGGGGGCGCTGATGGGCATGCGGCGCGGAATGGACCGCTTCGGGCTCGCGCTCGTCGGCGCGGTGACGGCGCTCGGCGGCGGCACCGTGCGCGACGTGCTGCTCGGCCACTATCCGCTCGGCTGGATCGCGCATCCCGAATACCTGGTGATCACGCTCGTCGCGGCGACCGTCGCGTCATGGGCCGCGCGGCACGTCGCGCGGATGAAGACGCTGTTCGTCACCGTCGACGCGATCGGCCTTGCGGCGTTCACGATCATCGGCTGCGACATCGGCGCATCGACCGGCACGGCGCCGATCATCGTCGTGCTGGCCGGCGCGATCACGGGCGTGTGCGGCGGGATGCTGCGCGATTTACTCTGCAACGAGATGCCGCTGATCCTGCGCGAGGAACTGTATGCGAGCGTCGCGTTCGCCACGGGCGCGCTGTATGTCGGGATGCAGCATGTCGACATCGATGCGGGATTCGCGACGCTCGTCGCGCTGGCGGCCGGCTTCTCGATGCGGATGCTCGCGGTGCGGCTCGGCTGGAAGATGCGGACCTTCGGCGCGGCGGACGTCGAGCATTGAGCGTTCGTGCTCATGCCTGCCGTGCCGGCATTCAGTCCGGCTGCATTACCTGAAAGACGTTCCCTTCCGGATCGACGCCGTCATACAGTCGGAACGGGAAGCCATCGTAGCGCTTGGGATCGCGGACGGTCACGCCATCTCGGGCGAGCCGGTCGCGATGCGCGTCGAGATCGGCGTCGATCCTGAATACGAGTTTCACGTTGCTGGTGGTTGCGTACGCGTTCGTGTTTGCGAATGCGGCCGCATCACGGAACGCCGGCCCGGCCCGATGCAGCGCGAGTGCGATCGCGCCTGCGTCGAGCACGACCCATTCGACGTCGATTTCCTCGATGACGGGCAGTGCGAAATATCGTTGGTAGAACGCTTTCAGCAACGCGACGTCGCGGACGTACAGGATGATGCGGGTCATCGGAAGCGGCACGGAGGTTTCCTCGAAAAGGGGCAGACGAACGATCTCGAGCGAACGCCGCCGCTGACGGCAGCGCACGACGCTACGATCATGCGACACACGCCCGCGCTACGCGGGCACCATCACCGGCGGCGTCCCGTCGCCGGTTTCCACCCTCTTCACCGCGAAGCCATAGCACCGCGCGATATGGGCCGGCGTCATCACGTCGCGCGGTGCGCCCTGCGCGACGATCGTGCCGTCGGCGAGCATCGCGATCGTATCCGCATGTCGCGCGGCGAGGTTCGGATCGTGGACGATCGCGAGCACGCCGAGCTGCCATTCGCGCGCGACGGCGCGTACGGTATCGAGCAGCCGGTGCTGGTGCGCGAGATCGAGCGCGGCGGTCGGTTCGTCGAGCAGCAGGTAGCGCGGGCCGGTTTCCGTCGCTTCGTGGTCCGGCCACAGCTGCGCGAGGACGCGGGCGAACTGCACGCGCGAGAGTTCGCCGCCCGACAGCGTCGTGACGTCGCGGCCGACGAGTGCGTCGGCCCCCGCGCGTTCGAGCGCGCGCCACGCGATGTCGCGATCGCGGTGCGCAACGACGTGGCGGGCGCCGCTGCGCCGCGCATGCGGATAGCGGCCGAGCAGCACGATTTCGTCGACGCTGAACGGGAACGCGGGCTGCGCGGCCTGCGGCAGCACCGCGCGCAGGCGCGCGAGCCGCGGCGCATCGATGCGCGCGAGCGGTTCGCCGTTCAGCGTGACGTCGCCCGTCACGCGCACGCCGTTCGGCGCGACGCTGCCGGTCAGCTCGCCGGCGAAGGTTTTCAGCAGCGTGCTCTTGCCCGCGCCGTTGCGGCCGAGCAGCGCGGTCACGCGGCCGGGTTCGATCGACAGCGACAGATTCCGCAGGATCGTGTCGTGCCGACGGGCGACGTCGAGGTGATGGGCAGTCAGCATGGTCGTCGTGAAGAAGGGATCAGCCGCCGAGCGCGCCGCGGTTCTTCCACAGCAGCGCGAGGAAGAACGGCGCGCCGAGCAGCGCGGTCAGCACGCCGAGCGGAATGTCGGCGGGCGCGGCGACCGTGCGCGCGGCGAGATCGGCCGCGAGCGTCAGCAACGCGCCGAGCAACGCGGCGCCGGGCAGCACGATGCGCTGGTCGGGGCCGCACGCAAGGCGCACGCAATGCGGCGCGACGAGCCCGATGAAGCCGATGATGCCCGCGCACGACACGAGCGCGCCGACCGCGAGCGCGACCGCGACGAGCACGCGCCGCTTCAGTCGCTGCACGGGCACGCCGAGATGCAGCGCTTCGGTTTCGCCGAGCTGCAGCGCGTTCAGCGCATCGCGTTCGCGCACGAGCAGCATGCAGCCGAGCGCCACGCACGGCGCGACGGCCGCGAGCGTCGACCATTGCGCGCCGCCGAGGCTGCCGAGGCTCCAGAAGGTCAGCGAGCGCAGCTGCGCGTCGTCGGCGACGAACGTGAGCAGCCCGATCGCCGCGCCGGCCAGCGCATTGATCGCGATGCCGGCGAGCAGCAGCAGCGGCAGCGCGAGCCGGCCGCGCGACGCGGCCAGCCGGTAGACGAGCGCCGCGACCGCGAGGCCGCCCGCGAACGCGGCGACCGGCAGTGCGACCGCACTCGCGTGGGCGGCAAAGAGCGCGGGGCCGAGCACGATCAGCGTGGTCGCGCCGAGTGCGGCGCCGCTCGACACGCCGACGAGCCCCGGATCGGCGAGCGGGTTGCGGAACAGCGCCTGCATCGCGGCGCCGGTCGCGCCGAAGCCGCCGCCGACCAGCAGCGCGAGCACGACGCGCGGCGCGCGGATGTCGAGCAGCACCGCGCGCGCCTGCTGCGCGGCCGCGTCGCCGCTCAGCGCGGCCCAGGCTTGCGCCAGCGGAATGCGGTACGCGCCGACGCACAGCGCGACGACGGCCATCGCGCCCACCAGAACGGCGAGCGCGGCGAGGACGAACGGCGCGAAGCGGCGCGACGTGCCAACACGGGCGGCGCCGGCGCGCGAGGCGGGCGACGGCGCGTTGAAGGGCGAAGCGTGAGCGGGCATCGGGTCGATCCGGAATCAGGCGAGCGCATTCGACAGGCGTCGATGCAGGGTCGTGACGGCGAGCGGCAGGCGCGGGCCGAAGCCGAGCAGGAACAGTGCGTCGAGCGACACGACGCGCCGCGCGCGGCCGGCCGGCGTTGCGCCGAAGCCGGGCGTCGCGAGCAGCGCGGCGTGGCCGCCGACGGCCGCCAGCCCTTCGTCGGAGATCAGCACGACGTCGGGCGCGGCCGCCGCGAGCGCCTCGGTCGTCAGCGGCTTGTAGTGCTCGAAGCCCTGCATCGCGTTGCGCGCGCCCGCGTAGCGGATCATCGCGTCGGCGGCCGTGCGCTGGCCCGCGACGAGCGCCTGGGTGCCGGTGTGGTTCAGCACGAACAGCACGCGCGGCGGCTGCGCGCCGCCGGGCGCGCGCGCGGCGACCGCGTCGCGCGCGGCCTGCCAGTCGCGATCGAAGCGTTGCAGCAGCAGGGTGCCGGCGTCGCGCACGTCGAGCGCCTGCGCGACGCCGGTGATCTTCGCGCGCACCGATTCGACGTCGTGGCGCTCGTCGAACGTCGTCACCGTGACGCCGGCGCCTTTCACCTGCGCGATCGCCGTCGGCGGGCCGGCTTCCGCGGAGGCCAGCACGAGATCGGGCCGCAGCGACAGCAGCCCTTCGGCCGATAGCGCGCGCTGGTAGCCGACCTTCGGCAGGCGCTTCGCGGCGTCGGGATACGTGCACGTCGTGTCGGCGCCGACGAGCCGGTAACGCGGCGTCTCGGCGCCGCCGAGCGCGAACGCGGTTTCCGCCAGCGCGCCGCCGATCATGATCACGCGTTTCGGCGCGGCGGCAGCGACCTGGGCGAGCACGCCGGCGGGCAGTGCGCCCGCGAGCGCACCGGCCGCCGCACCGGCCAGCAGCGACCGGCGGCGCGGATCGAACGGCCGCGCGCTCACCGCGCGCCCCCGCGTGCGGCCGCCGGCAGCGTCGCGACGAGCGCGCGCCAGTCGTCGCGCTCGACCTTGCCGGGCTTGCGCTCGCCGAACAGCAGCGCGACGTGGTCGCCCTGCCGGTCGAACAGCTCGAGCGACGTGACGATGCCGTCGCTCGTCGGCTTCTTCACGACCCATGCGGCGGCGATCAGGTCCTCGCGGACATGCAGGTTGAAGCCCGGATCGAGGACGTTGATCCACGCGCCGACCTCGCGCACGTTCGCGACGGGGCCCGTATGGATCTGGATCATTCCCGCGTTGCCGACGAACACCATGATCGGCTGGCCGCTTTGCGCCGCGTGTTCGAGCACGTGGCGCAACGCATGCGCGGTTTCGACCGGATACGCGTAGTGCGGATCGGCGAGGCGCAGCGCCTGCATGCGGCTCACGCCGAAGCGCTGCGTGATGCCGAAGAACTGGTGCGTATCGGTCATCGCGTCCCATGCGGCGCGAAAGCCCGCGACGTCGATCTCGCTATCGGCGCGCTCGGGCGTTTTCGGCGCGGCGGGCGCGACCGCGAGGCCCGGCTCCTGCGACTGCGCGCGCCAGTGTTCGACGAACGCGTCGTACGCGGCGTGATCGCTGTGCGCGCGCAGATAGACCTTGTGGATCGCATGGCCCTGCGCATCGAAGAACTGCAGGCTCTTCAGCGGGCCGTGCGCAGTCTCGTCGCGCACCGCGAACGCCGACACCCAGTGACGATAGAAGATGCGCAGGTCGATGTCGCCGAGCGCGAGGCCGACCGGGCCGTCGTGGCTCATCTGCGCGTATTCGCCGTCCTTTTCGTGGACGGCCGTGTCGTTGCGCGTCAGCGCCATCACGCGGCCGAGGCGCGGCATTTCCTCGAACATCGCCGGAAAGCGCGCGTCGAGCCGCACGACGTGCTCGCCGACGAACGCGGCGAGCGCCTCGCCTTCGCTGACGCCGAGCGCCTGCGCGACGTCGCGGTTGCGCAGCTGGCGCTCGGTCTTGAGCTTGACGAACGCGTCGCGCAGCGCGGCGGCCGCGCGGGCCGGCGTGGCCGATTGACCGGGAAGGGCGGATTGCATCATGTCGGACTCCTTCGAGTAACGGTTGGGATGGGCGCGCGGGCGACGCGCATCAGAAATCCACTTTCATGCTGACGGCGACGGTGCGGCCGGGCGACGAATACGCGTCGAGCACCTGCGCGTCGGACGCGAGGCCGCGCACGTCCGACCAGTTCCAGTACTTGCGGTCGAACAGGTTGCGGATGCCGATGGTCGCGCTCACGTGCTTGTTGAAACGGTAGCCGCCGCGCAGGTCGACGACGAATGAAGACGGTGGCGCGAAGCACGACGTTCTCGCCCCCGGGCATGCGTTCGCCGGGATGTCCTTGTCGCGTTTGGCGGCCTGGAACAGCAGGTCGGTCTGCACGAACCAGCGTTCGCTTGGTTCGTACCGCACGCCGAACACGGCCGAGAACGGATTGATCGTGTCGAGCGGCTGGCTGGCCGCACCGTTGTCCTGCGTCGAGCCCTTCGTGAACGCCATTGCCGTCTTCAGCGTGATGCCGTTCGGCATCACCCATTCGGCGCGGCCTTCGAGGCCGTGGATGCGCGCGTCGGCGAAGTTCACGTACTGGAACACGAACGGGTCGACCGGCCGGCCGCTGCCGGCGATCGTCGTGCGCGAGATGAAGTTGCGGTAGCGGCCGGTGAACGCGGCCGCGCTGTAGCGCACGACGCCGTAGCCGGTGCCGGCCTTGCCGCGCAGGCCGGCTTCGAACGTGTCGCTGGTTTCGGGCTTCAGGTTCGGATTGCCGATCGACGTGTAGCCGTACACCGGGTTCGAGAAGCTGCTGTTCACCTGGTCGGGCGTCGGCGCACGGAAGCCATGCGCGTACTGCACGTACGGAATGACCGCGGGCGTGATCTCGTAGAGCACGGCGACGCGCGGCGACAGTTCGTTCGCGCTCGTCGACACGGCCTTGCCGGTGAACAGCGGATCGTTTGCGGTCGGACTCAGCCGGTACGTGTCGAAGCGCAGGCCCGGCGTGACGAGCAGGCGGCCGTAGCCGATCTGGTCCTGCACGAACGCGCCGAACAGCGTGTAGTCGGTGTCGGGGAACGCCTTGTTCGGAAACGCTTCGCCGACGCCCGGCACCGTGCCGTCGCGCAGGTTCGTCACGCGCGAGACGCTGCCGTCCACGCCGTAGAGCAGCTTGTGCGCGAGCGGGCCGGTCGCGAAGCCGCTTTCGGCGAACGCGGTGCCGCCGAACGTGCGTTCCTTGTACTGGTTGTCGCGCGAACGCGAAGCCGCCCGGCCGCGCGTCTCGAACGCGTACTGGTCCTGCTTCGCGTCCTGGTAGTAGAACTGCACGTGCGCGGTCTGGAACCAGCGGAACGTGTCGTCGCGGAAGTCGTAGTCGACGCTGAAGCGATTGCGCTCGAGCCGGTCGTAGGTCGTCAGGCCGAGCGTGGTCGGCGGGCTGATCGCCGACAGCACGTCGGTGCTCACGCGCCGCTGCACCGTTTCGGCGGTGAACTTGATCGTGTCGCGCGCGGTGGGCGTCAGCACGAGCTTGCCGAGCAGCGATTCCGAATAGACGTCCTGCGGGTTCGACGTCGTGCGCAGCGTGCTCGCCGAATTGTTGCTGCCGCGCGTGTCGACCTCGTGGCCGCGCCGGCCGTCGGCGATGATCATCCCCTGGATGCGATCGTTGCCGCCCGCGGCCGACACGGTCGCGCCGATGCTGCGGTCGGTCGAGTCGTAGCTCGGCCGGAACGAGAAGTAGTAGGGCTTTCCGTAGATCGACAGCAGGTCGCGCGGGTCCTTCGTGATGAAGTTCACCGCGCCGGTCAGGCCGTCGCTGCCGTACAGCGCCGACGCCGGCCCGCGCAGGATCTCGATGCGCTTGAGCGTGTCGAGATCGGCGTAGTCGCCGCGGCCCGCTTCGAGCGGACCGAACGAAAACGCGCTCGGCAGGCGGATGCCGTCTTCCATCAGCAGCACGCGATTGCCTTCGAGGCCGCGGATGTTGATGCTCGAATCGCCGTCGCGGCCGCCGCCGAGCGCGGCGCTGCCCGGCCGGTACGCGGTGCGGCGCACCGTGATGCCCGGCTCGTAGCGCAGCGCGTCCTTGATGTTGGTGACCTGCCGTTCTTCGAGATCCTCGTCGGTGATCACCGACACGGCCGCCGCCGTGCGGCTCGCCGCAGTGGCGGTGCGGGTGGCCGTGACGGTGACGGGATCGAGCAGCGCCGCATCGCCGCGCGCGGACGCGGCGGCGGCGGTCAGGACGGCGGAAGGCGGGTTGGCGCCTTGCGGCGACGAATCGGCGTGAGCCGGGGCAGCGGACAGGCCGAACGCGCCGAACAGCGCGGCACAGATCGGCCGCCGCGCCAGCGTATAGCAATGCACAGGTGGTCTCCCATTGACGATAACAAGCCCGAAGGCTGGCTGGGCGACGCGTTCACCTGGCTGGCCCGTTTGCGCGCGACAGGCGGCAAACGGCGATTTGAAAGGCAACTGACAACCTTGTCAGTGTAAATGAGAATTGTTATCAATACAAGAACGCAAAGCGGCTCATGCGAGTGAGCACTTGCATGCACGGCTCGGGCGAGCCGTGGCGCAAAATTTGAGAGAAACAGGCACTAAGCCAGCGCTTCGATGCGAATCAGCAGGTTGCGCGCATGCGCGATGAACGCGTCGTGCGTCGCACGATCGCTGTGGCTTTCGATGCCGGCCTGTTCGGCGAACGCGATCTGTTCGGTGTAGAGCTCGACGAGCGCGCGACGTGTGTCAGGGGGAAGCGCGCGGATCATCGACACGATCAGCAGTTCCTGCGCGCGAAGCATGCCGGACAGCGATTGAGCGTTCATGCTGGCCTCCTCGGACGATGCGGCGGCGAGCCGCTCTTTCCATACTAGGCGGTTGGCGTCCGCCGTGGAGGCGAGATGCGTGTGGAGCGGCGCATGGCACGCGATTCGACGGGCAGGCCGCGCACACCGACGCTCGCCGCGGGCGTGCGGCAAGCGCGAATCGAAGCGTGCACGAATGGAGTGGAATCAGCCGGCGGCGGTGGCGGACTGCGCATCGCGCACGACCTGCGCGACGCGTTCGACGAACGCGGCGTCGACGCTCGACAGCGCTTCGAGCTTGCCGTCGGGCATCTCGACCATCAGCCGATACGTGATGTCCTGCGTGGCCCACGCGAGATAGCCGACGACGACGAGCATCACGCCGACCACCAGCGCGGCGCTCGATGCGCCGATGCCGCCCGCGACGGCGACGGCCGCGCCGATCAGCGAGATCAGCGACGGCACGAGACGGTTCTTTGGAATCTTGACGACATCGACCTGGCGGATGTCACGCAGTGCGAATACCTGCCCGGCGGCCGACAGGCCGTTGCGCGTGACCATGACGCCACGTTCGTTGAATGCGTTTTCCATCGTGTGTGACGTGGACGAAAACGCGCAGCGTAGCAGGTTTCGTTGCCGCGTCAAACGAAACCGACTGCCGCACGATGCGTGCGGCGCGGCCGGCGGACGGGAAGCGGGTGGAATGGAAACGCGTTCAGAACTGCAGCCGGCCGTCGCCGTAAAGCCGGCCCGGCACGTGCGACGCGACGACCTCGGCGATCTCTTCGTCGGTCGATTCGGCCGGCACGATCTGGCGCCGCGCGGGTGCATCGAGATGCATCGTCCACTCGACGAGACGATACGGACGGCCCCATGGCCGCTGCATTTCCACCGAGACGCGGCAGCTCTGGACCGGCAGCGAGTGTTGGCACGTCAGAATCGCGTGCAGATGGCTGAAAACGGTATCTTCGATCATCGTGGCCTCCGATCCTGTCTTGTGGGCAGTTGATGGCGGTGCCGTAGGGAGTCTCAAAAAAAAAGCCGCCGATGCTCAGGCGGCCAACAGGGGGGGTGAGAGCATCGTCTCAGCCCAGAATTAAGCGAAACTTAAAAGCGCATAAAAAAGCGCCCCGCGTGGAGCGGGGCGCTGCGTGCCGTCCTGATCCGCGCGTGACGCGGACAGTTAAGCGGATGCTTTAGAACTTGTGACGGATACCGACGCGAGCAGCCAGCTGGTTCGACGAACCGTTGCCCGACGTGTTGAAGTAGCTCGTGCTCGAACCGATCTGCGCCTGCACGTTGTTGCCCGATGCCTTCTGGTAGATGACCAGGCCGTACACGTCCGTACGCTTGCTCAGTGCGTAGTCGAGGCCCACGTTGCCCTGGTTCCAGTGCGCCGAGCTGCCGCTTTGCGTCGCGTTCGTGTACGTGTAGCCCGCTGCCGCCGACAGCGCCGGCGTGAACGCATACTTCACGCCTGCTTCGTATGCGTTGTAGAACGTGCCCGATGCGCCTGCCGCGATCGGGGTGAACTGCGTGCGCGTCCACAGCAGCCATGCCGTTGCCGGGCCGAAGACATAGCGGCCGCCGACGCCATACGTGCGCAGGTCGCGGATGTTCGTCAGCGCGATGTTCGCGATCGACGTCGAGAAGGCCGGCGTCGACTGGCTCGGGAAGCGGATGTCCGTGTACGCGGCGCCGAGCGAGAACGGGCCGTTCGCGTAGTTCAGGCCGAAGCTGTAGGCGCGCGACGAACCGGCCGTCGTCGTGGTGCCCGTCGTCGTCGACGGTGCGCCGGCGAAGTCGGTCGAGTTCGAGAAGCCGTACAACGCGCCGAACGTGAAGCCGGCGTAGTTCGCGCTCTGGAACTTCACCGCGTTGTTGATGCGGCTCGACGTCAGCTGGTCGATGTCGTTCACGTGGTAAGCGTAGTTACCCGCGACCGTGTTGCCGCCGGTCGAGTAGTTCGAGCCGAGGATGTCGGTCGAGAACGAGTACTGGCGGCCGAACGTGACCGTGCCGTATTGCGCCTGGCTCAGGCCGACGTAAGCCTGGCGACCGAAGATCGCGCCGCCTTGGCCGATCGTGCCGTTACCGCTGTTGAAGCCGTTTTCGAGCACGAAGATCGCCTTCAGGCCGCCACCGAGGTCTTCGGTGCCGCGCAGGCCCCAACGGCTGCCCTGGGCCACGCCGTCGTCGTACTTGAACAGCTTGCTGCTGCCGCCGTTGGCGGTCTTGCTGTGGTTCACGTAGCTGATACCGGCATCGATGACGCCGTACAGGGTCACGCTGCTTTGTGCGTGCGCCGTGCCGGCCGTTGCTGCGAGGGCGGCGATGGTCAACAGTTTCTTGTTCAAAGGATTCTCCGAGCGAATGAATGGCGTGTCCAGTTGCGGTTCCGGCGCTCTCTATGGAGCGCTTTCACGGACCGGCGCAACTTTATCGGCGGGCCACGTAATGAATATGACAGCGACTGTCATATGACGAATCTGTGGTGCCGATGCGACACCGAATTCTGCCCGGGTTGTATAGCGGGGGTTATACCGATTTCGGCTGAGATTCGATTCCGAACCGGAATATGCACATGAAATAAGCTTGGTTTGCCGCATCCGCGCCCCGTGCCACGATCCGTCCTCCAACAAACGACACGGGACAAGAGGACACCCCATGCGACGTTCGATTCTGACCGGCCTCGGCGCACTCGCCGCCGCGCTGGCATTCGCCGCGCCCGGCGCGCACGCCGACTCCCAAACGCTGAAGATCGGCACGATGAGCGGCCCCGACGCGCAGATCTGGACCGAGGTGACGAAAGTCGCCGCGCGCGAAGGCCTCGCGATCAAGGTCATCGAATTCAACGACTACGTGCAGCCGAACGCGGCGCTCGATTCCGGCGATCTCGACGCGAACGGTTTCCAGCACCAGCCGTTCCTCGACAGCCAGATCAAGCAGCGCGGATACAAGATCGTCAACGTGGGGCTCACCTATACCGCGCCGATGGGCTTCTATTCGAAGAAGCTCAAGTCGCTGAAGGATTTGCCGGCGGGCGCGAAGGTCGGGATCCAGAACGATCCGTCGAACGGCAACCGTGCGCTGTTGCTGCTGCAGAAGTACGGGGTGATCAAGCTGAAGCCGGGCGTCGGCGCGAACGGGGTGAACGCGACGCCGCTCGACATTGCCGAGAACCCGAAGAAGATCAAGATCGTCGAGCTTGATTCCGCGCAACTGCCGCGCGCGCTGCCCGACCTCGACGCCGCGTCGATCAACACCGACTACGCAGTGAAGGCCGGGCTCACGCCGGTGAAGGATGCGATCGCGATCGAGGATCTGCGCGGGCCGTACGCGAACCTGATCGCGGTGCGCGCGCAGGACAAGGACAAGCCGTGGGTGAAGAAGCTCGTCGCGGCCTATGAATCGGACGACGTGCGCAAGTTCATCGACCAGAAGTTTGGCGGCGCGATCGTGCCGGCGTTCTGAACGTCCTTCGCGCGCAGCGCGCGGCGGCGCAGCATCGGCTGCCGACGCCGGCTCCGGAAAGCAAATCGCCCGCGCAAGCGGGCGATTTCGTTTGATGCGGCCGATGGCGTGCGATGCGCGCCGCGGCCCGGCGCGCGGGCCGCGCTCAGGCTCAGGCCGACAGCAGCGAACCGGTACGGATCGCGGTCGCGCCGGCGATGCGCGCGACTTCCATGCCGGCCGTCGCGAAGCGCACGACCTGGCGCGCGTACAGCACGCCCGACACGCTGCTCTTCAGCGTGACGACGCGATCGGTCAGCGGATCGACGATGTCGGCCACGGCCTGGCCGGCCTCGATCATCGCGCCGACCAGCGTGCGGAACACGATCACGCCCGACACGGGCGCGACGAGCGGATCGGTGCCCGCGAGCGGCGTGGCCGGATGCGCGAGCGGCGGCAGCGGCGCCGGCGTGCCTTCGACGATGCCGCGCTCGGTCAGGTAGTCGACGATCGCCTGCGCGTCTTTTTCCGCGAACTCGTACGACACGTCGCGTTCGCTGCGCAGTTCCACCGTGACGGAAATCGCGCCGTTCGGGATCGGGAAGCGGTCGCCGAAGCGGTTGCGCAGATCCGACCAGCAGAAGCTGTGGATTTCGTCGAACGGGTTGCCGACCGAATTCAGCGCGAGCAGCGACGCCTTGGCATCGAGATAGCGCGCCAGCGGCTCGACGTCCGCCCACAGATCGGGATTCGTGTAGAGGTGCATCACCGCATCGCTGTCGCAATGCAGGTCGAGCACGATATCGGCGTCGAACGACAGCTTCTGCAGCGCAAGACGCTGCGAGTCGAGTTCGGTGCGCGGCTTCTGTTCATCGAGCGCTTCGCGCATCGCCGCGCGTACGACGGCGAGATTGCGCTGCGCGTCGTTCGTGAGGCGGCTTTCGACATGCGGCAGCACGAGCGCCGCGAGATCGTGGAAATTGCGGTTGAAGTTCTGCATCGAGCCGAGCTCGAAGCGGCCGAGGTGATCGCCGAACACGTGTTGCGACAGGCCGATCGGATTGGGCACGGGCACGATGACGACTTCGCCTTGCAGCTTGCCGGCCGTCTCCAGCGCGGCGATCTTGCGACGCAGCAGCGTGGCGACCAGCATGCCGGGCAGCTCGTCCGCGTGCAGCGACGACTGGATGTAGACCTTCTTGCCGCCGCGCGGGCCGTAGTGGAAGCTGGTGATCTGGCGTTCGGTGCCGACGGCGGGGGAAATCAGCGGATGGGTCTGCGTTTGCATGATGAGGGGAGTGCGGCGCAGCCGCGAATGATCCGTGTGCGTGGAAGATCGATTGTACGTTGCCTTCCTCGCCGCCATCAAACCGGTGCCGGAGCGTTCGGTTTTCCGTTGAGAATCATCGGGTTGGCGCAGAAAAAATAACGCTGCCCGCGCCGCGCGCAAAAAAAACGGGCTCCTCGCGGAGCCCGTTCCCGTCGCGCCGAATCGCGCGTCGTTCGGCCGGATTACTTGCCGTAGACGTCGAAATCGAAGTACTTCTTCGCGATCTTGTCGTACGTGCCGTCCTTGCGCATGCCGGCGATCGCGCCGTCGATCTTCGTCTTCAGGTCGGTGTCTTCCTTGCGCAGGCCGATACCGGCGCCATTGCCGAGCGTCTTCGGATCGTCGAGGTCCTTGCCGGCGAAGTCGAAGTTCGCGCCGCGCGGCGTCTTCAGGAAGCCGATCTCGGCTTGCACCGCGTCCTGCAGCGCGCCGTCCAGACGGCCGGAGATCAGGTCGGCGTAGACCTGGTCCTGGTTCTGGTAAGGCACGACGTTCACGCCCTTCGACGCCCAGTACGTCTTCGCGTAGGTTTCCTGGATCGTGCCCTGCTCGACGCCGACCGACTTGCCCTTCAGCGATTCGGCCGTCGGCTGCAGGTTCGCGCCCTTCTTCGTGACGAGGCGCGTCGGCGTGTTGAACAGCTTCGACGAGAACGCGATCTGCTCGGCGCGCGCCGGCGTCATCGACATCGACGACAGCACGCCGTCGAACTTGCGGGCTTTCAGCGCCGGGATCATCCCGTCGAAGTCGTTTTCGATCCACACGCACTTCGCGTTGATGCGGCGGCAGATCTCGTTGCCGAGATCCACGTCGAAGCCGACGACCTTGCCGTCGGCGCCTTTCGATTCGAAAGGCGGGTAGCTTGCGTCGACGCCGAACCGCACGGTCGACCAGTCCTTCGCGTATGCACTGCCGGCCGATACGGCGAGCAGGGCCACGGTCACTGCCGCAAGAATCTTTTTCACTCGGTGACTCCTCGTTTTGTTCGATGGGTGCGCGGTTGTGCCGCGCCGTAAGCCTTCGGCCCGCCGCGGCTTCGCGTCGGACAGTCCGTTTCGCCCGCCCGATGGGGGCGCGCGACGTGCGGAAGATTATCAAGACAAAATACCGGCGGGGCGCCTAGGACAAGCCCCGATACCGGGCCCGGCGGCGGCGCGTCGGACGCACCGCCGTTTCACACACAGGAACGATTCAGCCGAGCGTTTCGTTGACCGCGCGCTGCAGGCAGGTGGCGAAGTGCGACACGGCCGGCGTGGGCAGCAGGTCGCGCCGCGCGATGATCGACAGGTCGAAGCGCGGCATGCTTTCGTCGAGTTCGGCCGTGCGGATGCCGAGCGGCGCGACCATCGCGGCAAGCGGGCGCGTGAAGCAGCCGATCACGTCCGAGCGCGCGACGAGCCCGAGCGTCACCGCGAACGACATCGGCGAGCGCAGCAAACGTTTCGGCAGCGGCAGCCCGTGCGCCTCGAACATCCCGACCATCACGCTGTGCGGAAACTGCTCGGCGCCGACGGTGACGATCCACTCGGCGTCGAGCAGTTCCTCTAACCGGCGCGCGTGCGCGAGCGGGTGGCCGTCGCGCATCACGATCGTGAATTCGGTCGACAGCAGCGGCAATTGCGTGAAATCGCGGTCGAGCGCGGGCACATGGTGCATCGCAGCGATGTCGAGCGTGCCGTTGCGCAACTGCGCGAGCGCGTCCGGCACCGTCACTTCCTCCAGATGCAGGCTCACGTTCGGCATCGACCGGCGAAACGCCGTCACCGCGTGCGGCAACGCGGTCAGCGCGATCGACGGCATCGTGCCGACCGCGACGCGGCCCGACATCTCGCCTTTCACCTGTTCGACGGCTTCGACCGTGCGGCGGACGTCGCCGAGCAACTGCTCGGCGCGCGGCAGCAGCGCCTCGCCGCAGGCGGTCAGTTCGACGCCGCGCACGCTGCGCACGAGCAGCTCCGCGTTGAGCGCCGTTTCGAGCTCGCGGATCGTGTGCGTGATCGCCGGCTGCGTGACGCCGAGCTCGCGCGCGGCGGCGCGCAGGCTCTTCAGATGCGCGGCGGAGACGAACGCCTGGAGCTGCGCGATGTTCAGGGGATTGCGGATGCGGGTCATCGGTCGGGTCCGGTTGGCGCGAAAGGGGGCGGCGGGTTCAGGCGGCGAGCCCGATGAAGGTCACGCATCGGCGCGTGTGCGGAACGCCTGCCGATAGCGCTGCGGCGACGTGCCGACGATGCGCGAGAAGCGCTCGCGAAACGCGCTGACCGAGCCGAACCCGGCTTCCGTCGCCACATGTTCGATCGACAGTTCGGTCACCTCCAGCAACTGCTGCGCATGCCTGACGCGCGCGGTCTGCAGCCATTGCCCGGGCGACGTGCCCGTCTGCTCCTGGAAGCGCCGCGTCAGCGTGCGCACGCTCGTCGATGCCTTGCGCGCGATCGCGTCGAGCGTCAGCGGCTGGCGCAGGTTCGCGTTCAGCCAGTCCATCAGGTCGTGCAGCCTGTCGCCGCCGGCCGGCCATTCGGGCGCGATGAACTGCGCCTGGCCGCCTTCGCGCACGCGCGGCGCCACAGCGTTGCGGGCCGCGTCGACGGCGACGGCCGCGCCGTAGTCGGCCTGGATCATGTGCAGGCACAGATCGAGGCCGGCCGCCGCGCCGGCCGAGGTCAGGATCCGGCCGTTGTCGACGAACAGCACGTTCGGGTCGACGTCGACGGTCGGATAGCGGCGCGCGAGTTCGGCGGCCGCGAGCCAATGCGTCGTCGCGCGCAGGCCGTCGAGCAGCCCGGCTTCCGCGAGTACGAACGCGCCGCTGCAGATCGACGCGATCCGGCGCCCGCGCGTGGCCGCCGCGCGCAGCGCGTCGAGCACGCGGCGCGACGTCGGCGCGAGCGGCACCGACGTGCCGGGCACCATGATCGTATCGGCGTCGGCCAGCGCGTCGAGGCGAAACGGCGGGCGCAGCTCGAACAGGTCGCCGCCGACGCGCGGCTGTTCGCTGCACACGCGTACGCGGTACGCCTGTTCGACATGGGGGGCGCGCACGCGCACGAACGTGTCGCAGGCGACGCCCAGATCGAACGGAACGACATCGGGCAAGGCAAGAACGGCGACCGTGTGCATGGCGTTGCGGCCGTGGCCAGAATCCGTTGAAAGATGTCATTCTAGCCAATGGCTCGGGCCGGCACCACACGCGACAATCGCGGCGGACCACCTGGAGCCCTGCCGATGAAACAAGACGATCGCAACGCGTTGCGGAACCTGCAATACCTGTCGCTGCTGGAGGCGACCACGCTCGTCGCGCTGGTCTGCGTGGCCGTGCCGCTCAAGCATCTGGCCGGCTACCCGGTCGCGGTGTCGATCATGGGCCCGGTTCACGGCATCGCGTTCGCGATGTACGTGTGGGCGGTAGTCGTCACCGCATCGAGCGGGCTGTGGAGCAAGGGCGAGGTCGCGCGGCTCGTGCTGTCGGCCGTCGTGCCGTTCGCGGGGCTCGCGAGCGCCGGCTGGATCGCGCGCAGGCGGCACGCGCAATGATCTACCTGGTGCTGAAGGCCGTGCATCTGGCGGCCGTCGTCACGTTCGTCGGCGGGTTGTTGTTGTCGTCTGTCGCGGTCCGGATCGCGAACCTCGCCGTGCATCGCGCGGTGCGGCGCTGGGATCGCACGGTGACGGCGCCCGCGCTCGCGATCGTCTGGATCGCCGGCATCGCGCTCGCGCTGAGCGGTCACTGGTTCGGCGCCGCGTGGCTGTCGGTGAAGCTCGCGCTCGTCGTCGCGCTGTCGGTGCTGCACGGGATCCTGGCCGGCACGCTGCGGCGCATGGCGCGCGACGATCTCGTCGTCGTGCCGGCGCCGTGGCTCGGGCACGCGGCGGGCGCGGTGATCGTCGGGATGGCGCTCGTCGTCGGGCTGGCCGTGATCAAGCCGTTCTGACGCGGCGCGTTCAGGCGAGCGCCATCTCGACCGCTGCCAGCGTGCGGCGCCGGATCCAGCCGCTGCCCACTCGGATCGCGAGCCAGTACGGCGTGAACAGCCAGCGCGTGCGCGCGCTCGGGCAATGGACGAAGGTTTCGGTGCGCAGGATGTGCGCGCCCGACGCGAGCCCGACGACCTCGAACCGGAGCACCAGCTTCGCGTCGCGCGGGTCGTCGTGCCGGACGAACGCGTCGGCATCGGCGACGGCGCGCACGTCGGGCGTCGGGCGCCAGAAGCGTCCGACGAGGCCGAGCGACAGCGACGTGTCGTCGCGATGGAGCGGCGTGAACGTGTCGAAGCCGAAACGCGCGCGTTCGGGGCGGGCCCGCGCGTGGCGCAGCGCGCCGGCGACGGCTGCCGGGAATTCTCGCATCGTCAGCAGCGTGTCGATGACGGGATCGGCGCGCATGTCGAGCGAGGCGACGACATCGATGATGGATGCGGGCGGCGCGTCGATCGGCTGCGATTCATGCACTTCGTGGAAGCCGAACGACGGAATGAACGGCGGCTTGCGCGCCGAGGCCCGGGTGGTCGATTCGGAGACGATGCCAAGTGGGTTCATCGCGACTCCTGAAGGGGCAAAACGCGATCGTAGCACCGCGCGCGAATGAGCGTCGCGACGTTTTCGCGCAGTGCGTCGCGCTGCGTCGCACCGATAAAAAAGCCTGGAAACTCGCGTTCCCAGGCTCGAGGCCATCAACGACGATGGTGGAGGAGACGGTATCGTCCCGATGCGCGCCGCCCTTCTGCAGGCGACGTCGCGCATGTGTCGCGCTCAGATCGCCCAGCCGCCGAGATAGAACGTGACGAGCACGGCCGCGATCAGCACGGTGCCGACGTTGAGCTTGCGGAATTCGCCGCTGGCGACGCGGCCGATCACGAGCGTCGAGAAGCCGAGCATGATGCCCGTCACGATGTTCGCGGTCAGCACGATGAACACCGCGCACACGAGGCCCGACATCGCGTCGACCATGTCGTCCATGTGCAGCTTGCTCACGCTGCCGAGCATCAGCAGGCCAACGTACATCAGCGCCGGTGCGGTCGCGTACGACGGCACGAGGCCCGCGAGCGGCGAGAAGAACATCACGACGAGGAACAGCAGGCCGACCACGGCGGCCGCGAGGCCCGTCTTCGCGCCGGCGGCCACGCCGACGCTCGACTCGATGTAGGCCGCCGCCGGCGCGCCGCCGAGGAAGCCGGAGAAGATCGAGCTGATCGAATCGGCGGTCAGCGCGCGGCCGCCGTTGATGATGCGGCCGTTCGCGTCGAGCTGGCCGGCCTGGCCCGCGACCGCGCGGATCGTGCCGGTCGCGTCGAACACGGCGGTCATCACCAGCGCGAGCACGCTCGGCAGCACGGCCATCGACAGCGCGCCCTTGATGTCCATCGCGCCGATCAGCGACGCGTGGCCCGGTGCGCTCAGCGACGGCAGCGCGAAGATGCCGCGGTATTTCACGCCCGGATCGAAGATCAGCCCGAATACCGAGATCGCGATCACGACGAGCAGGATGCCGCCCGGCACGCGACGTTTTTCGAGGCCGAAGATCGCGGCGAGCCCGACGACCGACATGATGACCGGGAACGCGGTGATCTGGCCGAGCGACACCGGCAGGCCGGCGCCCGGGTTCTTGATCACGAGGCCCACGTCGTTCGACGCGATCAGCAGCAGGAACAGCCCGATGCCGATCCCCGTGCCGTGGGCGACGCCCGCGGGCAGGTTGCGCAGGATCCACGAACGCACGCCGGTGATCGAGATGCCGGTGAACACGAGACCCATCAGGAACACGGCGCCGAGCGCGACCGTCGGAGGCAGCCCCTTGCCGAGCACGAGCCCGAACGCGGTGAACGCGGTCAGCGAGATCGCGCAGCCGATCGCGATCGGCAGCTTCGCCCACAGGCCCATCAGCAGCGAGCCGAACGCGGTGGTGAGACAGACCGCGACGAACACGGCGCTCGTGTCGAAGCCGGCCTTGCCGAACATGCCGGGCACGACGAACACGGAGTAGACCATCGCGAGGAAGGTGGTCACGCCGGCAATGATCTCGCGGCGTTGCGTGCTGCCGCGCGACGAAATGCCGAAGTACCGGTCGATGGCGCCGTTGGCGCCCAAGCCGGTTTCTTCCGCGCCGACGCCGAGCGTCGGCTGCACCGGGGTATCACTCATGAGCTTGCTCCTTTATCAGCATGCTGAAACGGCTCGCAGCGAACCGTCGTCAGGGTGTCTCGTATCTGGTTGGATTGATCGGCAACGTCGCGGGGACGCATGACGCGCGGTGCGTGTCGTGACGGGCGAATCGAAACGATCGCGAGGGTGTCGCGTCGGACGACGCATGGTGTGGTCGACCCCGTCACGTGTGCTTTGCCGTAGCGAAGGTTAGGCGAGCGGCCCATCACGTCCCATCGGGGGAAGAGCATGCAGCGCATGTCGCAGCGCTTATATCGGCGTGCAACGGGGCTCCGTCGCGCCGACACGCGTGTATACGCCTAGTTCGAATCCGTTAAGGCGACTATTTGAATGCAGGGTCGGCGGGCGGGGGGGCATTGGACGTTACGAATGGCTTTCAAGGTGGCCCGGGAGGCCGGCGCGCGTGCATGGTTTCCGTCCCGATGCGGGCTTCAACTGCGCGCGAGATGCGCGAGATACGCGCAGAACATGTCGGCCATCGCGTCCGAGTACGCGTCGATTTCCGCGGGCGTGCGCGCGGTTTCGGAGAACGCCTTGCCGCCCGTCGTGAGCGTCGTCAGGATCAGTTCGCACGCGAGCGCATGGGTGGCGTCGGGCACGTCGGGCAGCGCTTCGCGGATGAACGCGCTGAACGCCCGGTTGCCCTCGGCCTTCACGTCCTGCGCCTCGGGGGCGTCGCGATAGAGCGGAGCGGCATCGTCGAGCGCGGTCCGCATCGGCGCTTCGTCGCATTCCGAACGGATGAACGCATGCACCGCCGCGCGCAGCCGCTCGGGCGGCGTCTTGCGCGTGTCCTGCAGGATTGCGCACAGCATGTCGTGCGTCTGCCGCCACTCGTCGTGCTGGAGCCGGAACAGCACGGACGCCTTGTTCGGGAAGTACTGGTACAGCGAGCCGACGCTCACGCCGGCCCGCTCGGCGACGCGCGCCATCGTGAAGCGCTGCGCGCCTTCGCTCGCCAAAACCTGAATAGCCGCCTGCAGGACGTCCTCGACGAGGCGGGTCGAGCGCGCCTGCCGAGGCTGCTTGCGCGTGGCGATCGGGGCGTTTCGGCGGTCGGTCATGAGCGGTTTGCCAATGCGAATAGTAAAACCTGAATAGTTCGTCATATTCTAGTCGGGTGCACTGACGCACTCAACCCGATACGGAGATATCGCATGACCACCCTGATGCTCGACCCGCTGGCTTCGCTGCTGGCGCGCCTGTTCGACGAAGCCGACGCGTCGTCGCCCGCGACGAGCCCGGCCTTCGCCAACGTGTCGCGCGACGAGCAAGCGCGGCTGATGCGCAGCAAGACGGACTACGCCGATCTGT
This sequence comes from Burkholderia sp. CpTa8-5, assembly GCF_017815045.1. Taxonomy (NCBI): domain Bacteria; kingdom Pseudomonadati; phylum Pseudomonadota; class Betaproteobacteria; order Burkholderiales; family Burkholderiaceae; genus Burkholderia; species Burkholderia sp. CpTa8-5. The sequence goes on from NZ_JAGIQD010000004.1 coordinate 282,415, forward strand.
ATGCGCGCCTGAAGGACTACCCGCTTCCCGTGTCGCGCGAGACGGGTATGCTGCTGTACATGCTCGCGCGCAGCGGCGGCGCGAAGGCAATCGTCGAATTCGGCACGTCGTTCGGCATCTCGACGCTGCATCTCGCGGCCGCGCTGCGCGACAACGGCGGCGGCCGGCTGATCACGAGCGAGTTCGAGCCGTCGAAGGTCGTGCGCGCGCAGGCCAACCTGGCGGCGGCCGGCTTGGCCGATCTCGTGGAGATTCGCGAAGGCGATGCGCTGCGCACGCTGGCCGCCGATCTTCCGGATTCGGTCGACCTGCTGCTGCTCGACGGGGCGAAGGCGCTGTATCCGGAGATTCTCGCGCTGGTCGAGCCGCGGCTCAGGGCGGGCGCGTTCGTCGTGGCCGACAACGCGGAATACAGCCCCGACTACCTTGCTTACGTGCGCGCGCCGGAACACGGCTACCTGTCGGTGCCGTTCGGCGGCGACGTCGAATTGTCGATGCGGCTGCGCTGACCGGACGGAGCGAGGGTGTCGACGATTTCATGCGTCCCCGCATCAAATATAGGAAAACTGATTAAGCGGAAGCGGGGCGAAAGGTGACGGGATGATCCCCGTCGCTGCGACGCCGTGCGCGTCACTTCAGGAACACATAGCGCGCGAAGTACGGGAAGCGGCCGACCGCATGTTCGGTCGTGCACGTCGCGGCCGGCGGCGTGCCGCCCGCCGTGTCGAGCCGCTGCACGAAGCGCACGCCGGCGAGCGTGCCGGTTGCGGCCGGCGTCGCCGCGAGCAGCAGTTGCGGAATGCTGGCCGGGCTGGCGCTCGGCACTTCCGCGAGCTTCTTGCCGGTAATGCGGCTGCCGTCGAGCGCTTCCCACGACGGTCCCGCGCCGTGCCGGACGACGAGCGTGCCGCCGGCATCGAACAGCAGCGCTTCGGGGTGCTGGAATGTCCACGCGAGCCGGTGTTCGGCATCGTATTCGCACGTGTAGACCTGCAAGCCGCTCGCGGTGGTCGTCAGCGCCGGCGTGGCCGGCGCTGGCGCCGTGAGGCCGGCAGCCTCGTTGGCGTGCGAAGGCGCGGTAAAGGCCGCGAGGGAAAAACCGGCCGCAAGGGCCAGCAGCATGTCGCGTGTCGGGGAGCGGCTTGGCATGACGGGGCGTCCTTTCAGGTCGGGTGACGATCGTATGGCGTCGATCCCGTCAACGTTAGACGCCGATCGCCCAGGCCGCAACTCGGAAATGACGATCGCGGCGATAGTCGCCGCGATTGCCGGAGGGCGGATGCGCGATCAGCGGATCGCGACCGGGTTGATATTGACCTGCGTGGAGCCGACGTACAGCGGCTGGCCGAGCACGAACAGGAATTCCCATGCCTTGTCGCGCACCAGCGCGCGGCTGTCGATCAGCTCCAGGTTGTAGATGCCGCGCTTCGCGAGCATGTACTGGTTGACCGGGAATTCGTCCCGCGTATGCGGATTCGGATAGACCTCCGACGCCCACGTGTCGCCGCCGAACGCGACGATCCCCTGATCGGCCAGCCACTTCGCGGCTTCCATGCCGATGCCGGGCTCGACGGCGAGGAACTGCTTGTCGTCCTTGCCGACCAGCTCGAGCCAGCCGGTGTTGAACAGCACGACGTCGCCCTTGCGCAGCGTCAGCCGCTGCTTCTTCAGCACGGCCTGGATATCGGCGACCGTGAACTCGGTGCCGCCCGGCACGATCGGCTTGCCGTAGTGGGCGGTCATGTCGAGCACGACGCCGCGCGTGACGATCGGCGGCACCTTCTCGACGCCGAGCTTCTTCACGCCGTCGACGGTCACGAAATCGGCCGCGCGGTTGCCGTTGTAGTACACGTTGTCGATGCCGATGTGGCCGATGCCGTTCAACTGCGTGCCGACGCCGGTCCATGCGTTGACGAGTTCGTCGTTGAACGTGAACTTGTTCGGGCCGAGGCTCTTGCCGGCCTGCTGGCCGACCTGCACGTTGTACAGCCGGAAGCTGCGGTGGCGGTACGCCGGCAGGTTCTTGTCCACCGGCACGGCCAGCGGATAGGTCTTGCCGGCTTTCACGAGGCCGACCGCCTGCTTGACGACGTCGGGCGTCAGCAGGTTGGCCGCGCCGATTTCGTCATCGGCGCCATAGACGGACGGATACCAGCCGGCCGCCGCCGCCTCGGACGGGGCGGCGTGGGCCGCTTGCGCGGCCGCGAACGGCAGGATCGCGGCGAGCGCGAGCCGGGCGAGCGTCGCTTTCATTCGAGACTCCTGTCGATCGTTATGCCGCGGCTTGCGCGAGCGTCGGGTAGTCGGTCAGGCCGTGGGCGCCGCCGCCGAACAGCGTATTGCGGTCGTGCGGCGCGAGCGCGGCGCCGGTGCGCAGCCGCTCGGGCAAGTCGGGATTCGCGACGAACGGGCGGCCGAATGCGACGAGGTCGGCCCAGCCGGCGGCGATCGCCTCGCGCGCGCGCTCGGCGGTGTATGCGCCGGCATAGATCAGCACGCCCGGGAACGCGGCGCGCAGTTGCTGCTTGAAGGCGACCGGCATCAGCGGCGCGTCGTCCCAGTCGGCTTCCGCGATGTGCAGGTAGCCGACGCCGAGTTCGCCGAGCAGCTTCGCGGCGGCGAGGTAGGTCGTTTCCGGATCGTCGTCGACGCAGCCGTTCAGCGTGGTCAGCGGCGCGAGGCGGATGCCGACGCGCGATGCGTCGCCGGTCCCGTCGATCAGCGCCTGCGTGACTTCGCGCAGGAAGCGCAGCCGGTTCTCCAGCGAGCCGCCGTATGCGTCGGTGCGCGTGTTCGCGTTCGAATCGATGAACTGGTTCACGAGGTAGCCGTTCGCGCCGTGCAGCTCGACGCCGTCGAAGCCGGCTTCGATCGCGTGGCGGGCGGCGGTGCGGTACTGGTCGACGATCTCGCGGATCTCGTCGATCGACAGCGCGCGCGGCTCGGACGCCTGCACGAAGCCCGGCGTGCTGCCGTCCTCGCCGGCGATGAACACGTTCACGCCCTTCGCCTGGAGCGGCGACGACGACACGGGTTGCGCGCCGCCGAGCAGGCTCGTGTGGCTCAGCCGGCCGACGTGCCACAGCTGCGCGAAGATGCGGCCGTGCGCGGCATGCACGGCGTCCGTCACCTTGCGCCAGCCGGCGACCTGCGACGGCGTGTGGATGCCGGGCGTCCATGCGTAGCCCTTGCCGAGCGGCGCGATGTAGGTGCCTTCGCTGACGATCAGGCCCGCACTCGCGCGCTGCGCGTAATACGCGGCCATCAGTTCGTTGGCTTCGTCGCCGGGTTGGCTGGCGCGCGAGCGCGTCATCGGCGGCATCACGATGCGGTTCGGCAGCGTCAGCGCGCCGAGTCGCAGCGGTTGGAAAAGCGGGTCCTGGGTCATGGTGGATTCCTGTCGGTGCCGCGGCCGGCGGGCCGCGGACGGGTCATGTCGGATGAAGGCGGCGTGGGCTCAGTCCCACTTCGGCGCGAGGCCGTCCGGGTCGACTTCGCGGCCGTTGCGCTCGAGCGCGGCGATCTGCGCCATGTCTTCGTCGGTCAGGCGCAGCGTCTGCGCGAGCAGGTTGCTCGCGAGGTTCTCGCGCTTGGTCGACGACGGAATCACCGAGTAGCCGAGTTGCAGCGCCCATGCGAGTGCGACTTGCGCCGGCGTCGCGTTGTGACGCTGTGCGATCGCGCCGAGCACCGGGTCGCCGAGCACCTTGCCGTACGCGAGCGTCATGTACGACGTCACGTGAATGCCTTCGGCGTTCAGGAACTCGACCAGCTTGCGGTTCTGCAGGTACGGGCTCAGTTCGATCTGGTTCGTCGCGATCGCGTCCTTGCCGACGGCCGCGATCGCTTCCTTCGTCAGTTCGATGTTGAAGTTCGAGATGCCGATCTGGCGCGTGAGGCCCTTCGCCTTCGCGTCCGCCAGCGCGGTCATGAACGCGTCGATCGACACGCCGTTGCCCGGCGCCGGCCAGTGGATCAGCGTCAGGTCGACGACGTCGGTGCGCAGCTTGCGCAGGCTTTCCTCGAGGCTGGCCGCCAGTTTTTCCGGCGCGTAGTTGTCGACCCAGATCTTCGTCGTGAGGAACAGGTCTTCGCGGCGCACGCCCGACGCGGCGATCGCTTCGCCGACTTCTGCTTCGTTGCCGTAGATCTGCGCGGTGTCGATCGCGCGGTAGCCGACTTCGAGGCCGTTGCGGACCGAGTCGATGACGACCTGGCCTTGCAGGCGGAACGTACCGAGGCCGAATGCGGGAATCTTGCTCATCATGTGCTCCTGAAAGAGGGGGAACGATTGCGGTATGGAAGTCATTCTGGCGCGTGAGACTGATGAGATAAACGCGTTCATCAGTCAAAAATATTTGATTTAAAGTCAAATATAGGTCGCGCCATGGGCGTCCGGACCGTGGTCGCCGCTTATGCGGCGCGCGTCTGCGGCGTCGTGTTCGGATGGAACGCGGGCAGCACGTCCGATGCGATTTCGGCCATCGTCTCGTCGAGCGGCCGCCGGTTGCGGCGGAAATGCAGGCCGATGTGCTGCACGCCCGCGTCGCGCATCGCCGCGAGTTCTTCCGTCAGCGCGATGCGCCCCGCGCGGGCGCCGAAGCGGTGCCGCTGCAGCGGTTCGTGCGGATCTTCCGCGAGGTCGAGATGGATGAAGCTCACGTACGGCTTGTCGCCGGCCACTGCGTGCCAGTTCGCGGCGCGCTGCAGGTGATCGGCCGGCGTGCCCGGATACGCGAGGCAGCCGTCCATGTGTTCGCCGATCCACGCAGGCGTCTGCTGTGCGAGGCCCGCGACGAGCAGCGGCACCGGCGAACGGGCGGCGGGCAGCACTTCCAGGCCGGGCGGCAAGTGTCCGCGCGCGCCGTCGCGCAGCAGCGCGATCTGGTCGCGGAAGTTTTCGCCGCGCGTGGCGAAGTCGCGGCCGAACAGCGGATATTCGACCGGCCGGTCGCCGCTCGCGACGCCGAGCAGCAGGCGACCGCCGCTCAGTTCCTGGATCGTCGCGGCCGATTTCAGCGTCAGCAGCGGTTCGCGCAGCGGCAGCACGACGGCCGCGGTACCGAGCAGGATGTCGTGCGTGATTCCGGCGAGGTAGCCGAGATACGAGAACGTTTCGAACACCTGCGCGGCATCGCCGAACGACGGGTCGTACACCGGCACGTCGCGCACCCAGAGCGCGCGAAAGCCGAGCGTGTCGGCCAGTTGCGCGAGCTCCGCGTGGATGTCGAGGTCGGGCACGCCGGGGTGGCGGCCGTCATGCCGGCGTTTCGCGTTGCCGGACGGGGTCCAGTCGTTGTCGAGCGGCAGTTCGATGCCGATGCTGAAGCCGCCGGCGGCGAGCGTGTCGAGTGAAGTGGACATGGTCGGGCTCCGTTCAGATCGCGCGCAGGCTGCCGTCGAGCCGGTAGAAATCGAGCGACGGCGCGGTGAAGAACGAGCGCGACGTGCCCGCGGCGAAGTCGTCGATATGCACGACGGTGGCGCGATCGGCTTCCTGCCACGAGATCGCGTAGGTGTCGTCGGCGATGGGCTGCCACGTATAGGCCACTTCACCCTTCGCGCCCGCGTACGGGCCTTCGGTGATCTCGTAGCGCATGTGGAGGCCGTCTTCGTCGTACGCGTTGAGCGCGGTGAGGCCGTCGTAACGGACTTCGAAAGTCTTGCCGGCGAACGGCGGACGTTGGGTCGATGCGTTCATGCGGGTGGCTCCTGCAAAAGGATGACGTTCAATGGGCGAGTTCGACGGGTTCGGCCGTGCGTTCCGGCAGGCCCTGACGGCTGTCGAGACGGCCGCTCAGCGCGGTGAGCGCAAACGCGCCGAGCGTGACGACGGCGGCGATCCACGGCGTGTGGCCGAGGCCGACGTTCGCGACGATCAGGCCGCCGAGCGACGATCCGCCGGCCACGCCGAGGTTGAAGGCGGCGATGTTGAAGCCCGACGCGACGTCGGTGGCGTCCGGCGCGAAGTGGCGCGCCTGCTTGACGACGTACACCTGCAGCCCCGGCACGTTGCCGAACGCCACGGCGCCCCACGCGAGCATCGTCAGCACCGCGAGCCATTTCACGTGGATCGTGAAGGTCAGCGCGAGCAGCACGATCGCGAGCAGCAGGAAGATCCGCTTGAGCGCCTTCACCGGGCCGACGGCGTCCGCGAGCTTGCCGCCCCACACGTTGCCGATCGCGACCGACACGCCGTAGCCGACGAGCACGAGGCTGACCTGCGACGGCGTGAAGCCGGCGATCTGTTCGAGCAGCGGCGCCATGTACGTGAACGCGATCAGCGAGCCGCCGTAGCCGACCGCCGTCATCGCATAGACGAGGAGCAGGCGCGGCTGGGCCAGCACGCGCAACTGGCGGGCGAGCGGCGCGGGCGGCGTCTGCGGCAGCCCGCGCGGCACGAACGCGACCGCGCCGAGGAACGCGACGAGGCCGAACAGCGCGACGATCAGGAACGTCGCGCGCCAGCCGAAGTGCTGGCCGATGAAGGTGCCGAGCGGAATGCCGGCGACGAACGCGACGGTCATCCCGCTGAACATCGTCGCGATCGCGCTGGCGGCCTTGTCCTTCGGCACGAGCGTGGTCGCGATGATCGAGCCGACCGAGAAGAACACGCCGTGCGCGAGGCCGGTGAGCACGCGCGCGACGATCAGCGATTCGTAGCCCGGCGCCTGCCACGCGACGAGGTTGCCGACGGTGAAGAGCGCCATCAGCCCGGCGAGCAGCGCCTTGCGCGGCACGCGGCCGGTGAGCGCGGTGAGGAGCGGCGCGCCGATGGCCACGCTCAGCGCGTACAGGCTGACGAGCAGGCCGGCGGACGGCAGGCTGACGCCGAGGTCGGCGCCGATCGTCGGGATCAGCCCGACGATCACGAATTCGGTGGTGCCGATGGCAAAGGCGCTGATGGTCAGCGCAAGCAACGCGAGTGGCATGACGGGATCCGGGTTTCAGTAGGAATGGATCGCAGTGTGCCGGCTTTACTTTTGCGGAAAAACTGGTCTATAAACCAAATTGTTTTGATTTCAGATCAACAATGAAGATCACTCTCGACGAACTCCAGGCCTTTGCCGCCGTGGTCGACACCGGTTCGATCACGGCCGCCGCCCAGCAGCTCGACCTCACCGTGTCGGCGACGAGCCGCACGCTCGCGCGGCTCGAGGAAAAGCTGAAGACCACGCTGCTGCGCCGGACCACGCGCCGGCTCGAACTGACCGAGGAAGGGCGCGCGTTCCTGCAGGATGCGCGCGCGATCATCGAATCGGTCGAGAACGCGGAAGAGCAGATGCTCGCGCGGCGCGAGATGCCGTCCGGGCGCCTGCGCGTCGACGCCGCGACGCCGTTCATGCTGCACGTGATCGTGCCGCTCGTGCGCGGCTACCGCGAGCGCTTCCCGAAGGTCGAGCTGGAGCTGAACAGCAACGAGGGCATCATCGACCTGCTGGAGCGGCGCACCGACGTCGCGATCCGGATCGGCCGGCTGAAGGATTCGACGCTGCACAGCCGGCGGATCGGCAACAGCCGGGTGCGCATCCTCGCCAGCCCCGACTACATCGAAGCGCACGGGCAGCCGCGCAAGGTCGAGGATCTGCCGAAGCACACGCTGCTCGGCTTCACGCAGCCCGAATCGTTGAACGTATGGCCGATCCTTGGCGCGGACGGCGAGCCCTGCCGCATCGAGCCCGACGTCTGGTCGTCGAGCGGCGAGACGCTGCGGCAGCTCGCGCTGGCGGGCACGGGGGTCGTGTGCCTGTCGGATTTCGTGACCGCGCAGGATCGCGAAGCGGGGCGGCTGGTGCAGGTGCTTGCGCGCCAGACGCTCGACGTCAGGCAGCCGATTCACGCGGTGTACTACCGCAATACCGCGATCTCGTCGCGGATCGCGTCGTTCGTCGACTACCTGATCGAGGTGCTGGGCGGTGGCAGCGGCGGCGATGCGCCGGCGCGGCGCAAGGCCGCGTGGATGGAGTCGCAGTAGCGACGCGGCGCTGCCTTTCCAAGTTCGGCGTGCCGCGCGGCGGCACGCCGTCGTGCGGCGATTACGCCTCTTCGGCCCAGGACATTCCGTCGCGCGCGAGCAGCGCCGACGAAGCCGCGGGCCCGAACGTGCCGGCCGTGTACAGGCGCGGCCGGTCGCCGAGCTGCTTCCAGCCGTCGAGGATCGGCTCGACCCACGACCAGGCGGCTTCGAGTTCGTCGCGGCGCATGAAGTGCGTGAGGCGGCCGCGGATCACGTCGATCAGCAGCCGTTCGTACGCTTCCGCGCGCCGTTCCGGAATCGCCTGCTGCAGGTCGAGGTTCAGGCTCACCGGCACCATGTTCATTCCGCTGCCCGGCTCTTTCGCGAGCATCTGCAACTGGATCGACTCTTCCGGCTGAAGCTGGATCACGAGACGGTTGCCGTAATTGCGCGGGCCGGTCGGGATGATCGAGAACGGCATGTCCGCGAACTCGATCACGATTTCCGACTGGCGGCGCTGCAGCCGCTTGCCGGTGCGCAGGAAGAACGGCACGTTCGCCCAGCGCCAGTTGTTGATGTGCGCGCGCAGCGCGACGAAGGTTTCCGCACGGCTGTCCGCCGGCACGTTGTCTTCCTCGAGATAGCCCTTGACCGGCTGCCCGTCGACCGCGCCGGCCGTGTACTGGCCGCGCACCGTGTCGCGCGCGACGTCCGACAGCGACATCGGCCGCAGCGAGCGCAGCACCTTCAGCTTCTCGTCGCGCACCGCGTCCGGGTCGAGCGACACGGGCGGCTCCATCGCGACGATGCACAGCAACTGCAGCAGGTGGTTCTGCACCATGTCGCGCAGCGCGCCGGTATGGTCGTAGAAGCCCGCGCGGCTGCCGACGCCGACCGTTTCCGCGACCGTGATCTGCACGCTGCGGATGTTCGGCGCCTGCCACAGCGGCCCGAAGATCGGGTTGCCGAAGCGCAGCACCATCAGGTTCTGCACGGTTTCCTTGCCGAGATAGTGGTCGATCCGGTAGATCTGCGATTCTTCGAAGTGCTTGCCGACCGCGTTATTGATCGCCTTCGCGGACGCGAGATCGTGGCCCAGCGGCTTTTCGAGGACGACGCGCGAGTGCGCGTCGACGAGGTGCGCGGCCGACAGGTTGTCGCAGATCGTCGTGAACAGCTCCGGCGACGTCGACAGGTAGAACACGCGGATCGCGTCGCCACGCGCCGCTTCGGCGAGCCGCAGGTAGTCGTCCGGCGCGTTCACGTCGATCAGCACGTACTTGAACAGGTCGAGGAAGCGGCTCCACGCGTCGGCGTCGAACGCCTTCTCGTCGATGAACGGGCGCGACTGCTCGTCCATGAACTTGCGATAGCCGTCGATGCCCCAGTCGCGGCGGCCGACGGCGATGATGCGCGTCTCGGGCGGAAGATTGCAGTGCAGGTGCGCCATGTACAGCGCGGGCAACAGCTTGCGGGCGGCCAGGTCGCCGCCGCCGCCGAAGATGATCATGTCGACGGGCCGGTCGGCCGCCGTCTGGGAAGGCTGATTCGTCATGGGAGGTTCGCGGTTTGAAACGGTGAACGTGAAACGAACTTCGAGGGCAATCGGGCGCCGGATGGCCGGCGCCGGTACGGCAAAACGCAATAGTGCACCGTTTTGATGGTTTGCGTGTGCGTTCCCCCGGATGTAACAGGGCTTGCGTTCTCGCTGATGGCTCGATTATGATTGAGCGCTCACTCATTAAAGGAATCGAACGTGGCCCGACCGCGCAGTCCCGACAAGCACGAAGCCATCCTCGCCGCGGCCGCGCGCGCGCTCGCCGAGGACGGCGCGACCGCGACGACCGCGCGCATCGCGCGGCTGGCCGGCGTGGCGGAAGGCACGGTGTTCACCTATTTCGACACCAAGGATGCGTTGCTGAACGCGCTGTACGTGAGCCTGAAGGCCGACATGCGCGAAGCGATGATGACCGGGTTTCCGGAACACGCGCCGGCCGAGCAGGCGGTACGGCATGCGTGGAACGGCTATGTGTCGTGGGGCGTCGCGAATCCGGACGGCCGGCGCGCGCTGCAGCAGCTCGGCGTGAGCGGGCGCATCGACGACCCGCATCGCGCGGCCGGCGCCGAAGGCTTCGGCGCGATCCGTGCGCTGCTGCGCGAACAGGTCGCCGCGTCGGGCGCGCTGAACCGCGACGAAGCGCATGCGTTCTGCTCGGCGTTGTTTACGTCGATCGCGGAAACGGCGATGGAATCGATCGCACGCGATCCGGCGCGAGCCGATGCGTACCAGGAAGCCGGCTTTCGCGCGTTGTGGGCCGTGTTGCACGCGGTGTGAGTCAGGCACGGCCGTCGGGCGGCGCGTGCCGCGACGACCGGCACGGAGTTTCAGGCCGGGCGATGCAGGTCATGAAGGATCGGTTCATCGTCCATATTAATGAGTGAGTAATCATTCATTTTCATCGTTTCACCACGATCAAGGAGTGGAAAATGTCGAAAGTCTGGTTGGTAACAGGGGCCGCACGCGGCCTGGGACGCGCGATTTCGGAAGCCGTGCTGGCGGCGGGCGACCGACTGGTGGCCGGCGCACGCGACCCGGCGCAACTGGCCGATCTGGCCGAACGGTATGGCGACCGGTTGCTGCCGGTCGCGCTCGACGTCACCGACGAAGCGGCGGCAGAGCAGGCCGTCTCGGCGGCACGCGCCGCATTCGGCCGCATCGACGTGCTGGTGAACAACGCGGGCTACGGCCATACGGCGCCGTTCGAGCAGATGGGCGCCGACGTGTTCCGCGACCAGATCGAAACGAACCTGTTCGGCGTGATCAATCTCACGCGCGCGGTGCTGCCGACGATGCGCGCACAACGCGCGGGGCGCATCTTCCAGGTATCGTCGGTCGGCGGGCGCACGTCGACGCCCGGGTTGTCCGCGTATCAGGCCGCGAAGTGGGCGGTCGGCGGATTCAGCGACGTGCTCGCGAAGGAAGTCGCGCCGTTCGGCGTGCGCGTGTGCACGCTCGAACCGGGCGGGATGCGGACCGAATGGGCCGCGCAGGCGAAGCGCGACGTCGACGATCTGCTGCCCGACTATCAGCCGTCGGTCGGCAAGATTCTCGAGTTGCTCGGTGCGTATGGCGGCCACGAGGTCGGCGATCCCGCGCGGATCGCGGCGTTGATCGTCGACCTGTCGCGCCGCGACGACGTGCCGCTGCGCCTGCTGCTCGGCGGCGATGCGCTGTTCGTCTGCGAGCAGGCGGAACGGCAGCGCGCGGAAGAGGCGGCGCGCTGGCGGGACGCCACGCTGTCCACGCAGTTTCCGGACGCGAAGCTGCCGGACGGACTGGAGGCGCTCAAGGCGATCGAGTAAGGGCGGCCGCTGTCGCGGGCGGCGCGTCGATCGCGTCGACCGCGTCGCTCCCGCAAGCCGGGTCGCGTGCCGGCGCGATCGATTTCGCCGGCGGCCCGGCGCGCAAAACGCCGCGTGGGTCCGCATCGCAACGCCGGCTTTCGCCCGACCATTCGCGAAACGAGAACGATCAATTCTCCTCAGCGGGGATTCTGTCGCAACCGCCGAGTTTCTAGACTTGCCTCAAGCGATGAGACCTGCTCGTCGCACCTCCAAAAGGACACAGTCATGAAGCTCTACGTTCATCCGCTTTCCGGTCACTCGCACCGCGCCCGCCTGCTCATCTCGCTGCTCGGCATCGAGCATGAACTGGTCGAAGTCGACCTGGCCGCCGGCGCGCACAAGTCGCCTGAATTTCTGGCGCTGAACCGCTTCGGTCAGGTGCCGGTGCTGGTCGACGGGGACACCGTGATCGCCGATTCGAATGCCATCCTCGTGTATCTCGCCCGCACGTCGGGCAACAGCGACTTCCTCCCGCAATCGCCCGTGCAGGAAGCCGCCGTGCAGCGCTGGTTGTCGGTCGCGGCCGGCGAGATCGCATTCGGGCCGGCCGCCGCGCGGCTCATCACGGTCTTCGGTGCGAAGTTCAATGCCGACGAAGTGATCGCCCGCGCGCATCGCATCCTCGCGCTCATCGACGCCGAACTCGCGGGGCGCGACTTCATCGTCGGGCCGAAGCCCACCATCGCCGACGTCGCGTTGTACGGCTACGTTGCGCGTGCACCCGAAGGCAATGTGGACCTGTCCGGCTATTCGAACGTCGCGGCGTGGCTGCGCCGCATCGAAGCGTTGCCGGGTTTCGTCGAGTTCGTGAAGACGCCGGTCGGGCTCGCGGCCGCTGCGTGATCGAGGTCGGCCCGTCGCCCGTGCGGTGACGGAGGCGACGCCTGCGCGTCAACGCGCGCTGAAAGCGTCATGTGCAGGTTCCGTCGAGGAGACACATCGTGAGCACGGTATCGAATGAAGCGAACTCGCCGTGGCATCGGGGCGAACTCGAGCTGCAGGAAAAAACAGGCGTGATGCAGAAGATGGACAGCGTGGGACGGCGCTTCGTCAGGGATCACATGCCCGACCAGCATCGCGCGTTCTTCGCACAGTTGCCTTTCGTCGTCGTCGGTGCGGTGGCCGACGACGCAGACGTATGGGCGACCTTCGCATTCGGCCAGCCCGGCTTCATGCAGTCGCCGAACGACAAGCGCCTGCGCATCGACACCGTGTTCGATCCGAACGATCCGGCTGCCAGTGGCACGCACGACGGCGCGGCGATCGGCCTGCTCGGCATCGAACTGCATACGCGGCGTCGCAATCGCCTGAACGGCATGATCCGCCGCGGCGAGACGCGCGCATTCGATCTCGATGTCGTGCAGAGCTTCGGCAACTGCCCGCAATACATCCAGTTGCGCGATTTCGCGTTCGTACGCGAACCCGATACGTTCTCGGAAATCGCACCGGAGGAAAGCGATCGTCTCGACGATCGCGCCCGCGCGATCATCGCGGCTGCCGACACGCTGTTCGTTGCGTCCTACGTCGGCGACGGCGCCGAGCGTCAGGTCGACGTTTCGCATCGCGGCGGCAAGGCGGGGTTCGTGCGCGTCGGCGACGACGGCGTGCTGACGATCCCGGATTTCGCCGGCAACCTGTTCTTCGCGACACTGGGCAATTTTCGGGTCAATCCGCGCGCGGGCATCGTGTTCGCCGACTTCGAAACCGGCGACGTGTTGCAGATGACCGGCGAAGCCGAAGTCGACCTCGATTCACCGGAGATCGCCGCATTTCAGGGCGCGGAGCGACTGTGGCGCTTCAAGCCGCGCCGCGTCGTTTATCGCGCCGGCGCATTGCCGTTGCGCTGGACGTTCCGGGCGGAAGGCTGGTCGCCCAACTCGCTGATGACGGGGAGCTGGGACGAGGCCGCGAGCCGCCTGAGCGCCGCCGAACTGGCACGGGCGTGGCGTCCGTTCAGGGTCGCGAAAATCACCGACGAGAGCACGCTGATTCGCTCGTTCCAGCTCGACCCTGCGGACGGCGCCGGCTTGGTGCCGCACCTGGCGGGCCAGCACGTGCCGATTCGCGTGAACCTGTCGGAAGGCGGCGATCCGCTCATCCGCACCTATACGTTGTCGAGCGCGCCGTCGGACGGTGTGTATCGCATCAGCGTGAAGCGGGAAGGGCGCGTGTCGTCGCATCTGCATGACGGGGTGCAGGTCGGCGACCGCATCGAAGTGCGAGCGCCCGCCGGGCAATTCACGATCGATGCGCTCGAGCGCCGTCCTGCCGTGTTGCTGGCGGCCGGTGTCGGCGTGACGCCGATGCTGGCGATGTTGCGTCACATCGTCTACGAAGGCGCGCGCAAGCGCGGCACCCGCAAGACCTGGTTCTTTCACGCGGCACGCTCCGTGAAGGAGCGCGCGTTCAGCGACGAGATCGGCCAGCTCGCGTCGGCGGCGAACGGCGCGGTGAACGTGGTGCGCGTGCTGTCGGACGCGACCGGCGCGCGCGAGGGCGACGCGTTCGACGTCGTCGGCCGCATCGATGCGAACCTGCTGCGCGCGACGCTGCCGTTCGACGACTACGACTTTTACCTGTGCGGACCGTCGGGCTTCATGCAAGCGGTCTACGACGGGCTCCGCGACCTGAACGTGGCGGACCACCGAATCCACGCGGAGTCGTTCGGCCCTTCCGGGCTCAAGCGTCGAGCCGATTCGGACGCGAGTGCCCCGCTGCGTGCGCCGGCGGATACGCCGACACCCGTCGCGTTCGTCAAGTCGGGCAAGGAAGCGCGCTGGCAGCCGGGCAGCGGCTCGCTGCTGGAACTGGCCGAGGCGCGCGGCTTGACGCCCGAATACGGGTGCCGCGGAGGCAGTTGCGGCACCTGCCGCACCCGGATCGTCGAAGGCGCGGTGACGTATCCGGTCGCGCCGGAATTCAAGGTACCGGACGACGAAGCGCTGATCTGCTGCGCGGTGCCCGCGCATCGCGAATCGGGCGGCGGCGACCGTCTGCTGCTCGACGTGTGATTCAGAACCCTCGTCGCAAGGCGACGATTCCCGACGAAAGGAGTTTGACCATGAAAGACGTCAACATTGTTCGCCCGCCGGTTCCACCGTTCTCGCTGGAGACGGCGATCGAGAAAGTGCGGCTCGCCGAAGACGGGTGGAATACGCGCAATCCGGAGCAGGTTTCGCTCGCGTACAGCATCGACAGCGTGTGGCGCAACCGCGCCGAATTCGCGACGGGCCGTCCGGCGATCGTTGCGCTGCTCACACGCAAGTGGCAGCGCGAACTCGACTACCGGCTCATCAAGGAGTTGTGGGCGTACGGCGGCAACCGGATCGCCGTGCGCTTCGCGTACGAGTGGCATGACGACGCGCAGAACTGGTATCGCTCGTACGGCAACGAGAACTGGGAATTCGGCGACGATGGCCTCATGCATCACCGGCATGCGTGCATCAACGATCTGCCGATCGCCGAGGCCGACCGGAAGTTCTTCTGGCCGCTCGGGCGCAGGCCCGACGATCATCCGGGCCTGAGCGATCTCGGCCTGTAGGGCCTGCTTGCCTACGGCGTGCGATGCTCGTACGCGTGCCGACTCGCCGGTGCCTGCTAGGCAGACCACATCGGCGCTTGGGCCCTCAGCCTTTCGACGCAGAGATCGATGAACGCGCGCGCTTTGCGGTTCGCGTGCCGGCCCTCCCGATGCACGACGTGAACCGGAAGCGGCGCAAGTTCGTGCTCGGCCAGCAGCACGCACAGCGTGCCTTGCGCGAGTTCGTCGACCACCTGATAGGACAGCAGGCGCACGATGCCGAGGCCGGCCGTTGCCGCGGCAATCGCGGAATCGTTCGTCGTGGTCAGCAGGCGTGGCTGAATGGGGACGGTGAGCGTCTTGTCCCGCGCGCGGAAGCGCCATTCGGGCGCCGGCGTGATGCCCGTCGCCTGAATCGTGACGTGAGCCGCGAGATCGTCCGGATGCTGCGGCGTGCCGTGCGCGTCTAAATAAGCGGGAGACGCGCACAGCACGCGGCGTACCTTCCCGACCGAGACCGCCTGCAGCGACGAGTTCGGCAGCTCGCCGATGCGCACGGCCACGTCGGCGCCTTCATCGACGAGATTGACGACGCGGTCCAGAAACCAGCAGTTGAGATTGACGGAAGGATGCTGCTGCAGATACTCGAGCGCGATCGGCGTCACGTAGCTCTTGCCGAACAGTACAGGCGCCGTGACGGTGAGCTGGCCGCGTGGCGTATTGCCGGTGCCGGTGGCGGAAAGCTCGGCCGCGTCGATGTCCGCGAGAATGCGCCGGCAGTCTTCGTAAAACGACGCGCCCGCATCGGTGATGCGGACCACGCGCGTCGTCCGCGTCAACAGCCGCACGCCGAGATATTCCTCGAGTTCCGTCATCACGCGGCTGATCACCGACGGCGAGACGTTCAGCTTGCGCGCCGCCGATGCGAACCCTTCCGTCTCGACCACCGTGACGAAGGTGGTCATGGCCTGGAGCCTGTCCATGTATGAAAGATATCCGGGTGAAGTGAACGTGTCCGCACGCGCATCGTGCGTCAGGATGAACGCGCGTCCGGCTCCGCGATGCTCGACGATCGGATGCGCCACTTCGCCGGCGTCATGCCGACCTGCCGTTTGAACACCCGTTGGAATGCGGCCTCGGATCGATAGCCGACCGATTCGCCGATCTCGGCGACGGACATCGTCGTTTGCGCGAGCTTGCGCCCGGCAAGCGCCATGCGGATTTCAGTCAGGACATCGCTGGCCGAGCGGCTGATCGCCTCGTCGAAGTGGCGTGCGAACGTCGCGCGCGACATGTGGCAGCGCTCGGCCAGCCGGGCCAGCGTCCAGGGCTTTTCGGGCTCGTCGAACATCGCTGCGAGCGCCGGCTGCAGCCGATGACGTTGTGCCAGTGCAAGCAGCCCGCGCGGCGCGTGGTCTGCCTCTGACGCACTGCGCAGGGTCAACGCGAACAGCGCGCCGGACAGATGATCCACGACCGCGGCGCTGCCGGCGCGTTGCTCCAGCACTTCCTCGCGCATCAATTCGATGACCCGCGCGAGCCGCGTGGCTGCAAACGCGGCGTCGCGCGTCTGTTCGTCGCCTGCGGTTACGCTGCTCACGATCAGACGTCGCGGCAGATGATCGCGCAGCAACTGCTGCGGGACGGCAGGCAGCACGAAGCGCCCGCACAGCACATCGGTGTTCGCATTGGCGCTGCCGTTCGTCGCAACGGTCAGGCCGTTCCTGTGCCGCTCGCGCGCGGCGCGCGGCGCCTCGCCGCTGCCGTCGTGCAGCCGATGGGCGCTGCCGGACGGAAACACCACGATGTCGCCGGCCTTCATCCGGAGCGTCGGTTCGTCTTCTCCGTCCGTCTCGCACTCGACGACGGCCTCGCCGCGCAACAGGATGTGATAGGGGAGTTCCCACTCGCTCGACTCGGGATGGTCGATGCGCCACGGCGCCCCGAAGTGGCACCGCACGTCGAGCCGCCCGGTGACCGGCATCATCGACAGCAATCGGTCGAGCATTTCCATATGAGACGTTTGAGCATGGAGTTGCGGCAGTATGGCATTAAAGAAACCGTCGCGCATCCCTACACTGACTCCCATGCCATACGACATGGCTAACCGTTCAACCACGAAGCAAGGAGTCGATCATGTCCCGTCTCACCACCATTCGCCCTGAAGAGGCAACCGGCGCGGCCGCTGAAGTGTTCGCGAAGATCAAGAAGGCCGTCGGCAAGGTGCCCAACGCATACGCCACCATCGGCACGCAAAGCCCCGAAGCGCTCGGCGCGGCGCTGGCGTTCGATGCGGCGGTCGCGGCGAGCACGCTCGGCAAGGCCGATATCGAAGCGATCAAGCTGGCGGTCAGCGAATACGCGGGATGTGATTACTGCGTCGCCGCTCACACGCTGATGGGCAAGCTGGCAGGCCTGACCAGCGATCAGATGAAGCAGGTGCGCGCGGGCGCGGCAACCGGCGACGCCGCGCGGGACGCGCTGGTCGCGTATGTTCGTACGCTCGTCGGCACGCACGGCACGGTCCCCGTTGCGGTCGTCGATGCGGTGCGCGCAGCGGGCTATACGGAACGCCAGCTCATCGAGATCAATCTCGCCATCGCGTCGATCACGTTCACGAACCTCGTCAATCGCGTGAACGATACGACGCTCGATTTTCCGGCCGTGGCGTAACGGCGCGGCAATCGCGGGCAGGAAGCCCGCGTCCGCGCCGATACGCGGACGCACTACCGGCTGTCGGGATCGGCCCGGTACCCGAGCTCGCCGCTGATCAGCGCGGCCTCGTGGCGCAGTGCCGTCGCGACCGGCCCGTCGATCGACGCGTCGAAGCCGCCGGTCGCGCCCAACGCGGTGATCGCCGCACACATATGTCCGTTCGCATCGAATAGCGGCGCCGACACGGCGCTGATGCCCTTCAGGTTCGTGTCGCGGACGGTCGCGAGGCCGGCCGCGCGAATCTCGCGCTGCAATTGACCGACCGGATCGCGTCGATCGAGCTGCGCGCGCAGCTCGGCCGGCGCCGACGCGAGTTCGTCTTCCGCAAGCTGCCGCACACGCGGTTCGTCGAGCAGCGCGAGGAACAGCCGCCCGGTTGCGGACCATAGCAACGACATCACCGAGCCGGCGCGAACATTGACCGTGACCGGCAAGCCGGGCTCTTCGAAGCGCATGATCGTCGGCCCGCGGTTGCCCATGATCGCGACGAAGCACGTCACCTCCAGGCGCTCGCGCACGCGCACGAGCGACGGTTCGGCGAGCCGTATCGGGTCGGCCATCCGGATCGCCGCGAGCCCGATCGAGATGCACTGGGGCCCGAGCACGTATTGCTGGGTGGCGCGCTCCTGCGTGACGAACGCTTCCTCCATCAGGCTCGCCAGATAGCGGTGAACCTTCGCGGGATTCTCGTCGAGCCGCGCGGCGAGCGCGGTCAGCGTGGCGCGGCCGCCGCACGCGGCGAGTTCCTTCAGCACGAGCAGGCCGGTCGACGCGGACTGGACGCGTTGCCTGCGGTCGCGCTCGGGCGGCGCGGTCTTCTTCGTTCTGGCGATCTTTTCCATAAGCCGGATTCTAGCCGGACGACCGGCGGCACCCGGCCGCCAAGGTTTACCCCAGTCGTTTGATTACGCATTGCGTATTAGATTTACGCAAAATCATAGCACGGGAGCGAATCATGTCCGTCACGGACCGCCACGCGTCATCGTCGAAATGTCCGTTTCATCCTGCGCCGGCCGCGGCGAGCGCACCGAACGGCTGTCCGGTGAGCGCCGCCGCAGCCGCGTTCGATCCGTTCGACGACGGCTACCAGCAGGACCCGCCCGAGTACGTGCGCTGGGCGCGCGAGCAGGAGCCGGTGTTCTACAGCCCCAAACTCGGCTACTGGGTCGTCACGCGCTACGACGACATCAAGGCGATCTTTCGCGACAACCTCACGTTCAGCCCGTCGATCGCGTTGGAGAAGATCACGCCCACCGGCCCCGAGGCGAACGCGGTGCTCGCGTCGTACGGCTTTGCGCTGAACCGCACGCTCGTCAACGAGGACGAGCCCGCGCACATGCCGCGCCGCCGCGCGCTGCTCGACCCGTTCACGCCCGACGCGCTGAGGCATCACGAACCGATGGTGCGCCGGCTCGCACGCGAATACGTGGACCGCTTCATCGACGACGGTCGAGCGGATCTGGTCGACCAGATGCTGTGGGAAGTGCCGCTCACCGTCGCGCTGCACTTTCTCGGCGTGCCCGAGGAGGACATGGACACGCTGCGCGAATACTCGATCGCGCACACGATCAACACGTGGGGGCGCCCGAAACCGGAGGAGCAGGTCGCGGTCGCGCATGCGGTCGGCAAGTTCTGGCAGTTCGCGGGCAAGGTGCTCGACAAGATGCGCGAGAATCCGTCCGGGCCCGGCTGGATGCAGTACGGGATCCGCAAGCAGAAGGAACTGCCGGACGTGATCACCGATTCGTATCTGCATTCGATGATGATGGCGGGCATCGTCGCGGCGCACGAGACGACCGCGAACGCGACGGCGAACGCGATGAAACTGCTGCTGCAGCATCCGGACGCGTGGCGCGACATCTGCGAGGATCCGTCGCTGATTCCGAACGCGGTCGAGGAGTGCCTGCGCCACAACGGCTCGGTCGCCGCATGGCGACGGCTCGCGACGAAGGACGTGACGATCGGCGGCGTCGACATTCCGGCGGGCTCGAAGCTGCTGATCGTCACGTCGTCCGCGAATCACGACGAAGCGCGCTTCGCGGACGCCGACCTGTTCGACATCCGCCGCGAGAACGCGAACGATCAGCTGACGTTCGGCTATGGATCGCATCAGTGCATGGGCAAGAATCTCGCGCGCATGGAGATGCAGGTCTTCCTCGACGAGTTCACGCGCCGTCTGCCGCACATGAAGCTCGCCGAGCAGCGCTTCACGTATGTGCCGAACACGTCGTTCCGAGGCCCCGAGCATCTGTACGTCGAATGGGATCCTGCGCTGAATCCCGAGCGCCGCGACCCGTCGGTGCTGCGCCCGCGCGCGGCGGTGCGCATCGGCGAGCCGTCGTCGCACGCGGTGAGCCGCGCGGTCACGGTCGAACGCGTGTCGATGTGCGCGGATCGCATCGCCCACATCCGGCTCGTGTCCGCCGACGGCCGCCCGCTGCCGCGCTGGACGCCCGGCGCGCACATCGACGTGATCTGCGGCGATACCGGCATCACGCGCCATTATTCGCTGTGCGGCGACCCGGACGAGCGCGACGCGTACGAGATCGCGGTACTGCACGAAGCGCAGAGCCGCGGCGGATCGGCGTGGGTGCATGCGAATCTGCGCGCCGGCGATGGGCTGAAGATTCGCGGCGCGCGCAATCACTTCCGCTTCGCAGCCGACGTCGACAAGGCCATCTTCGTCGCGGGCGGCATCGGCATCACGCCGATCAGTGCGATGGCGCGCGAAGCGAAGGCGCGCGGCATCGATTACGAAATCCACTACAGCGGCTCGCGACGCGCGTCGATGGCGATGCTCGATACGCTCGCCGCGCTGCATGGGGAGCGTCTGCACGTGTACGTGTCGGAAGAAGGCTCGCGTAACGACTTTCGCGCGCTGTTCGCGCAGCCGGCCGACGACACGCACATCTACGCGTGCGGCCCCGCGCGGATGCTCGACGCACTCGAAGCGAGCTGCGCGCACTGGCCGCGCGATGCGCTGCGAGTCGAGCATTTCGTGTCGACGAAGGCGGCGCTGGATCCGTCGAAGGAGCGGCCGTTCGAAGTCGAACTGAAGGATTCGGGCATCACGCTGACGGTCTCGGCGAACCAGACCGTGCTCGACGCGTTGCAGCACGCGAACATCGACGTGCAGAGCGACTGCCGAGAAGGGCTGTGCGGCTCGTGCGAAGTCCGCGTGCTGGCCGGTCGAGTCGATCATCGCGACAGCGTGCTCACGCGCGCGGAGCGCGATGCGCACGACCGCATGATGACTTGCTGTTCGCGCGCGTGCGGTGGCGAGCGGCTCGTTCTCGAACTTTGAACGCGCGGTGGCGCCGCGAGCGCCGCTCGCCCCCCATAAACCACAAAAAAGACCGGAGACATGCGCGATGAAAAAGCGTGCCAACCTGATGTTCGCCTGCACCGTCGGCACCACGCTCGAGTGGTACGACTTCTTCGCGTTCGCCGCGTGCGCGGTGCTCGTGTTCGACAAGCAGTTCTTCGTCGTCGGCAATCCGCTCGCGGCCACGCTGCTCGCGCTCGCGACGTTCGCGGTCGGCTTCGTCGCGCGGCCGCTCGGCGGCATCGTGTTCGGGATGATCGGCGACCGCATCGGCCGCCGCAAGACGCTCGTCGTCAGTCTGCTGATGATGGGCATCAGCACGTTCTGCGTCGGCCTGTTGCCGACCTATGCGTCGATCGGCATCGCGGCGCCGCTGCTGCTCGTGCTGCTGCGGATCGTGCAGGGGATCGCGGTCGGCGGCGAAGCGACCGGGGCGATCCTGATGATCGCCGAATCGATGCCCGCCGCGCAGCGCGGCTTCTGGACCAGCTTCACGATGTTCGCCGGCCCGCTCGCGAACGTGCTGACCGCGTTCGTGATCGGGCTGGTGCAGCGGTTCTACGGCGATGCCGCATTCGTCGACTGGGCGTGGCGGATTCCGTTCTTCATCTCCGCGCTGCTCGTGATCGTCGGTTTCTGGACGCGCCGGCGCGTCGAGGAATCGGCGGCATTCGCCGAGCTGGCCGCCGCGCATCGGACGGTCGAGCGCGCGTCGCTGCGCGAAACGTGTGCGGGCAACTGGCGGCAGATGGCGCGTGCGTTCTTCGTGAAGGCCGCGGAAAACACGTTCCTGTATCTGTTCTCGACGTTCGCGCTCGGACTCGCGACCGGCTATCTGCACTTCAGCCGGCCGCAGGCGCTGTCCGCGCTGATGTGGGCGTCGGCGATCGAGGTCGTCGTCATCCTGATCGCCGCGCACGTGTCGGACCGGGTCGGACGGCGCCCGGTGCTGATCGCCGGCTTGCTCGGCGCGGCGGTCGCCGGTTGTTCGTTGTTCACGTTGTCGCCGGGCAGCGATTATGCGCATCTGCAACTCGCGTTGATCGCGTGCCTGGCCTGCCACGGCATCATTCTCGGACCGATGGCCGCGTACATGGCCGAACTGTTTCCGACGCGGGTGCGCTTTACCGCACTGTCGACCAGCTATCAGCTCGCATCGGTGCTCGGCGGGTCGATCGCCCCGATCGTCGGCACGCTGCTCGTCAGCTATACGGGCTCGGCGATCTTCGTCGCGGGTTACGCGATGCTGATGGCGCTTCCCGCGTTCGTCGCGGTGATCGCGTCGCGCGAATCGCGCGGTGAGGACATCGATTCACAGTCGATGTTCGCCGGACATGCGATGCGGACGAACGACCGGCCGCGTTCGACGCATGCGTAAAGAACGGCGGCCGCGTCATGCGGGCGAAGAAGCGGGTTGCGCGTGTGCCGGCTCGACCGGTCCGTACTAGCCCTGTTACGGCTCGTCGGCTCGAACCCGCCCTGTGCGGAAGCGGCGATCAGGTGCCGTAGACGTTCTCGCAGAGCGCGACACTCGCGCCCAGCTTCCGCGATAGATCGGCGGCCGCATCCAGTTGCGGTCGATCCAGCTCGCCCGACTCGTGCGCGACGCTGAGGCGAGACGCAGGACCGGAAAGCGTCAGCGCCGCCATGAACTTGTCGCCGGCGCCGAAGACCGGCACCGCGAACGCCGCCGTGTGCACGTCGCGCGCACCCGCGGTGAAGAGGGGCAGTGCAGGCGGCTTGTCGTAGATCGGTTCGCCGAGCCCCCAGAAGCGGATCACGTGACTGATGGCCGTGTCGTCGAGCGGCAGCTTCGTGCCCGCCAGCCGCGTTTCACGTAGACCCTCGGACGGCTCGACGCGAAACAGGCAGAGCCGCTGCCCGTTGTCGTGCACGTAGTACGATGCGCTTTCCTTCGTCAACGCGGCCAGCGCATGCAGCGCCGGTTCCACCACCGTGGACAGATGGAAGGACTGCTCGTACAGCTTGCCGAGGTACAGCACGCGATGTCCGAGCGAATAGTTGCCGGATTGCGCGCGCACGACATACCCCATTCGCTCCAGCGAATTCATCAGCCGATAGACCGTCGTCTTGTGCATGCCGGATGCCTGCGACAGCATCGCGAGCGACTGCGATTCGGCGCCGGGCTTGAAGCAGTCCAGCAGCGAAAGCGCCTTTTCCACGGCAACGACCCCGTCGTTTCCCATTCCTTCTCTCCCGTCGACATTCATTCGGGATTGTACAGAGTAAAACGATGGTTTACCACGTAAAAGGGTAAACGCCAGTGCCTTTGCGCGCGTCCTCTGGCTATAGTGGTTTCACTATGTACACCAGTGTTGTACAGAGTACAACGCACAACCCGAGGTCGAAACATGAGCAAGCCATCCGTCAGCACTTCTCCGATCAATCGCGACATCGAACGCGTCTCGCCCGAACTCGTTCAGGCGGCCGCGCGCTACCAGGCCGCGATCCTGGCCGACGTCGCGGGCCGCCGTGGCACGGTGCATGGCCGCGTGCGGCCGTTGTCGCCGAAGATGAAGGTCGCCGGCCCCGCGGTCACGGTCGAAGTCCGCGCGGGCGACAACCTCGCCATCCATGCGGCGCTCGCCGTCGCGAAGCCGGGCGACGTCGTCGTGGTCGACGGCAAGGGCGACATCTCGTGCGCGCTGCTCGGCGAAATCATGGCGGCGCAGGCGAAGGCGACCGGCATCGCCGGTATCGTCATCGACGGCGCGGTGCGCGACGCGCACGAACTGGCCAACGGCGACTATCCGATCTTCGCGGCCGGCCTCAATCCGTGCGGCCCGACCAAGAGCGTCGCGGGGCGCGTGAATGCGCCGATCTCGCTGGGCGGCACGACGGTGAATCCGGGCGATCTGGTGGTCGGCGACGCCGACGGCGTCGTCGTCATTGCGCGCGCCGACGTCGCGCGCATCGTCGATCTCGCGCAGAAAAAGCTCGACTTCGAAACCGCGCGTATCGCGGCGATCCACAAGGGCGACCTTCGCCCGGGCTGGATCGAGAAGGAGTTGCGCGCAGCCGGCATGCTGGCAGAAGGCGAGGCACTGTGATGCAGGCCGCTTCGCACAAGCCCGTGGTCCTCGTGACCGCCGCCGACCTGGCGCCGCAGGCGCTCGAGATGCTTGCGCAGTTCGACGTCGTGTTCGCCGGCAAGCAACCGACCGAGGACGACATCGTGGCGCTCTGCACCCGGCACAGGCCGGTCGCGATCATCGTCCGGTACGGCAAGGTCAACGCCCGCATCATGGATGCGGCCGAAAATCTGCAGGTGATTTCGAAGCACGGCAGCGGGATCGACGTGATCGATCAGGACGCTGCCGCCGCTCGCGGCATCGCGGTGCGCGCCGCGGTCGGCGCGAATGCGGCCGCCGTCGCCGAGCACACATGGGCGCTGCTGCTCGCGTGTGCGAAGTCGGTTCCGCAGCTCGATATGCGCATGCGCGAAGGCCATTGGGACAAATCGACGCACAAGTCCGTCGAACTCGACGGGCGCACGCTCGGCCTCGTCGGACTCGGCGCGATCGGCCGGCGCGTGGCCGCGATCGGCGCGGCGTTCGGCATGAAGGTGCTCGCGTTCGATCCGTTCGCGAAGGAAGCGCCGGCCGGTGTGAAGCTGGTGCCGCTCGACACGCTGTACGCGGAGTCGGACGTCGTGTCGCTGCATTGTCCGTTGACGGCCGACAACCGCCGGATGCTCAACCGCGACACGCTCGCGCGTTTCAAGCGCGGCGCGATGCTCGTCAATACCGCACGCGGCGGCTTGATCGACGAAGCCGCGCTTGCCGACGCGCTGGCGAGCGGCCACTTGCGCGCGGCCGGCCTCGACAGCTTCGACGTGGAGCCGATGACGGCGCCGCACCCGTTCCAGCAGATCCCCAACGTGATTCTGTCTCCGCATATCGGCGGCGTGAGCGATGCCGCGTACGTGAACATGGGGAAGGGCGCAGCCGCCAACGTTCTCGCGGTGCTGGACGAACGTGCGCACAGCGCGGCTTGAATCCCGAACATCGAGGTACACATGTTTTATCTGACAAGTCCCGACGTGCGCGAAGCCGAAGTGTTCACGCGCATGCCGGAGAAGTTTCGCAAGCCGGACGTCCGCACGGAATGGGCGCGCGCGAATCGCGGCGGCATGGTCACGGATTCCTTTCTCGAAGGGCCGGTGTGGGATCCGGACGGCTATCTGTTCGTCACCGACATTCCGCACGGGCGCATCTTCCGCATTTCGCCGTCGGGCGACTGGGATCTCGTCGTCGAATACGACGGCGAGCCCAACGGGATGAAGCGCTTCGACGCATCGCACCTGATCATCACCGACTACCGGAACGGCCTGATGCTGCTCGATATCGAGCGCGGTGAAGTTCGCCCTTATCTCGAGCGCCGCAACACCGAGCGCTTCAAGGGCGTGAACGACCTGACGTTCGACTCGGCCGGCAATATCTACTTCACCGATCAAGGGCAGACCGGGCTGCACGATCCGACGGGCCGTGTGTATCGGCTGTCGCCCGACGGCAAGCTCGACATGCTGCTCGGCACCTGCCCGAGCCCGAACGGGCTCGTGCTGTCGCGCGACGAGAAGGTGCTGTTCGTCGCGATGACGCGCGGCAATGCCGTGTGGCGCATGCCGCTGCAGACCGACGGATCGGTCACCAAGGTCAGCCAGTTCTTCACGTCCTACGGACCGAGCGGCCCCGACGGCCTCACCGTCGATCTCGAAGGCCGCCTGTTCGTCGCGAATCCGGGGCTCGGCCGCGTATGGGTGCTCAACCACTGCGCGGAGCCTGTCGAGATCCTGACCGGGCCGAAGGGGGCGTCGCTCACGAGCGTGTGCTTCGGCGGCCCGGACATGAAGACGCTCTTCATCACCGAATCGACGTCCGGTTCCGTCCTGAAAGCGGATATGAGCATTGCCGGCCCGCTGCCGAAGCAGGCGGCGAAGCAGGACTGAGACCCGCGAGCCGAGCCGGGAAGCCGCACGTCGGCCTCCCGCCCGTATGCCGAAAGATCGCGCCGCCAGCCGCGCGACGAAGGAGACAAGCATGACCATTTCGCACGCGCTGCATGCCGGCGACGACGCCCCGCACGCCGACGCGTCATCGGCGGAGCGCCTGGCCGGCGACGATTACGCGGCCAGCGAGCGCACGCTCGCGAAGGCGTTCCGGCGCATTCTGCCGTTCATCTTCGTCTGCTACGTGATCAGCTATCTCGACAGGACCAACGTCGGTTTTGCCGCGCTCACGATGAACAAGGATCTCGGTCTCACGGCCGAGCAGTTCGGTTTCGGTGCGGGCCTGTTCTTCATCGGCTATTTCCTGTTCGAGATTCCGAGCAACCTGATCATGCAGAAGGTCGGGGCGCGTGTATGGATCGCGAGAATCATGATCACGTGGGGCCTGTTCTCGATGGCGACCGCGTTCGTCGTCGGTCCGAAGAGCTTTGCGGCGGCGCGCTTTCTGCTCGGGCTCGCCGAGGCGGGGTTTACGCCCGGCATCTACCTGTATTTCACGCACTGGTTTCCCGGCAAGTGGCGCGCGAAGGTGACGGCCGCCTTCCTCGTCGGCATTCCCGTCGCGAACATGATCGGCTCGCCGATTTCCGGTGCGCTGCTCGAACTCGGCGGCCTGCACGGGTTGCGCAGCTGGCAGTGGCTGTTGCTGATCGAAGGCGTACCGGCCGTGATGCTCGGCATCGCGTGCCTGTTCGTGCTGGCCGACCGTCCCGAGAAAGCCGCGTGGCTCAGTGACGAAGAGAAGGCGTCGCTCGCGAAGCGCCTCGCGTTCGAACAGCGCGACATCGGCGCGAAACACGGCAGCAAGCTCCGCGACGCGATGACGAACTGGCGCGTATTCGTGCTCGCGTTCGTCAACTTCTGCGGGATCGTCGGCTCGCTCGGCGTCGGCTTGTGGATGCCGCAGATCATCAAGCAGTTCGGCGTCGAACACGCGGTGGTCGGTTGGCTGACGGCCATTCCGTATGCGATCGGCGCCGGTGCGATGCTCTGGTGGGCGCGTCTCGCCAATCGCGCGACCAACCGCATTCCGTATGTCGCCGGCGCACTGGCGCTCGCCGCGGTGGCGTTGTGTGCGAGCGCCTTCATTCATGCGCCGGTTTTCAAGCTGATCGCACTGTGCGTCACGGTGAGCGGGATCCTCGCGTTCCAGGCGACTTACTGGGCCATCCCGTCGGGATTCCTCACCGGCCGGGCCGCCGCGGGCGGACTCGCGCTGATCGTGTCGGTCGGCAATCTCGGTGGCTTCGTCGGGCCGTCGCTGATCGGCGCGCTCAGGCAATTCTCCGGCGGCTTCACCGCGCCGCTCATCGCCGTGTCGGGTGTGCTGTTGCTCGGCGCGTTGACCATCGTGTGGCTCGGCGATCCGGGCTCGGGCGCCGGCGAAGCGCCTGCCGCCCGCGAGCCGTGAATTTTCTCTCGCCAGAAGACCCACCCACAAAAATTAGTTTGGAGACGCCATGTTGTCGAATTCGGCCAGCCTGCATACCCGCCCGAAACCCCGCCTTGCGTTCGGGGCCGTCACCGTCGCGAGCGCGACCTTGTGGTGCGGCGCCGCGCATGCGCAAGGCAGCGTCACGCTGTACGGCATTGCCGACGTCGGTATCGAGCACATCAACAACACGACTACCGGCGGCGCGCAGACGCGCGAAGCGTCGGGCAATCTGTCCGGTTCGCGCTGGGGACTGAAGGGCGTCGAGGATCTCGGCGGCGGCATGAAGGCCATTTTCCAGCTGGAAAACGGCTTCAACATCAATGACGGCACGACCGCGCAGTCGACGAAAGGCCTCGGTTCGAATGCCGCCACGACGTCGCGGATTTTCGGCCGGCAGGCGTGGGTCGGGCTGTCGTACCGGGGTCAGCAGCTGACGTTCGGCCGCCAGAATTCGCTCTTCTACGAACAGGCCGTGGCGTTCGACCCGATGGGCGCGTCGTCGCGATACTCGGTGCTGTCGCTCGACTACGCGGCGGCCGCGCGTATCGACAATTCGGCGAAGTACACCGGCGTGTTCGGTCCGCTGACGGCGCAGGCCATGTATAGCACCCGTTACGACACCGGGTACGGCGCCGAGGTGCCGGGCGCGCAACTCACCGGCCGCTTCTTCAGCGGGGCGCTGACTTTCTCGCAAGGACCGCTCGCCGCGAGCGTGTCGTACGAGCAGCGCAACAGCAACACCGTCGCGACGAATACGGGCACCGAGCGGCGCGCGACGGCCGCCGCGTCGTATGCGATCGGACCGGTGAAGGGATTCGCCGGTTATCGCTACCTTCAGGCGTCCAACGCGTTTTTGCCGGTGAACCCGATTCGTGTCGCGAACGGTTCCGAAGCCAGCGCGGCGAACCTGTACTGGGCCGGCGCGCAATACACGGTGTCGCCGGCGTTCGTGGTCACGGCAACGGCCTATTACCAGGACGTGCATTCGACCCATGCCGATCCGTGGCTTGCCGTGCTCTGTGCGGACTATCTGCTGTCGAAGCGCACCGACATCTACGC
The DNA here is from genome assembly GCF_017815045.1 of Burkholderia sp. CpTa8-5. Taxonomy (NCBI): domain Bacteria; kingdom Pseudomonadati; phylum Pseudomonadota; class Betaproteobacteria; order Burkholderiales; family Burkholderiaceae; genus Burkholderia; species Burkholderia sp. CpTa8-5. The sequence continues at coordinate 310,860 of NZ_JAGIQD010000004.1, forward strand.
GACGGCGGGTTTCGCGCGCAACAAGGGCGGCTCCGCGCTCGGCGTGAACGGCTACGGCACGGTCGCACCCGATCACAACCAGACGGGCGTGGTGATCGGCATGCGCCAGAAGTTCTGAGGCGAGCGCGATGCAGACCGTCCACGCGCCCCATCTGCCCATTCGGCCCGAGTGGCTCGCTTTGCGCGACGAGCCGGTGCTCGAACCCGAGCTGGCCATCGTCGACGGCCACCATCACCTGTGGGACCGACAGACCGGTCGCTATCTCGCGGACGAGTTCGGCGCGGACGTGCGCAGCGGGCATCGCATCGTGTCGACGGTCTACGTGCAGTGCCGATCGATGTTGCGTGCAAGCGGGCCGGACGCATTCAAGCCAGTGGGCGAAGTGGAATTCGCGAGCGGCATCGCCGCGATGTTCGACAGCGGCGCATACGGCCCCACGCGCTGTTGCGAGGCCATCGTCGGCGGCGCCGATCTGTCGCTCGGCGCGGAACTCGATGCGGTGCTCGACACGATGCTGCAGGTGTCCGGCGGGCGACTGCGCGGGATCCGCAATCCGCTCGCGTGGCATGCGAGCCCCGACGTGCGATCGAGCCCGGTGACGCCGCCGCGCGACCGGATGTCGGATCCGGCTTTCCGGCAGGGCGTGACGACGCTCGGCCGCTACGGGCTGTCGCTGGACGCGTGGGTCTATCACACGCAGCTCGACGACCTGTACGAACTCGCGCGCGCATCCGAGGACGTCATCGTCGTCATCGACCATTTCGCCGGCCCGGTCGGCGTGGGCCCGCATGCCGGCCGGCGTGCGGAAGTGCATGCGCAATGGAAGCGGCAACTCGCGCGTCTCGCCGCGCTGCCGAACACGCGCATGAAGCTCGGCGGCGCGGGCATGACCGTGTTCGGCTTCGACTTCGCCGCGCGCGACCTGCCGCCGTCGTCGCAGGAGTTGGCCGCGGCGTGGCAGCCGTATTTCGACACCTGCGTCGAGCTTTTCGGCGTCGATCGCTGCATGTTCGAAAGCAACTTCCCCGTCGACAAGGGGATGTTCGGCTATCGCGTGCTGTGGAACGCCTTCAAACGACTCGCGTCCGCGATGTCGGCCGATGAAAAGGCCGCGCTGTTCAGCCGGACGGCCGCCTCGACGTATCGCATCGCGAATCCCGGAGACAACCCATGAAGACGAGTGCAACCGTGGCGACGCAGGAAACCGATTCCGCCGCCGCGGAAAAAGGGCTCACGCGCGTGACCGGTATCGAGTGGCGTTCGCTGTCGCTCGCCGGCCTCGGCTGGACGTTCGAGAGCTACGACTCGTTCCTGCTGTCGCTGCTGCTGCCGACGCTCGCGCTGCAGTTCGGGCTGAGCAAGGCGCAGCTCGGCATGTTCACGAGCGTCACGGCGGCCGGACAGATCATCGGCGGCATTCTGTTCGGCTTCGTGTCGGACCGGATCGGACGCGTACGTACCGCGCTGCTCTGCGTCGGCATCTACTCGCTGTTCTCCGGCCTGATCGCATTCGCGCCCGACGCGCACTCGTTTGCCGCGCTGCGCTTTTTCGGCGCGCTCGGCATGGGCGGAACCTGGACCGCCGGCGCGGCGCTCATCGCGGAGACCTGGCACCCGAGCCGGCGCGGCAAAGGTGGCGCGCTGATGCAGATGGGCTTGCCGATCGGCGCGATTCTCGCGATCGCGATCTCGGGCATCGTCGGCACCGCGCATGGCGGATTGGCCGGCGACAGCTGGCGTCTGCTGTTCCTGATCGGCGCGTCGCCGTTCTTCATTCTGTTCTGGGTCGCACGCAAGACGCCGGAATCGCCGATCTGGCTCGAGCGCAAGCATGCGAAATCGCAGGCCCGCAAGCTCGACACCGCAAGTCGCGAGAAGCTGAACGTGCGCGGCCTGCTCACCGCGTTCTGCTTCATCTTCTTTCTGCAGTACCTGTACTGGGGCGTATTCACGTGGACACCGACGTTTCTCATCACGGTGAAGCATCTCGACTTCGTGCATAGCCTGAAGTTCGTGCTGGCGCTGCAGTTCGGCGCGATCGCCGGGTTTCTGCTGTTCTCGGCATGGGTCGACCGGCTCGGCCGGCGGCCGATGTTCCTGGCCTATCTGCTGGTCGGCGCGATGGCCGTCGGCGTGTACATCGTGTCGGCGAATCCGTGGCTGCTGATGACCGCGATCTTTCTGACCGGGTTCAGCGTGAACGGCATCTTCGCGGGTGCCGGCCCGTTCCTCGCGGAGATCATCGGCAACACGGCATCGCGCGGGTTCTTCATGGGTCTCGCGTACAACGGCGGCCGGCTCGGCGGTTTCATCGCGCCGTTGGTCATCGGTTCGCTGGCGTCGACGTCGGGCGGCTTCGTGCTCGGACTCGCGACGACGATCGTCGCGTTCATCGCCGCGGCGGCAGTCGTGCTGTTCGCGCCCGAAACGCGCGGAAAGGCGCTGTCATGAACGTGGCAACGCAAGCCGGGTGGGTGAACAGGCTGTTTCCCGCGCTGTCGGAGGCGTCGCTGCGGCGCTACCTGAGCGGGCAGGTAGCGTCGGTGCTCGGCAGTTGGACGCAGAACGTCACGCTCAATCTGCTGATCTATCACCTGTCCGGCTCGGGAGCGATCCTCGCGCTGCTCAACTTTCTGCTGTACGGGCCGCAGTTGATCGTCGCGCCGGTGGCGGGTTCGCGCATCAGCTCGGCCAACGCGCGCCGCGTGACGCTAGGCGTGTTGACGACGTCGCTGCTGCTGACGGGCAGCCTTTTCACGTGGTCGCTGCTCGGCCTGCTCGGCGTGAAGCTGATCCTCGCGCATGCGCTCGCGATCGGTGTGTCGAGCGCGGTGGAAACGCCCGCGCGGCAGGTATTGCTGCTGACGAGCCTGCAGGATGCGACGCACACGTCCAACGCGGTCGCGATGAACACGATGGTCTACAACGTCGGGCGCATGGTCGGCCCGACCATCGCCGGATTCGTCTATCCGACGGTGGGCCCCAGGGCGTCGTTTGCGATCTATGCGCTCGCGCTGTGCTTCATGGCGACGTGCGTGCGCTCGATCCGGACCGCGTCGGCGGACCGCCCGTCGCGCGCGGAGAGCGGCCTGCGCGACGCGGTCGGCTATGTGCTGTCCGATGCGTTCTCGGCCCGCTATCTGCCGATTCTCGCGTGCATCGGCCTGTTCGCCGGCAGCTACCAGACGCTCGTGCCGCTGCTCGCGGACCAGGGCTTTCACGACGCGGCGCGCTTTACCGGCGTGTTCTTCGCGTGCGCCGGCGCCGGCTCGTTGAGCGCGGCGGTGCTGCTGTCGTCGGCGTTCGGGCCGCGCGCGTCGCGTCGGCTCATCGCGTATGCGCCGTGGACGGCCGTCGGCGCGCTGGCCGTGCTGGCCGCGACGACCGATGCGGCGGGATCGATTCCCGCGTTCTATGCACTCGGCTTCAGCCTCACGTTCGCGGCCACGTCGACGAACGCGACCATTCAGCGCCAGTGTCCGGAGCACGTGCGCGGCGGGCTCGTCGGGATGTACGGCATGGCCTACAACGGCACGATGCCGTTCGGTTATCTGCTCGTCGGCAGCGCATCCGAGGCGCTCGGCGTGCGACACACCTTCGCCGCCATGGCCGCCGTGCTCGCGTGCGGCGTCGTGGCGATCATCGCGTGGCAACGGTTCACAGGAACGCGCTCAGGCGCACAATAAACGGAGACAACATGCAAACCGGTTTCATGGACGCGTCCGCGATCGAGCGCCGGACCATACGAAAGGTCGTCTGGCGACTCATTCCCTTTTTGATGATCTGCTACCTACTTGCCTTCATCGACCGCGGTAACGTGGGGATGGCGTCGCTGCAGATGAACCACGACCTCGGGATGTCGGCGCAGGTCTTCGGTTTCGGCAGTAGCCTGTTCTTCATTTCGTACTTCTTTTGCGAAGTACCGAGCAATCTCGCGCTGCAGAAATACGGCGCGCGGATCTGGATCGCGCGAATCATGATCACGTGGGGCATCGTGTCGGCGGCGACCGCGCTCGTGCACAACGCGACGACGTTCTACGTGCTGCGTTTCCTGCTGGGCGCGGCCGAGGCCGGCTTCTTCCCCGGCGTGCTGCTTTATCTGTCGTACTGGATTCCCACGCAGTATCGTGCGCGGATCGTCGCGACGTTCATGGTCGCGATTCCGGCCGCGAGCTTCATCGGCTCGCCGATCTCCGCGCTGCTGCTGCAGATGGACGGCGTCTGGGGCCTGCGCGGATGGCACTGGCTGTTCATCCTCGAAGGCATTCCGACCGTGCTGCTCGGCATCGCGTGCCTGTTCGTGCTGACGAACAAGCCGGACGACGCGAGGTGGCTCGACGACGACGAGCGCGCATGGCTCACGACCGCGCTGGCCGCCGGCCACAAGACGCGCAAGAAGGTGCCGTCGCTGCCGCTCGCGCAGCTGTTCCGCAACCGCTACGTGCTGTGCCTCGCGCTCGTCGACACGTGCGCTTCCGCGGCAGGCAGCACGCTGTCCGTGTGGCAGCCGCAGTTGCTGAAGTCGTTCGGCCTGACCGTCATGGAAACCGGCCTGCTGAACTCGGTGCCGTACGCCGTGGCCTCGGTCCTGATGGTCTACTGGGGACGGCGCTCGGATCGCGTCGGCGAACGCCGCTGGCACACGGTCGTGCCGATGCTGCTGATCGGCGTGGGCCTGTTCGCGACGTCGCTGAGCGGATCGCTGCTGCCGACGGTCTGCATGCTGTGCGCGGTGCTGGTCGGCGCGTATTCGTTCAAGGGCCCGTTCTGGGCGCTCGCGACCGACATGCTGTCCAACAGCACCGTGGCGGCCGGGCTCGCGACGGTCAACGCGATCGCGAATCTGCTCGGCGGCGGGCTGATGGTGAACGTGTACGGGTGGGTGAAGGCGGCGACGGGCAGCTACGCGCTCGCGTTGATGCCGCTCGCGATCCTCACGCTCGTGAGCGTCGCGACGTTGCTGCTGCTCACGCGCAATCATGCGGCCGGCAAGCTGGTCGGCAAGACGGGGACCATCTGATCATGGCGCGCATCGCGAGACGCGGGTTTCTCCGGATCGCCGGCGCGACGCTGGCTTCGGCTGCATTGCCGAGGCCGGCCGCTGCCGACGAAACGTGGTCGAGCGGCAACGAGCGGCCGGCGTTCCGGTTGCCCGAAGGGGCGATCGACTGTCACATGCACATCTACGACGACCGGTTTCCGGTCGCGCCGGGTACGACGCTGCGGCCCCCGAATGCGACCGTCGCGCAATACCGAAGCGTGCAGGCGCGTATCGGCGTGAAGCGCAACGTGGTCGTGACGCCGTCGACGTACGGGACGGACAATCGCTGCACGCTGGCGGCGATCGCGCAGTTCGGCGCCGACGCACGCGGTGTCGCTGTCGTCGACGGCACCGTGAGCGACGACGAACTTCGGGCGCTCGATCGCGGCGGCATCCGTGCGATCCGGTTCAACCTCAGCTATCCGGGCGCGACGACGCTCGACATGCTCGCGCCGCTCGCCGAGCGCATTGCGAAGCTCGGATGGCACATCGAGTTGGTGGTGCAGGGCGCGCGGCTGCCGGAGCTGGAGCCGCATCTTGCAGCGTTGCCTTGTCCGCTCGTCATCGACCATATCGCGCATGTGCCGCAGCCGGACGGGCTGTCATCGGCCGCGTTTCGCGCCGCGCAACGCCTCGTCGAAAAGGGTCATACGTGGATCACGTTGTCGGGGCCGTACGTCGACAGCAAGACGGGGGCGCCCGCCTACGACGACGTCGCGCCGGTCGCGAAGGCACTGATCGACATGGCGCCGGAACGCATGCTGTGGGGTACCGACTGGCCGCACCCGACGCAGAAGCCGGACAAGCCGGACGACGCAAGCATGCTGGACGTGATCGCCGGCTGGATCGGGCGTCCGGACTGGCAGCAATTGATATTCGTCACCAACCCTGCGAAGTTGTACGGATTTGCATAGCCCAATGCGGTGGGCGGGCATCGGCGCGACCCGACAGCGGGTACGTCGTCAATGGCGTGCCGCATACGAAGCAAAGACCTTCTTCAGGTATGCCAGGAATACTTTGACGGCCGGGCTACTCCGGCGGCTCTCGGGCCAAAGCGCGGTGATAGTGGAGCGTGGTTCGACGAACTCGGTGAGGATCGGCACAAGCTCCCCGCGCCGAACGTACGATGCAGCGACATACGTCGGTGAAATTCCCACGCCACCACCAGCCGCGATGACAGCAGCCACCGCGTCGCTGGTATCGACAACGATACCCGCATCCGGCGTGAGGCTGAGCGACCCTTCACCCGTGGCAAAAGTCCAGCGAAGCACTTGTCCCGAACTTTGAAAACGAAAGTTCACGCAATCGTGATCCACGAGGTCGTCGGGATGTCTGGGAACACCGCGGTTGGCGAGGTAGTCCGGAGATGCGTAGGCGCCGATGTAGTGAGGGGAAAGCGCTCGCGAGACCAGACGAGAGCCCGCGAGATCACCCACGCGAACAGCCACATCGATGCCTTCACCGACAAGGTCGACGAAATGATCACCGAGGCGCAGGTCGATCGACAGCTTTGGAAAGCGCTCGCGAAACGCGGGTAGGGCGGGCGCGATGAGATGAACCCCGATGGGGAGCGGCGCGGTCACTTTCAGGATGCCCGCAGGCTCGGATCGCGCCGAGGCAGCAGCCTGTTCGATCGCCTCCATTTCCGACAGCAGGCGCAGCGTGCGTTCATGCAAGTCGCGCCCCTCCTGAGTCAGCGTCAATGACCGTGTCGTGCGGTTGAACAGTTTGATCTCGAAGTGACGCTCCAGGCGCTGGATACTTTTGCTCACAGCGGAAGGCGTTACGCCAAGCGCGCGCGCCGCAGCGGAATAGCTTCCTAACGATGCCGCGCGGCTAAATGCGATGAGACCGGTGAGGCGGTCCAGGCTGATTTGTTCCATGGCGGAAATATAGAAGCGAATGCGGCGCTGATTATCAATGTCCGCTGCCAAGTATAGAGTGCACTGCACGGCGCCGTCTTGAGTTGCGCCGGCTGACAGGGCCCACTTCATGAACTCCGATTTCGATTCGCATTCACTCGAGAGCAAGTCCGTCCTCATCTTCGGCGGAACGTCCGGAATCGGCCTTTCCGCGGCCAAACAGGCCAAGGCCGCCGGTGCAAGCGTCACGGTTGTCGGGTTCAACCCGGAGGGCGCCGAACAGGTCGCGATCGAGAATGGATTCGCGGGTTGGCGGAGCGCCGACGTGACCAAGCCGGAGACCATCGTCGCGGCATTGGCGGACATCGCTCACGTCGACCATCTCGTTCTCCTCGCGGGAACCTTCGTGGCAGGCAAGGTACTCGAGGCGGACGTCGACTATCTACGGCGGGCGTTCGACGAGCGCGTTTGGGCAGCCGTCCATACCTTGCGCGCATTGGGTGACCGTCTGGCGGCCGATGCCTCCGTCACGTTCATTTCCGGCGTGTTGGCCGATCGACCCAACGCCTATGGCACAGCCATTCTTGCGTCCGCGTCGGCCGCGATGGAGGCGCTGGCCAGGGGGCTGGTTCTCGAACTTGCGCCTCGCCGTGTCAACACCGTTTCGCCCGGCACCACCGATACACCGTTGCTGGCTCGCACGCTCGGCGAAGGGCGTGACGCGTACGTCAACGCATTGAAGGACAAATTGCCGCTGCACCGTTTGGGAACCGCCGAAGAAGTGGGCGCTGCCGTGGTGTTCCTCATGAGCAATGGATCCATGAACGGCGAGACGATTCATGTCGACGGCGGCGCGCGCCTTGTCTGAGTCGGATAAAGAGTTGCCGGCATTTCCACGTTGGCAAAAACGAGAAGGAGGTTCGGGTGCCTACGCTCTTCGATCCGTTGCGACTCGGTGCGATTGAAGCGCCCAACCGTATCTTCATGGCGCCGATGACGCGTGCGCGGGGAACGCGCGAACACGTACCGACCGCGATGATGGCGGACTATTACAGTCAGCGTGCGTCCGCGGGGCTCATCATCTCGGAGGCGATCGGCATCTCCCGGCAGGGCCTGGGATGGCCTTACGCCACCGGGCTGTGGACAACTGCGCAAATTGCCGGCTGGCGCACGGTGACCGATGCCGTGCACGAAGCGGGTGGTCGCATCATCGCTCAGCTTTGGCATATGGGGCGAGTCGTGCATCCGAGCTTTCTGGATGGCGCACCGCCGGTCTCCTCGTCTGAGACTACGGCGCCCGGCCATGCTCACACCTACTCGGGCAAGCAGCCCTACACGCAGGCACGCGCACTCAAGACAAACGAAATTCCCGCGGTTGTCGAGCAGTTCGCCGCCGCAGCGCGGAATGCGCTGCAGGCCGGCTTCGACGGCGTACAGCTGCATGCGTCGAACGGTTATCTGATCGATCAATTCCTGCGAGACAGTGCCAACTTCCGCAGCGACGCGTATGGCGGATCGATCTCGAATCGGCTCAGGCTTCTCATCGAGGCAACCCGGGCTGTCGCGGATGTAGCGGGTCCCGGCCGTACCAGCGTTCGTCTGTCTCCCAACGGCGAAACCCAGGGCGTGCGTGACAGCGATCCCTTGCCGTTGTTTGTCGCGGCCGCCGAGGCGCTATCCGCGGTAGGGATCGGATTCCTGGAACTGCGTGAGCCTCCGCTGAACGGCAGTTTCGGCGTCGGCTACCTCGATCCGCTCGCTGCGAAAATTCGACCGGCTTTCAAAGGACCGCTGGTGCTCAACTCGGATTTCGACGCCATTCGCGCTCAGGCGGAACTCGATGCGGGCGTTGGCGACGCCGTTACGTTCGGGCGCTCGTTCATCTCCAATCCGGATTTCCCCCGGCGTCTGGCCGAAGCGATTCCGCTCGCGTCGGACGACCCGGCAACGTGGTTCACGCAAGACGCGGAGGGCTACATCGATTACCCGTTCGCGGCGTCGACGTAACTCTGCCTTCCTGAAGCGGACTCGCGATCGGGCGGCACCCGTGTACGTCCCTTTCGCCTGCCGGCCGCATTCGGGCGACAACCACCCGAGATCGCGCTTGCCACGACGACTTCCGCAGCAACCGTTACTTCCCTGCAACCGTACGAAAGGAAAACGATCATGTCATTCATTACCACGCGAGACGGCGTCGACATTTTCTACAAGGACTGGGGGCCCACGGATGCTCAGCCGATCGTGTTCCATCACGGTTGGCCACTCTCCGCGGATGACTGGGATGCCCAGATGCTCTTCTTCCTGTCGAACGGGTATCGCGTCGTTGCCCACGACCGGCGCGGACACGGGCGCTCGTCGCAGGTAGCCGAAGGTCACGACATGGATCATTACGCAGCGGACGTGTTTGCGCTCGTCGAGACGCTGGACCTCAGGAATGCCGTGCATATCGGCCATTCCACCGGTGGCGGCGAAGTCGCGCGCTATGTTGCAAGACACGGCGGGCCGGCGGGGCGAGTCGCCAAGGCAATTCTTGTGAGCGCCGTGACGCCGCTGATGCTGAAGACGCCATCGAATCCCGAAGGCCTGCCGCAGGATGTTTTCGACGGGCTACGCAAGGGGCTCGCCGAAAATCGCGGGCAGTTCTTCGTAGACGTGCCCGCGGGTCCGTTCTACGGGTTCAACCGTCCGGACGCGACCGTTTATCCGGGCGTGATCCAGAACTGGTGGCGCCAGGGAATGATGGGTAGCGCGAAAGCCCACTACGACGGTATCGAGGCGTTTTCGGAAACGGACCAGACCGAAGATCTCCAGTTGATCGACGTGCCGACGCTGGTGCTTCACGGCGAAGACGACCAGATCGTCCCGTACAGAGACGCGGCGCTCAAGACAATCAAGCTGTTGAAGAACGGCACGCTGAAGACGTTCCCGGGCTTCTCTCATGGGATGTTGACCGTCAACGCAGGTGTCTTGAACCCAGAATTGCTGGCATTCGTTCAAGGCTAAGACCGGCGGTACATGGAGACCCTGCCTGTGCGCCATGTACCGCGCCTGCTTTCCACCCCCTAGTCCGTGGAGCCGAGATGACTACCGATGTTTTGACTGTGGCGCTTCGCTTCTTTTCGCTTTGGACGGAGAACCGCATCGACGACGCACTGTCGATGCTCTCCGATGATGTCCTCTACGATAACGTTCCGTTCCCCGACATCGTTGGACGGGACAATGTCCGCAAATTCCACGGCGACTTCGGGATCGGTACGACGTTCAAGGCCGACTGGACGGTGACCCATATCGCCGCAGCGGGAAACGTCGTTCTCAATGAGCGGATCGACGTCTTTCAACACGCATCAGGCGGAAAAATCAGGCTTCCTGTGATGGGCACACTCACCATCGTCGATGATCGAATCACGGTTTGGCGAGACTACTTCGATCCCGCGGACTTCGATCGGCAGTTGAGCGCAATCAAGCAGTAGTCTTGAACTGCAGCCGCGGATCACGCAATCCATTGCAGACGCGAGGATCATCTCGGCGCTATTCCCCGGCCGTTTCGAGCCACGCCACTGCGGCTTGTAGACATCGTCGCCAACTTGCACGAGTTCGCCACTCAATGCACAGCGCCCCTTGCGCCGTGATTTCGCGTTGACCCAGCGCTGCTCGTCATAGCGACAGCGTGTCGAGTCGCTCCACGACACGAGGACCGTCGACCCATTCAGACGCTCGACGGCGACGATGGCCCTGGCGACTTCGTCAATACCGTTCGCCCGGACGCCGGTTTCGTTCGGCTCTCGCGCTCCGATCACATTGCCGCGCCCCTGCTCCGGCACACGTGTTCCACCGTCGAGCATGGACGCAAGCTCCGCGATCATCTGTTCCCAGGGACTGAAGTCGTTCATGCCATGCATCTTCGAAAATGGTGTGAGAGATGCGTCCCCTCAACTAGCGGCCGGGATATGGCCGCTTTTCAGTGATGCGCGCGGTATGCCACCCAGTCGATCGGCGAATGACAGTTATTGTTTTCGCTTAAGGACGTTCACGACAGCGTGGAGGATACGACGTCTATTTTTTATTGAAAATTGGCGTAGGACTCCGATGTGTCATTCCACGATGGAACAGGTCAGGGATGAGCGCTTGCGCGTTGGGCCGAGGTTCCTGACGAAGGGGGTTACCCGACGCATCCGTATTAACCCTGATTAAAAACCCTTATCGCGGTGAAAAATTCCGCATCTTATTGAACCGATATCGGCTGGATATAGTGGCTCGCTTTCCCGCACGCGCCACCGGCGTGCGCAGATAAACGCAGGAGCCCCTTGATGACCACCGATACCCGATTCACCGAAGTCGAGGATCTGATGCCCGCCGCCGGCGGGCTTCGCGAGATCCGTCACCACATCCATCACCACCCCGAACTCGCGTACGAAGAGCACGACACGGCCGCGCTCGTCGCCGACAAGCTCGAGCAATGGGGCTGGCAGGTGACGCGCGGGGTCGGCAAGACGGGCGTGGTCGGCACGCTGCGGGTGGGCGACGGCGCGCGCAGCATCGGCATTCGTGCGGACATGGATGCGCTGCCGATCGTCGAGGCAACCGGCCTGCCGTATGCGAGCGGCACGCACGGCAAGATGCACGCATGCGGCCATGACGGCCACACGACGATGCTGCTCGGCGCCGCACAGCATCTCGCGAAAACGCGTCACTTCTCGGGCACCGTGCACCTGTATTTCCAGCCGGCGGAAGAGCACGGCGTCGACAGCGGCGCGAAGAAGATGATCGACGACGGCCTGTTCGAGCGCTTCCCGTGCGATGCGGTGTTCGGCATGCACAACCATCCGGGCGCGGCGCCCGGTGTGTTCCTCACGCGGCGCGGCCCGTTCATGTCGGCGGGCGACAAGGCGATCATCACGATCGAAGGCGTCGGCGGCCACGCGGCGCGGCCGCACCTGACGGTCGATCCGGTCGTCGTCGCCGCGAGCATCGTGATGGCGCTGCAGACGATCGTCGCGCGCAACGTCGACCCGTCGCAGCCGGCGGTCGTCACGGTCGGCTCGATGCACGCCGGCACCGCGAACAACGTGATCCCGAACGGCGCGCGCCTCGAACTCAGCGTGCGTTCGTTCAGCCCCGAAGTCCGCGCGCTGCTCAAGCGTCGCATCACCGAGCTGGCGCAAACGCAGGCCGCGAGCTACGGCGCGAGCGCGAACGTCGAGTACATCGAAGGTTATCCGGTCGTCGTCAATACGGATGCCGAAACGGATTTCGCCGCGCAGGTCGCGCGCGAACTCGTCGGCGATGCGCACGTGGTCGAGCAGACCGACCTGCTGATGGGCAGCGAGGATTTCGCGTTCATGCTGCAGCAGCGGCCGGGCTCGTTCGTGCGGCTCGGCAACGGCGAAGGCGAGGACGGCTGCATGGTGCACAACCCGAAATACGACTTCAACGATCGCAACCTGCCGATCGGCGCGGCGTTCTGGACGCGCCTCGTCGAGCGTTACCTCGGGCAGTGATCGCGGCGGCGGCGCGCGGTCGGCGCTTCCGGCCGCATTGACAGGAGAGGATAGCGATGCAGAAAGACCATCTCGCGCTGCACCCGGCGTCGGCGGGCGTGGCCGAAGCCGACACGCCTGCCGTCACGAAGCGCGGCGCGATCGCAGCGGCCGTGATCGGCAACTGGCTGGAATTCTTCGATTTCACCGTGTACGGCTTCTTCGCGGTGCTGATCGGCAAGCTGTTCTTCCCGTCGAGCGACCCGACCACGTCGCTGCTGCTGTCGGTCGCGACGTTCGCCGCCGGCTTCTTCACGCGGCCGCTCGGCAGCGTCGTGCTCGGCGTGTACGCGGACCGCAAGGGGCGCAAGGCCGCGCTGAACCTGACGATCATGCTGATGGCGCTCGGCACCGGCCTGATCGCGATCGCGCCGACCTATGCGCAGGTCGGCGTGGCCGCGCCGTTGCTCGTCGTGTTCGCGCGGTTGCTGCAGGGCTTCTCGCAGGGCGGCGAATTCGGCGCGGCGACGTCGACGCTGCTCGAACAGGGCGGCACGTCGCGCCGCGGATTCCGCGCGAGCTGGCAGCTCGCGACGCAGGGCGGCGCCGCGCTGATGGGCTCGGGCTTCGCGGCGCTGCTGTCGAACACGATGACGAAGGACGCGCTCGAAGGCTGGGGCTGGCGGCTGCCGTTCCTCGTCGGCGTGCTGATCGCGCCGGTCGGAATGGTTCTGCGTCGCCGGCTCGCGGACGACGCGCCCGGCGACCGCCATCACGGGATCGAGCGCGGCGTGCTGCACGAGCTGTTCTCGAAGCACACGCGCACGGTGGTGCTGCTGATGCTCACGGTGATGGGCGGCACGGTGTCGACCTACATCCTGACGTTCTACATGCCGACCTACGCGATCCATACGCTCGGCCTGCCGATGAAGCTGTCGATGTTCGTCGGCGTCGCGTCGGGCTGCGTGATGCTGGTCACGTGCCCGCTGTTCGGCTGGCTGTCGGACAAACTCGGGAGCCGCCGCCTGCCGATCTTCGTCGGCCGCGGCGTGCTGGTCGCGCTGCTGTTCCCGGCGTTCTGGCTGATGAACCATCATCCGACGCTGTCGGTGATCCTGCCGCTGACCGCGCTGATGCTGCTGTTCTATTCGCTCGGCTCGGCATCGGAAATGGCGTTGATGTGCGAGTCGCTGCCGCGCCACGTGCGCGCGACGGGCATCTCGATCGCGTATGCGCTCGCGGTGACGATCTTCGGCGGCACCGCGCAGCTGATCGCGACCTGGCTCGTGAAGACGACCGGCAGCAAGCTCGCGCCGGCCGGCTACGTGGCCGCGTGCGTGGTGCTGTCGCTGATCGCGGTCGCGATGCTGCGCGAGACGGCGCGGGAATCGCTGGACTGACCCGCGAGGCGCGCGACTCACGGCGCGGGCGGCGACGCGGCCGTGTGTGCTTACCGCCCGCGCACCACCCTCAGATACGACGCGAGCATCGTCGCAAGTTCCTGCGCGGCCGGCGTCAGCGGCACGGCCGCGCGTTGCAGCAGGCAGACGTCCTGCGCGTCGGCCCGTTCGCATACGGGTACTTTCGCAAGCGCGCCGGCGAACGGCCCGTGCCGCGTGATCGCCTCGGTTTCGAGCGCGAGGGAATCGGTCTGCGTGACGATCTGCAGCGTCTCGAACATCCCTTCGACGGTCGCGAGAATCCTCGGCGGCGGCTGGCCGTGCGCGTCGAAGTACGCGAGCAGCCGGTTGACGACCGGATCGGCGCTCAGGTTCGGCGAGCGCGTCGACACCCATCCATAGTCGGCCAGCTCGGCGAGCGATTGCGCGTGCATCGCCGGGTGCCCGTTGCGGCACACGACCACCGGCGCCGACGTGCGCAGCGGCGTGACCGCGAGATCGGTCGTGTCGGTCTGCTTCGCGACCAGCGCGATCGCGAAATCGACCGCGCTTTCGCGCAGCCAGCCGATCATCATCCGCGACGTGCCGGTGCGCAGGTGCACGTCCACCTTGTCGAAGCGCGCGCGGAACGCGGTCAGCACGGGCGCGAACGCGTCGATCAGCGGCTCGGTCACGAGGCCGAGCGTGACGGTGCCTTCGTAGGCGCCGCTCAACTGACGGATTTCCCGCTCGACCTGCTCGCATTCGCCGAGGATCGAACCGGAGCGCGCGAGCAGCCGCTGGCCGACGGCCGTCGGCACGATCCCGCGATTGGTCCGCGTGAACAGCGTCGCGCCGAGCGTCGCCTCGAGGCCCTGCAGTTGCTGCGTGACGCCGCTTTGCGCGAGGTCGAGCGCGCGGGCGGCCGCGCGCAGGCTGCCGTGCTCGACGACGGCCTGGAAGATGCGGAGCTGGGACAGCGTGAACGCCATGGGAAGCAGCGAAGCCGGTGATCGGAAATACCGATCATGATAAGTCAGCCGATGGTTCCGGCGTGGGCCCCGCGCTTCTACGATCGCAGGCAGTCCGGCTCATGCCGTTTGCCTCACTTCCTGCCCATCGTCGACCATGAAACGTTTCCTCGTCCCGCTCGTTTCCCTGTGCCTTGGCCTGGCCGCCACGTCCGCGTACGCGCTCGACGCGCACATGGTGCGGCTCGGCATCGATCCGACCTATCCGCCGATGGATGCGAAAGCGCCCGACGGCAGCCTGAAGGGCTTCGACGTCGATCTCGGCAACGAAATCTGCCGCCGCGCGCAGTTGCGCTGCCAGTGGGTCGAGCTCGAATTCTCCGGGATGATTCCCGCGCTGCAGGCGCGCAAGATCGACGCGATCCTGTCGTCGATGGCGATCACCGCGAAGCGCGAGAAGCAGATCCTGTTCTCGTCGAAGCTGTTCCGTTTCAAGTCGCGGCTCGTCGCGCGGCCCGGCAGCGGGCTCGACGGCGCGGCGGCGTCGCTGGCCGGCAAGCGCGTCGGCGTGCAGTCGGGCACGCAGTTCGAATCGTGGGCGCTCGCGCACTGGGCGCCGGCCGGCGTCGGCGTGATGCCGTACAAGAGCCAGGACGACGTGTTCGCCGATCTCGTCAACGGCCGCCTCGACGCGGCGCTGCTCGGCACCGTGGAAGCCGATTACGGGTTCCTGCGCCAGCCGCGCGGCAAGGGTTTCGCGTTCGTCGGCGCGCCGCTCGACATGGGCGATCGCGGTGTCGGCATCGGCATGCGGCAGTCGGATACCGCGCTGAAGGCGTCGATCGACGGCGCGATCGCGTCGATGCTGAAGGACGGTACGTACGAGCGGATCGCGAAGCAGTATTTCGATTTCAACCCGTACGGCGACTGAACGCCGGGCGACCTCGACGTGTCACCCGCTTCTTCGTTTTCATTTCGTTCGAGACCATCGATGCAGATTCGCACTACGCCGCTCCTGTCGCCGTCGATCGGCACGCAGCGCACGCTGACGAGCTTTCATTTCGGGCCCGCCGACAGCGGCCGCAAGATCTATCTGCAGGCCGCGCTGCACGCGGACGAGACGCCCGCGATGCTCGCGGCGTTCGTGCTCAAGCAGCGCCTCGCGCAGCTCGACGCCGAAGGCCGGCTCGCGGCCGAAATCGTGCTCGTGCCGGTATCGAACCCGATCGGCCTCAATCATCATCTGCTCGGGCAGTTCATCGGCCGTTTCGACCTCGCGAGCGGCCGCAACTTCAATCGCGGCTTCCTGCCGCTCGCGGAGATCGCCGCGAGCGCGCGTGACCGGCTCGGCGACGACGGCGCGCACAATCGCGCGATCGTGCGCGAATGCGTCGGGGCGGCGCTCGCGGAAATCGCGCCGCGCACCGAATTCGATGCGCTGCAGCTTGCGCTGCTGAAGCTGTCGCACGACGCCGACGTCGTGATCGACCTGCATTGCTCGCTTGAAGCGGTGATGCACGTGTACACGAGCGATAGCGCGTGGCCGGACGTCGAGCCGCTCGCGCGTTATCTCGGTGCACAGGTGTCGCTGCTCGCCGAGGACTCGGGCGGGCACGCGTTCGACGATGCGCATCACCTGCTGTGGTCGCGGTTGAGCGCGCATTTGCCGAACGGCACGCCGATGGCGGCCGGCACCGTGGCCGTGACGGTCGAGTGCCGCGGCCAGCGCGACGTGACGTACGAATACGCGCAACGCGACGCCGACGCGCTCGTCGACTATCTGGTGTGGCGCGGCGCGGTGCGCGGCGAACCCGCGCCGCTGCCGCCGCTGGCCGCGCCGGCCACGCCGCTCGCGGGCAGCGAGCAGTTCTACGCGCCGGTGAGCGGGATCCTCGTGCACCGTGCGGCGATCGGCGCGACGATCCGTGCGGGCGATCCGCTGTTCGACATCGTCGATCCGCTGACGGATGCGGTCACGACGATCTCGAGCGCGACCGACGGCGTGTTCTACATGCGCCGCGCGATCCGCTTCGTGACGGCCGGCGCGCCGCTCGGCCGCGTGACGGGCACGGTGCCGGTGCGCAAGGGGATGCTGCTGGGCGCGTGAGCGGCGGGACGGGCGCGTGTCCGAGTGGCGCCCCGCAATTTCGTTCTCGTCAAATTGACCGGGCGTGGCCGCATCCCTAAATTGGTTGATGCGGAGCGCGCTCCGTGTTCCGTGAGAAGGACGTTGCAAGCAGAGTCAGAGAGTTGAGCGGGCGGCCCATGCCGCCCGTCTTTTTATCCGCGCGATCCGCGAATGACCGTCGTGCCGGTCCCGCGAGCGAAGTAACCGCTCACCCGCGCCGCGCGACCAGTTCCGACACCGTCTGCGCGGCCTGCTGCAGCGGCCCGAGAAACTCCTTCACCATCTGCTTCGCGGTATGCCGCTGCGCGTTGCCGCTGATGTTCATCGCGGCGATGATCTGCCCGCGCCGGTTGCGGATCGGCGCGGACAGCGACATCAGCCCCACTTCGAGTTCCTGGTCGACCACGGCCCAGCCCTGCTGGCGCGCCTGAGCGATCGCCGCCTTCAGCTCGCCGAGGTCGGTGATCGTGCGCGGCGTGTGCGCGCGGATGCCGCTCTGCGCGAGCGTTTCGTCGAGCGCCGCGTCGTCGAGCGCGGACAGCAGCACGCGGCCCATCGACGTGCAGTACGCGGGCAGCCGGCTGCCGATCGACAGGTTGATCGTCATGATCTTGCGGGTCGGCACGCGCAGCACGTAGACGATCTCGGTGCGATCGAGCACCGCGGCCGAGCAGCTTTCGTGGATCTGTGCGGACAGCTGCTCCATCACCGGATCGGCGAGATTCCAGAACGGCATCGACGTGAGATACGCGAAGCCGAGCTCGAGGATCTTCGGCGTGAGCCGGAACAGCCGGCCGTCGGCCTCGACGTAGCCGAGCGTCTGCAGCGTGAGCAGGATCCGGCGTGCGCCCGCGCGCGTGAGGCCGGTGGCCGACGCGACCTCGGTGAGCGTCTGCTCCGGGCGCGTCGCGTCGAACGCGCGGATCACCGCGAGGCCGCGCGCGAACGACTGCACATAGGAGTCGCCGGGTTTCTGGATGTCTTCGGTTGTCATGAACGGTTGGTTTGTCGTGCAGCCGAGAAGATAGCGCATGGGGCCTGACACGCCAACCGCCCGGCGGACCGCGCGCTTGACAGGTCGTCCCCGCACTCCCTATGATGCGTTGAACGTTCGATACACGATCTTATGTTCGTATATAGAACATTTAAGCGCATCCCGGCGGGCAATGCAAGGGGCGCGCCCTGTTCATTTCCCAGCCTTCCGTGGGACCGGAGACACTGATGACCGAAGCTTTTCTATGTGATGCGATCCGTACGCCGATCGGGCGTTACGGCGGTGCACTATCCGGCGTGCGCGCCGACGATCTGGGCGCGGTGCCGCTCAAGGCGCTCGTCGAGCGCAACCGCGACGTCGACTGGACGGCGATCGACGACGTGATCTACGGCTGCGCGAACCAGGCCGGCGAGGATAATCGCAACGTCGCGCGCATGTCGGCGCTGCTCGCGGGCTTGCCGGAAGGCGTGCCGGGTTCGACGATCAACCGCCTGTGCGGGTCGGGGATGGATGCGGTCGGCGTGGCCGCGCGCGCGATCAAGTCGGGCGAAGCCGCGCTGATGGTCGCGGGTGGCGTCGAGAGCATGACGCGCGCGCCGTTCGTGATGGGCAAGGCCGCGAGCGCGTTCGCGCGCCAGGCCGACATCTACGACACGACGATCGGCTGGCGCTTCGTCAATCCGCTGATGAAACAGCTGCATGGCGTCGATTCGATGCCGGAGACCGCCGAGAACGTCGCGGTCGACTACAACGTCAGCCGCGCGGATCAGGACCTGTTCGCGCTGCGCAGCCAGCAGAAGGCCGCACGCGCGCAGCAGGACGGCACGCTCGCCGAAGAAATCGTGTCGGTCACGATTGCGCAGAAGAAGGGCGATCCGCTGGTCGTGTCGCGCGACGAGCATCCGCGCGAAACGTCGCTCGAGACGCTCGCGAAGCTGAAGGGCGTCGTGCGCCCGGACGGCTCGGTCACGGCCGGCAACGCGTCGGGCGTGAACGACGGCGCCGCCGCGCTGCTGCTCGCGAACGAGGCAACCGCGAGGCGCTTCGGCCTGACGCCGCGCGCCCGCGTGCTGGGGATCGCGACGGCCGGCGTCGCGCCGCGCGTGATGGGCATCGGCCCCGCGCCGGCCACGCAGAAGCTGCTCGCCCGACTCGGGATGACGATCGACCAGTTCGACGTGATCGAGCTGAACGAGGCATTTGCGTCGCAAGGTCTTGCGGTGCTGCGCATGCTCGGCGTCGCCGACGACGATCCGCGCGTGAACCCGAACGGCGGCGCGATCGCGCTCGGCCACCCGCTCGGCGCATCGGGTGCGCGCCTCGTGACGACCGCGATGTACCAGTTGCATCGTACGAACGGCCGCTTTGCGCTGTGCACGATGTGCATCGGCGTTGGCCAGGGCATCGCGATCGCGATCGAACGCGTGTGAGCGGCGTGATGCGGTGAAGCGGCCGGATACGCGCCGCTTTGCTGCTGCGTTGTTTCCCCTACGAGGGGCGGCACGAGACATCTCGCGCCGCCCTTCGTCGTTAACCACCGGCCCGCGACAGTTGCTTGAAGCGCGCGCCGCCATCCGCGTGCCAGCCGTCAGGCCATCGGCCCTTCCAGATGAATGTCGTCGGGCTCGAGCGCGTAAAGCTCGGGATCGGGCGACGCGCTGACCGTGAAGCCGAGCCGCAGGTAGAAGTCGATCGTGCGCTGCGACGGCGTGGCCGATACGTACAGCCGCTCGGCGCCCATTGCACGCGCCTGCGCGCGGGCCGTGCGGTAGAGCTGTTCGCCGAGCCCGCAGCCGCGCCAGTCGTGGCTCACGTGCAGGAACTTCAGCTGCAGCATGTCGCGTTGCGGGCCGAGCCGCCGGCTGTCGACGACCGCCGCCGCGACCAGCCGCGCGCCGTCGAACCTGCCGAGAAACCAGCCGCCGCGGTCGTGGCAGTCGAGCAGGATCGGCGTGTAGTGATCGGCTTCGCCGTCGGGCCAGCCGGCCACGTCGTAGAACTCGGGCACGAGATGCAGCGTGCCGTCGCGCAGCACGTACAGGTGTTCGATGATTTCGCGCCGGTCGATGGTCCATACGAGCGGTACGTCGTCGCGCGCAAGCGGGCGGGCCGACAGCGCGTCGCGTTCGGCGGCGGTGCGGCGCGTCATGCGGCCCTCCGGTGCGCGGAGATCGTACCCGTCGGCGGCAGGCGCGGCATGCGGTCGGGCGGCGCCATCCGATAGCCGTCCGGTTCGCGTTGTCCCGGAAACCGCGTGGCGCCGCCATTCCGGAAAAACGCGGCCTGATCGCGTTGATGGCGCTCATGCGCGGCCGTCGCGGTATTCCAGGACAGCCGATTCAGCTCATGCAATGCCTTTTTCATCGAATTCGAATTCCAGTGGAATGGAGCAGGATAGGCCAATCGTTTCGCTGCACGCAACAGCGGCCGGCATTGCCAATGTCGTTCGGCGCTTCGTGACCGACAGATAAACGTGCGCGGGGATTATCGGCGGATTATTTGATCTGAATCATGGTAATGGCCGGATTGCCCGTTTTATTCGCATCGAAATTAAGGTTTGCCGGTGAATTGCCGACAGTAAGGACGAGAGTGTCGTAAAGCGAACAACCGTTTTTCGGCTACTGAGCGCGATTTCAGCGCGGCGCGGACGACAGATCCGCCTTTCGGAGCCTTGCATGCGCAACAACCAGCCCGTTACCCAACAGGAATTCGATTTTCCCGACGACGTCACGCTGATGTCGACGACCGATGCCGACAGCATCATCACCTACGCCAACACGACGTTCGCGCAAGTGAGCGGCTTCTCGACCGAGGAGCTCGTCGGCCAGCCGCACAACGTGGTCCGTCACCCGGACATGCCGAAGGAGGCGTTCGCCGACATGTGGGCGACGCTGCGGCGCGGCGAGCCGTGGACCGCGCTCGTGAAGAACCGCCGCAAGAACGGCGACCACTACTGGGTGCGCGCGAACGCGATTCCGGTGATGCGCAACGGCGCGCCGCAGGGCTATATGTCGGTGCGCACGAAGGCGCCGCACGACGAGAGCACGGCCGCGGACGCGCTGTATCGCGCGTTTCGCGACGGCAAGGCCGGCCGGCGCCGGTTCCACAAGGGGCTCGTGATCCGCACCGGGCTGCTGCGAGTCGCGTCGCTGCCGCAGACGATGTCGGTGCGTGCGCGCGTTCATGCGGCACTGTGCGTGCTGGCGCCGGCCGTCGTCGGCGCGGGGTGGGCCTGCGGGCTCACCGGCGGCGGGCTCGCGGCGTTTGCCGGCGTGACGGCCGGCGTGGCGGTCGCGGCAGGCTGGTGGCTCGACGCGCAGATCGTGCAACCGCTGAAGCGGCTGCACGAGCAGGCGCTGAACGTCGCGACCGGCGAGAGCCGGCGCGGCGTACGGATGAACCGCGTCGACGAGATCGGCATGACGCTGCGCACGATCAACCAGCTCGGGCTGATGTTCCGCTGGCTCGTCGACGACGTCAGCGAGCAGGTGCACAACGTGCAGCGCGCGAGCAACGAGATCGCGCAAGGCAACAGCGACCTGAGCGCGCGCACCGAACAGGCCGCGTCGAGCGTGCAGCAGACGGCCGCGTCGATGGCCGAGATGACGGCGACCGTATCGAGCAACGCGGAGACGGCGCTGCAGGCGAATCAGCTGTCCGTTTCCGCGAGCGGCGCGGCCGAGCGCGGCGGGCAGGCGGTGAGCGAGGTCGTCGCGACGATGAGCGAGATCACCGACAGCTCGCGCAGGATCGCCGACATCATCGGCGTGATCGACGGCATCGCGTTCCAGACCAACATCCTCGCGCTGAACGCGGCGGTCGAGGCCGCACGTGCGGGCGAACAGGGGCGCGGTTTCGCGGTGGTGGCCGGCGAAGTGCGCGCGCTCGCGCAGCGCAGCGCGAACGCGGCGAAGGAAATCAAGACGCTGATCGGCGCGAGCGTCGAGCGCGTCGAGTCGGGTGCGCGGATCGTCGACGGCGCGGGCAAGACGATGGAGGACATCGTCACGCAGGTGAAGCGCGTGTCGGACCTGATTGCGGAGATCAGCTCGTCGACGGCCGAGCAGAGCACGGGCGTCGCGCAGGTCGACCAGGCAGTCGTGCATCTGGACAACATCACGCAGCAGAACGCGGCGCTCGTCGAGCAGAGCACGGCGGCGTCGGAAAGCCTGAAGCAGCAGGCGACGCGGCTCGTCGATGCGGTGAACGTGTTCAGGTGAGGGTTGCAAGCGTGCGCGACGTGCGGATTCGATCAATGAATCCGGCATGTCGCGCACGATACATGTTCGGATTGGCGAATTCAATCGAATGACGCCAAACGCGAAATATTCGTATTTACGACTTTATCGTTACGCGCTAAATCGGGCCGAACGCATTACGTCGAACGATCGGGCGAATGGCCGTCAGGCCGTTGTCCGGCCACGCATTCTGGTTTATCCATAAACAAATCATTCGGCAAAAACACGATCATGCATCTTTAATGCATATTTACCCGAGTACGGCATCATGTTTTGGCGGAATTTGCCGAAAGCGCAGGAGTCGACTCACACGCAGGCGAATCGATCGCCATGCGTGGAGTCTCGAATCAATCGACGAACGGACGCAAGATCCGTCACCCGGAGCTCCACACCATGCGCAACAACCAGCCTGTCACGCAACGCGAATTCGAATTTGCCGATGATGCGACGCTGATGTCGACGACCGACGTCGACAGCCACATCACGTACGCGAACGCGGCGTTCATCCAGGTCAGCGGTTTTTCTCCCGAGGAGATCGAGGGCCAGCCGCACAACGTGGTACGGCATCCGGACATGCCGAAGGAAGCGTTCGCCGACATGTGGGCGACGCTCAAGGGCGGCGAGCCGTGGACCGCGCTCGTGAAGAACCGCCGCAAGAACGGCGATCACTACTGGGTGCGCGCGAACGCGATTCCGGTGATGCGCAACGGGCAGCCGAAGGGCTACATGTCGGTGCGCACGAAGGCGACACGCGATGAGATCGCGGCCGCCGAGGCGCTGTATCGCGATTTCCGCGAAGGCAAGGCCGGCAGCCGCCGGTTCCACAAGGGATTGATCGTGCGCACGGGCGCGATGCGCGTCGCGTCGCTGTTCCAGACGATGTCGGTGCGGGCCCGGCTAGTGTCGACGCTGTGCGTCCTCGCGCCGGCTGTCGTCGGCGCCGGCTGGGCGGCCGGGTTGACCGGCGGCGCGTTCGCGGCGTTTGCCGGTGCGGCGGTCGGCGTGACGGCGGCAGCCGGGCTGTGGCTCGATGCGCAGATCGTGCGGCCGCTGGGGCAACTGCGCGACGAGGCGTTGCGCGTGGCGACCGGCGAGAGCCGCAGCGGCGTGCGGATGAACCGGGTCGACGAGATCGGCATGACGCTGCGCACGATCAACCAGCTCGGGTTGATGTTCCGCTGGCTCGTCGACGACGTCAGCGAACAGGTGTTGAACGTGCAGCGCGCGAGCAACGAGATCGCGCAAGGCAACAACGATCTGAGCGCGCGCACCGAGCAGGCGTCGACGAGCGTGCAGCAGACGGCCGCGTCGATGGCCGAGATGACGGCCACCGTGTCGAGCAATGCGGAGACGGCGCTGCAGGCGAATCAGTTGTCCGTTTCCGCGAGCGAGGCGGCCGGGCGCGGCGGGCAGGCGGTGAACGAAGTCGTCGCGACGATGAACGACATCACCGACAGCTCGCGCAAGATCGCGGACATCATCGGCGTGATCGACGGCATCGCGTTCCAGACCAACATTCTCGCGTTGAACGCGGCCGTCGAGGCGGCGCGCGCGGGCGATCAGGGGCGAGGCTTCGCGGTGGTGGCCGGCGAAGTGCGCGCGCTCGCGCAGCGCAGCGCGAACGCGGCGAAGGAGATCAAGACGCTGATCGGCGCGAGCGTCGAGCGGGTCGAGTCGGGCGCGCGGATCGTCGATGGCGCGGGCAAGACGATGGAGGACATCGTCACGCAGGTGAAGCGCGTGTCGGACCTCATTGCGGAGATCAGCTCGTCGACGGCCGAGCAGAGCACGGGCGTCGCGCAGGTCGACCAGGCAGTCGTGCATCTGGACAACATCACGCAGCAGAACGCGGCGCTCGTCGAGCAGAGCACGGCGGCGTCGGAAAGCCTGAAGCAGCAGGCGACGCGGTTGGTCGAGGCGGTGAACGTGTTCCGCTGATCGCGGGAGGGGAAGGTGACGCGGGCACGGCGGAGAGGGATACCGGCCCGCGTCGGGCCGCCCGGTTCCGGCCGGGCGGCCAGGGCCTGTCGCCGAGGCGGCAGGCCCCGAACCGTCAGACGGCGAGGCAGAGGTACTTGATCACGACGTAGTCGTCGATGCCGTAGTGCGAGCCTTCGCGGCCGAGGCCCGACTGCTTGACGCCGCCGAACGGCGCGACTTCGTTCGAGATCAGGCCCGTGTTCACGCCGACCATCCCGTATTCGAGCGCTTCGGCCACCTTCCACACGCGGCCGATGTCGCGGCTGTAGAAGTACGCGGCCAAGCCGAACTCGGTGTCGTTCGCGAGGCGGATCACCTCGTCGTCGCTGCCGAACTTGAACAGCGGCGCGAGCGGCCCGAACGTCTCTTCCTTCGCGACCTTCATCGCCGGCGTGACGCCCGTCAGCACGGTCGGCTCGAAGAAGCCGTGGCCGAGCGCATGGCGCTTGCCGCCCGTCACGACGGTCGCACCCTTCGCGAGCGCGTCCTCGATGTGCGCCTCGACCTTCAGCACGGCCGCTTCGTTGATCAGCGGGCCCTGCGTGACGCCCGGCTCCGTGCCGCGGCCGACCTTCAACTGGCCGACGGCCGCCGCGAGCTTCTGCGCGAACTGGTCGTACACGGCTTCGTGCACGTAGAAGCGGTTCGTGCACACGCACGTCTGGCCGCTGTTGCGGTACTTCGACGCGATCGCGCCCTGCACGGCCGCATCGAGATCGGCGTCGTCGAACACGATGAACGGCGCGTTGCCGCCGAGCTCCAGCGACACCTTCTTGACCGTCGCCGCGCATTGCGACATCAGCAGGCGGCCGACCGGCGTCGAGCCGGTGAACGACAGCTTGCGCACGATCGGGTTCGACGTCAGTTCGCCGCCGATCGCCTTCGGGTCGCCCGTGACGACGCTGAACACGCCGGCCGGCACGCCCGCGCGCTCGGCCAGCACGGCCATCGCGAGCGCCGAGAACGGCGTCGCTTCGGCCGGCTTCACGACGATCGGGCAGCCTGCGGCGAGCGCCGGGCCGACCTTGCGCGTGATCATCGCCGCCGGGAAATTCCACGGTGTGATCGCCGCGCACACGCCGATCGCTTCCTTCGTCACGACGATGCGCTTGTCGCTCGCCGGCGTCGGGATCGTGTCGCCGTACACGCGCTTGCCTTCTTCCGCGAACCACTCGAGGAACGACGCCGCATAGCCGATCTCGCCCTTCGCTTCGGCGAGCGACTTGCCTTGCTCGGTCGTCAGGATCAGCGCGAGGTCGTCGGCGTTTTCCATCATCAGGTCGTGCCACTTGCGCAGGATCGTCGCGCGCTCCTTCGCGGTCTTCTTGCGCCACGCGGGCCAGGCGGCGTTCGCGGCTTCGATCGCGTGACGCGTCTCGGCCGTGCCCATCGCCGGCACGGTGCCGAGCAGGCCGCCGGTCGCCGGGTTGCGGACCTCGAACGACTCGCCGTTCGTTGCGCCTTGCCATTCGCCGTTGATGTACGCCTGCTGGCGGAACAGCGACGGATCTTTCAGTGCCAGGGTTTCCTGAACAGTGCTCATATGAATCGCCTGCTATGAAAAGGACGGATGAAAACGGCCGCCGCCGTCTTCACGACGGCGGCGGCGCATTCAGTGGAAGCGGACGGGCACTCAGGCCGGCACGCCGACCGTTTCCTTCAGCACTTCCTCGAGGATCACGAGCGCTTCGTCGAACACGGCTTGCGGGATCGTCAGCGGGAACAGGAAGCGCACGACGTTCGAGTACACGCCGCACACGAGCAGCAGCAGGCCGCGCTCGAGCGCACGCGTCTGCACGCGCTTCGTGAATTCGGCATCCGGCTCGCCCGAACCCGGCTTCAGGAATTCGACCGCGATCATCGCGCCCGGGCCGCGCACGTCGGCGATCTGCGGCACGTCGGCCTGCAGCGCGTTCAGCTTCGCCTTCAGCACGTCGCCGAACTGCGTCGCGCGCTCGCACAGCTTCTCTTCGTCGATGATCTCGAGCACCGCGTGCGCCGATGCGACGGCCAGCGGGTTGCCCGCGTAGGTGCCGCCGAGGCCGCCGGGAGCCGCTGCGTCCATCACGTCCGCACGACCGACGACGCCCGACAGCGGCATGCCGCCCGCGAGGCTCTTCGCCATCGTGATCAGGTCGGCCAGCACGTCGTAGTGCTGCATCGCGAACAGCTTGCCGGTACGCGCGAAGCCCGTCTGCACTTCGTCGGCGATCAGCAGGATGCCGTGTTCGTTACAGATCTTGCGCAGCGCGCGCACGAATTCGGCCGGCGCCGGGTTGAAGCCGCCTTCGCCCTGGACCGGTTCGAAGATGATCGCGGCGACGCGCTTCGGATCGATGTCGGCCTTGAACAGCATCTCGATCGCCTTGATCGAGTCGGCCGTCGTCACGCCGTGCACGGCGTTCGGGTACGGCGCGTGGAACACGTCGCCCGGGAACGGGCCGAAGTTCAGCTTGTACGGCGCGACCTTGCCGGTCAGCGCCATGCCCATCATCGTGCGGCCGTGGAAGCCGCCCGAGAACGCGATCACGCCCGGACGGCCGGTGGCCGCACGCGCGATCTTGATCGCGTTCTCGACGGCTTCGGCGCCGGTCGTGAAGAACGCGGTCTTCTTCGGGAAGTCGCCCGGCGCGCGCTCGTTGATCTTCTCGGCCAGCTCGACGTACGACGCGTACGGGACGATCTGGTAGGCGGTGTGCGTGAAGTGGTTCAGCTGATCGGCGATCGCCTTGACGATCTTCGGGTGGCGGTGGCCCGTGTTCAGCACCGCGATGCCGGCGGCGAAATCGATGAAGCGGCGGCCTTCGACGTCCCACAGCTCCGCGTTCTCGGCGCGGGCTGCGTAGAAATCGCACATCACGCCGACGCCGCGCGGGGTGGCGGCGTTCTTGCGGGCCTGCAGGTCGGCATTCTTCACGGTCATCTCCTTGATGTTCTGTCCGGTGGGTAGGAAATCGGGCGCCTGGGCAGCCCATGGAGGCGACTATAATCACATTTGGCTCTGGCAATCAGAGCCATTTCAATAAATATTCAGGAGCCAATCATGCGCGCAAGCGTGTTGTCGGACTGGCTGGCGCAGCGCCTCGTGCGCGGCGGCGAACAGCCGATCTACCGGCAGCTGCATCGCCTGCTGCAACAGGCGATCCTGTCGCGCGAACTGCCGGCCGGCACGCGCGTGCCGTCGTCGCGGCTGCTGGCCGCCGAGCTCGGGATCGCGCGCAACACGGTCACGCAGGTTTACGAACAGCTTGCGCTTGAAGGCTATGTGAACTCGGCGACGGGCCGCGGCACCTTCGTCGCCGACAGCGCGCCGGACGAGATCGTCGGCGCGCCGTCCGACGCGGCGGCCGGCCCGGCCGTCGCGACGCCGTCCGCGCGGCGGCTGTCCGCGCGCGGCACGCGGCTCGTCGAAGGCGCCGGCGTGTCGAAGCGCCAGGGCGGCGCGTTCATGCCGGGCGTGCCCGATGTGTCGCGCTTTCCGGCGCGCGTGTGGACGCGGCTGCACAACAAGTACTGGCGCCGTCTGCGTCCGGACCTGCTGACCTACGCGCCCGGCGGCGGGCTCGCGCTGCTGCGCGAGGCGCTGGCCGACTACCTGCGCACGTCGCGCTCGGTGCGCTGCATGCCCGAGCAGATCGTGATCACGACCGGCATCCACCAGTCGATCGACCTCGCGGTGCGCCTGCTGACCGACCCGGGCGACGCGATCTGGACCGAAGATCCGTGCTACTGGGGCGTGCGCAGCGTGCTCAACGTGTCGGGGCTGACCACGCGGCCGATTCCGGTCGACGACGAAGGCATCGCGCCGTCGGCGGCCGATCTGGCCGAGCCGCCGAAGCTGATGCTCGTCACGCCGTCGCACCAGTATCCGCTCGGGATGGTGATGAGCCTTGCGCGGCGGCGGATGCTGCTCGAATACGCGCGCCAGCACGGCTGCTGGATCATCGAGGACGACTACGACAGCGAATTCCGCTATGGGAGCCGGCCGCTCGCGTCGCTGCAGGGCCTCGACACGGCCGGGCAGGTGATCTACGTCGGCAGTTTCGGCAAGACGCTGTTTCCGGGGCTGCGGGTCGGTTATCTGGTCGCGCCGGAGCCGCTCGCGGAGAGTTTCGCGACCGCGAGCGCCGAGCTGTATCGCGAAGGGCAGTTGCTGCAGCAGGCGGTGCTCGCCGAATTCATCGCGGAAGGGCATTTCGTGTCGCATATCCGCAAGATGCGCACGCTGTACGGGCAACGCCGCGAGGTGCTGCTCGACGCGGTCGCGCGTCGCTACGGCGATACGCTGCACGCGCTCGGCAGCGACGCGGGGCTGCATCTGGTCACGCAATTGCCCGATGGCGTCGACGATCGCGCGGTCGCGCAGGCGGCGCTCGAGCGCAACATCGTCGTGCGGCCGCTGTCCGGGTATTACGCGGATCGCTCGCGCGCTGCATCGGGATTGCTGCTCGGCTATGCGTGCGTGCCGGAAGACGAGATCGCGACCGCGTTCGCGACGCTTGCCGCGGCGATCGACGAGCGGGCGTTCGGCGGGGCCGTTGCGCTGGCTTGACGGGTGAGCACAAGCGATATCGACGCGTTGCGATTCCGTCAAAGGCCGGTCGAAGCGCGATTCTCTCCGCAACGTGGAGTGCGTATCGGGCGCGCTCGCGCCGAATTGTCGATAATAGAACGTTGTTATTCACTGGATGCCGACGATGACCGAAGCCACCCAAGCCCAGCCTGCCGTTCCGCGCCTCACGAGCCTGTCGCACGGGGGCGGCTGCGGCTGCAAGATCGCGCCGGGCGTGCTGTCCGAGCTGCTCAAGCGCGCGACGCCGCCCGCGCTGTTCCCCGATCTGTTGGTCGGCACCGAGACGTCCGACGACGCGGCCGTCTACCGGCTCAACGACGAGCAGGCGATCGTCGCCACCACCGATTTCTTCATGCCGATCGTCGACGATCCGTTCGACTTCGGCCGTATCGCGGCCACCAATGCGCTGTCCGACGTCTATGCGATGGGCGGCAAGCCAATTCTCGCGCTCGCGCTGGTCGGCATGCCGATCAACGTACTGCCGCACGAGACGATCGCGGCCGTGCTGCGCGGCGGCGAATCGGTGTGCGCGGAGGCCGGCATTCCGGTCGCCGGCGGCCATTCGATCGATTCGGTCGAGCCGATCTACGGGCTCGCGGCGATCGGCGTCGTGCATCCGTCGCGCGTGAAGCGCAACGCGGCCGCGCGCGCGGGCGACGTGCTCGTGCTCGGCAAGCCGCTCGGCGTCGGCGTGCTGTCGGCCGCGCTGAAGAAGAACCAGCTCGATGCCGACGGTTACGCGCAAATGGTCGCGACTACAACGAAGCTCAACCGGCCGGGCGCCGAACTCGCCGCGTTGCCGGGCGTGCATGCGCTGACCGACGTCACCGGCTTCGGGCTGCTCGGCCATACGCTCGAACTGGCGCGCGGCGCGCAGCTCACCGCCCGCGTGCACTACGCGTCGCTGCCGTGGCTCGCGGGCGTCGAGACGTTCGTTGCCGACGGCGTGTTCACCGGCGCGTCGGGCCGCAACTGGGCCGCGTATGGCACGGACGTGCGGCTCGCCGACGGGCTGCCGCCCGTCGCGCAGGCGCTGCTGACCGATCCGCAGACGTCGGGCGGGCTGCTGGTCGCGTGCGCACCCCAGGCCGTCGACGACGTGCTCGCCTGCTTCCGCGCCGACGGTTTCGACCGCGCGGCCGTGATCGGCGAGATGGTGGACGGGCCGTCGCGCGTCGACGTCGCTTGACGCGGTTTTTCTCACGCTGGCGTGCCGTCGGTCGATAGAATCGATGCCTTCCGTTGAAGGTATCGACGACCGATGAACGACTTCCTGTTCGGGCTGATGATCGCGCTGTCGGTCGGGCCCGTCGCACTGATGATCGCGAACTACGGCATGCGCGCCGGCACCGCGACCGGCGTGCGCGCGGCAATCGGCGTGGCCGCTGCCGACGGCTGCTATGCGGTCGTCGCGTTCACGGTCGGCGCGATGCTCGCGGGCACGCTGGCGTCGCATCTGTCGCTGTTCCGCATCATCGGTGCGCTCGTGCTGCTCGCGATGGGCGCACGGATGCTGTGGCGGGGGCTGCGTGACCGGCGCCGCGCGCTCGACGGCGACGTACCGACGCCGCCGGGCGATCGCCCGTTCCTGTCGATGTTCTTCGTCACGCTCGCGAACCCACTGACCATCCTGCTGTTCTACGGCTATGCGACCGCTGCCGCCGGTGCGCACCGGCACTGGCTGCTCGGCGCCGCGTGCGTGTTTGCGGGCAGCCTCGCGGGGCAGCTCGTGTTCGCGGTCGGCGGCAGTGCGATCGGGCGCTTCGTGAAATCGCCGGGGTGGCTCGCGGCGAGCCACGTGGTCGCCGCACTCGTCGTGCTCGGTTATGGCGTCGCGGGGTTGATGCGCGTGTAGTGCGGCGAGAAACGGCCGACGTCGCGCGTGGCGAAGAACCCGATAGCATTCCTGATGTTTGAAAGGCCGCGGCGAACGTACGATTTTCGATCACGCAACATGCGTTCGTTCGCACGAAACACCACCCGTCGTTTCGTAGTCGGGTTCCGCATCGCGCACGCCCGTTCTATACTCCCTCGCGCAGTCTCCGACAGCCGTTCTCACCCAACACCATCGAAACAAGGAACGCCGATGCTGACTCGCTCCATTCTTTCCGCCGCTGCATTCTCGCTCGCCGCCTGTGCGACCGCGCCATCGATCGCGCAGGACAATCAGGGCAACGACGCAGGCAACGCCGCATTCGTCGAGACCGGCTCGCATGGCCGCCCGGTCAAGGTCATGATCATCACGATGTTCGGCCCGGAAGGCCAGGCATGGCTCGACCGGCTCGGCCCGTGGCGCGACATCGCCGTGCCCGGCCTGTCGCCCGACTATCCGGCCGTCCACTGCAACAAGCAGGACGTATGCGTGGTGACGACCGGCATGGGCTATGCGAATGCGTCGGCGACGATCATGGCGCTCACGTTCTCGCAACGCTTCGATCTGCGCCGCACGTATTTCCTGGTCTCGGGCATCGCGGGCGTCGACCCTGCACAGGGCACGGTCGGATCGGCCGCGTGGTCGAAATACCTCGTCGATTTCAGTCTGCAGTGGGAGCTCGATGCGCGCGAGATTCCGGCCGGGTGGAACACCGGCTTCCTCGGCATCAACACGAAGAGCCCGAGCGACAAGCCGCCGCTCGACTATCGCACCGAAGTGTTCCAGCTCAACCCGCAGTTGACCGATGCCGCGTATGCGTTGTCGCGCAACGTCGTGCTCGCCGACAGCGCACAGGCGCAGGCCGCGCGCGCGAAGTTCACGTATGCGCCGGCGAACCGGCCGCCGACGGTGATCCAGTGCGACACGTCATCGGGCAACACGTGGTTCTCGGGCACGCTGATCGGCGAGCGCGCGCGCCAGTGGACCAAGATCCTGACGGACGGCAAGGGCACCTACTGCATGACCGCGCAGGAAGACAACGCGACGTTCGAAGCGCTCAAGCGCGCGGCGAGCGTGAAGCGGGTCGACCTGTCGCGCGTCGCCGTGCTGCGTACCGGGTCCGACTTCGACCGGCCGTATGCGGGGCAGACGAGCGCCGACAACTTGCTGAACTACGCGGACCAGGGCGGCTTCGCGCCGGCGACCGAAAACCTGTACCGCGCGGGCAATCCGCTGGTGCAGGACATCGTCACGCACTGGGGCGAATGGCGTGATGGGGTGCCGCGTCGTTGAGCTGATTTGATCCGATGGGACGGTGCAGACTGATGCACTGTCCCGTCGGCCAAATGGGCCGGATGGTCTCCGGCGGCGCGGGATGCGACTGCGCCGCCGGCGATGAGCAAAGGTCGGTGGCTGCTACGGAGTGGACCTGTCCGGTCTCTCGATCCTGATTTCGATTTTCGTGTATTCGGGACCCAATAATTGCGCGCGCCCGGTTTGACCGCGTTCGTCGGTCATGCCCGAATATCGGGCGGCGCTCGTGCTGATCCGATAGCAGGTCCGTGCCAGCGGCCGCTTTTGATCATCCAGAAGCGTCAGCGGATTATCGTTCGTCCGTTCGGTCCAGCGCGTGGTGGTCACGACGCGGGTGCGCGCAGGGGCAGGATCGTCGCTGCACGTCAGACGGTCGGCATCTGGAGGCGGTCCGGGCGTGGCAGGTGTTATCGCGTGGCTGGCGACTCCTTCCAGCCCTGGCGTGTTGCAAAGTTGCTGACATCCGGCCGGCGGACATTTCGGAACGAATTGCACCCAGATTTGCTTCGCGCTGTCGGCGTCGAGCTCGCCGTCCTTGCGAGTGAAGATGCGTTCTTGTACGTAGACATCGTCCGGTGCCATGCCGAGTCCGACGAGAAAGGATTTCATTTGTTCGCCACGTTGCTTGGCCAATTGAGCCGGCCTGTGCTCCCATTCGTATGCAAGCGCATCGATCGTGGCCATCGCGCCTTCCTGTGTCCACTCTCGCGCCGTCAGATAGTGCCTGACGAGGCTGAGCCTCGCGCTGTTGCTTATCTCGGTCGAGTTCAACGGCAACTGCATGCTGTCGGTGAGCAGGACTTTGCACGCGTTTGCTTGCACCGGGCCAAGCAAAAGGGCAATCAGCAACGAGAAGAAGGTACGCTTCATGGATTCGGCCTGGTTAGCGAGCAAGAATGAACCACGCAATGCTGTCCGCATTGCCTAATGCATCGTTGGGGCGGTGTTTGGCGAAATGCAGGCATGCGGTCCGCCCATACGCACCCGAATGGTCGACCGCGTTGAACGTGTCCTCGAAGTGTGTGCACTCGTGCACGATCGTCAGTTGCTGTGAGGACAGGTTTCCCGCCGATCGCTCCGGGAGTGAACAGAACGGGAGACTGATGGCGATGGTATGGGTCGACGTATCGGGGCGGCATACATGAGCGACTTCCGCATCGAGATTTTTCATATTGGGTAGACAGCCGGTGGCGCGGTCGGCGTCTGATCCTGTACGGACGAAGTTGCTGGCGTCCAGCCTTGCCATGACGTCAGCCAGGGCGTTGAGTCCGTTTATCAGCGTGCGTTGGGTTTCGATGTCGGATATGCCGAACCAGTCGATGACGCGTGCTTCGGTGGCGGGGCTCCATCGAGCCAGTTCCCGGATTCGTTGCCGCGTGATGGCGACAGCCTCGTCTCGCAATTCGAGCATCCGCTTTCTGAACATCGAATCCGTCATGTTCGGGCATATCGGTGGGCCGTCGAGCGATAGCGGTATTGAAACGACGGAATCGCGGATCGTGTTGGCCGATACGGTCGCGATCCGGATCCATTCTTCATCGTTCGTTGCGTCGGGATCATTCAAAGGCATGGGCTCTCCTGACAGGGAAAGAACGTACATCGCGGCGTTGCGCGCCGGAATGCAAGCGTATTCATCCGGCAACAATATCGAGATGGAGTTGTCCGTGGCTGGCGAGGCTGACACGCCGCGTGCGGCCGTCCATATCGGTCGTCCCCGTGATGATGGAGTCGGGGTCGACATCGGATGTGATCCGATAGCGGACGTGCTCCAACGGATGCCCGGTTGACTGGTCGATCAGCTGAAACTGCTCGTCGTACGTTGCGCGGGTTGCCGGCGCTTCGTGCGGCGGGAGGGGAGTCGAGTTGCGGCCGGAGTGTCGCTCGAGGAAGATACCCGAGTCGCTTCCGGCCATCACTCGGTTGTTGCCGCAAGGACACGACACGGAATCGCC
This sequence comes from Burkholderia sp. CpTa8-5, assembly GCF_017815045.1. Taxonomy (NCBI): domain Bacteria; kingdom Pseudomonadati; phylum Pseudomonadota; class Betaproteobacteria; order Burkholderiales; family Burkholderiaceae; genus Burkholderia; species Burkholderia sp. CpTa8-5. Next base: position 344,643 of record NZ_JAGIQD010000004.1, read on the forward strand.
ATCGACGACGGCGTTGCGACCGCCCTCGGATATTCCCTTTCCCGTTCCGACAATGCTGAAATGACCTTCGCAAATGCCGCATGACGCGCGGTCTTCGCTGAGCGCGATATGTTTGCCGTGGTCGAACATCGTCGACGAGTGTGCGATGACGAGCCCTCGCGTCGTGGTCGGGTCGCCGTCGCGCACGACGGCCTTGCGTTGCGTTGTGCTGTCCGTTTCACGGGTACGAGTCGACGTAGTCATATGAGTCTCCATTCGGGTATGGCCAGAGCGCTCATGCTAAGGACTCGGCGCCAGCGAATAATTCGCGGAAATGCGAACGACGCGGCTCTGATTATTGGAAAGTGTGAACGAGAAGGATGGCGATTAGGCGTGGTTTCGACGCAGAGGCGAACCTGCGCGTGCAGCGCGACATGACGTGAAGGCGATCAGCACCGCTGTGGGCGACGGCCGACATGGTATGCAGCAATGGAGCCTGTTCGCGAGATTCGCTGGTCAGGTAAACCTGCGTTCGTCAAGCGTTTGGCCAAATGGCGGCGCATCTGGATTTCCGGATCGTGGCTGTCCAATGTTATCGATTGTGTCGACGCGGCACCTTTTTGCGCTGCGATGGCAGCGCGCTCGCCCGGTATCGACAATAGCCGTCCCGTGTATCCGTCGAATGCGCGAGCGACTCCAGAGGCACCTTCTTCGCACCGGCGACCGAAAACCTGTACCGCGCGGGCAATCCGCTGGTGCAGGACATCGTCACGCACTGGGGAGAATGGCGCGACGGCGTGCCGCGCCGTTGACAGCCGGACGACGGCTCAGCGGCCCGTCAATGCGATTGCGGGGCCGAGCGGAACGGCGTCCACACCGGCGTGGTGTCGTCCCAGTGATCGAGCGGCGAAGGAAGTTGATCGTTCATCATGTGCTCCTGTAACTCACTGATTCAGCAAAGTCGTCGATAAGGTCGTTCGAGACGCCGCGCACGGGGCAACCCGCTGCGCGGCGTCGCGCGTTTACCGGCCCCCGCCGGCGAGCTGGTTGCCTTCCGGCATCGGGCGATACGGGCCTTGGGCGAGTTCGAGCCCTTGCGGATACGAGGTCGCCTTGCGCAGGTACGCGAGCGTGCCGTCCTTGCGTGCCTGCTCGACTTCCGCGCTGACTTCGGCGCGCGTACGCGGGCCGTTGTGTTGCGAGTACCACGACGTGTTGGCGTAGTCGCCGGCGTGCGGGGTGCCCGAGTCGGCAAAGGCCGGTGCGGACACGGCAAGTGTGAGAGCGAGGGCCGAGAGAAGATGGCGGCGGTTCATGGCGTAACTCCTAGAGATGTCGGAGCTGGCGCCCGAGCGCTGACTCCGGTCCCGCCAGGCGGGATCTGTTCGATGCGCAACGAGGTGCGCGACAGGGTTTACTCTAGGTGTCCGTTCCGTCGCGATAAATGCGGCAGACGCGAATTGAATTGTCGCTGTACAGGAACAATTGGAATCCGCACACGCAGTGAGGACATGCGCGCAGCCTTGCCCGGCGGCGCCGACAGCGAGATACGGCAGGTCCGCCGGAACGCGCCGCGACGATCGGCGCGTGTTCAGCAACAGTCCATTGCGTACGGTGTCAGGATGCCGCGGCGCGCGCCGTTCATCGCGCATCGTGTCGACGGGAACGGCCGGCTGCGGTACGCGATGATGGGACGGCGAATCAGATCGCTTCGAGCCGGTAGCCCAGCGTATAGACCGCGCTGAGGCGCACGCCGTTCGACGGCTGCAGCGCGAGCTTCATCCGCAGCCGATAGATGTGCGTGTCGAGGCTGCGCGACACGCCAGCCATGTCGCGGCCCCAGAGCGAGCGAATCAGCGCGTCGCGCGGCATGATCCGCCCGGGATTGCGAAACAGCAGCACGGCGAGATCGAATTCCCGCGGCGTCAGCTTGACCGGCGCGCCATGCAGCAGCACGGTTCGCGTTCGCGTGTCGATCAGATAGCCGCCGAGCCTGAGCGTGTCGTGCCGGCCGGCGCCGCCGTGATACGCGCGCCTGAGCAGCGCGTTGGCGCGCGCCAGCAGCTCGAACTGATTGATCGGCTTGACCATGTAGTCGTCGGCGCCCGCGTTGATCGCGGAGAAGACTTCATCGTCGCGCGCGCGTTGGGTCAGGAACAGGATCGGCAGACGGCCCCCAATGCGCTCGCGTGTCCATTGGAGCACTTCGAATCCGGACATGCCGGGCACCCGCCAGTCGAGAATCAGCAGATCGACCACCGAACTCTCCAGATGGCGAATCGCCTGATTTCCGTTGCTGACTGCATGCACGCGATAGCCTGCCGTTTCCAGTGTCGACGTGATCAACTCCACATAGGCGGGATCGTCCTCGAGATAGAGAACGTTCATGTTACGTACTCCTTCGATGTTGATCGTAACGATCGGGCCGTGTCGAGCGTCCAGGCGGGAAAGGGAGATCCGGCTCACGCACGCGACGATCGGCAGCACGTAATTTGCCGCGATGTTCGTCTCGATGTGTCGGAAAAATTGTCAACGATTTTGAACGTGTGGAATTCATTAAGTTAGTGGTATTAATCATTTTTTTTGGTTTGTGAAAGGGCCGCGAGGTTGGGTCTCTTTGTTGACAAAGGTTGTCAATGTCCGTGAATGGCTCGATTACGCTTGGTCGTGCCGGTAGCAGGCCGGCGCACGACAGGAATGAGCGATCCAGGGGGCGCGCATGTTGATTTACAAGTCGTTTGTGGAAAAGAAGGCGCTGCTCGAGGCCCAGCTGGAGCGGGAGCGTCTTGCCATTGCAGCGACGGTATTGACCGAAGTGCGACGTTGCATCGAAGAGTTCGGTTTCACGCCGCAGGAGATTTTTTCGGACAACGGCGGTACGCCCGGAAGAAAGCGTCGCGCGAAATACTTCAATCCGGAGACCGGACAGACGTGGTCCGGCGTCGGCCGTGAACCGGCTTGGATACGCGGTCAGGATCGAAGCCGGTTCGCGATCGATGCGCCGCCTGTCGATTCGAATCAACCTGAGTACTCCTGATCTCGTATGAATGATGAATCGGCATGTGGGTTCCGGCGGTGCGGTAACGCTGATGTTTCCCCGTGCGTCCCGCCCGCCTCGCAGGCCGGTCACCGACAGCGCGATCGCCGGTCGGTGGGTTGACTTGCTATGGCCCGATTACCATCATGAATGGGACCGGTTTCCAATACAAATATATTACATCTGTAGTGTGACATTTCGTGGAACTGACCAAGGTCCTGCCGGCAAGCGGGCGGGATACGGGTCGGTAGCGAGGAGAAATGCGTATGAACAATGGAACGGCCGGTCGGCATCAACCGGGGCTGGCACCCGCACCCGTGTGCGTGGGTATCGGCGTGGCGCACGAGACGCTCGAGATATGTATTTCGTCGCTGAGCGTGATTTTCGGCTACCGGAACGAGACGTTCGGCATCGAGTCGCTGGCCGATGGGATCCTCGCGTGGGCGCCGGCGCTCATCGTGCTGGAGTCGGCCGGCGGGGCCGAGCATGAAGTGGCGTGTGCGCTTCAGGCGCTGCGATTGCCGCTCGCCATCGTCAAGCCGCATCAGGCGCGGGACTGGCTCCCGGATTCGGTGACGCTACCGCTCGACGGAAAAGGGGCGCGGGCACGCCTGCTGGCGGCGCTCGCCGATGCGCTGAACCGGCATCCGTCGGGCGGGCGCCTCGTCGAGCCGCTGTCCGATCCGCAACTGGGGCACGTGCAGGCGCTGGTTCAGCGCCGACGTCAACTGGCGCGCATGCAGATCGCGGAATATCAACTGCTGACGTTGTGTCACGGGAGCGTGCGCAACGGCATCGTGCAGACGATCGCGTTCCTGAAACACCAGATCGCGGTGGTCGATCGCCATTGCGCGCGGCATGTGAACACGCAGCGCGACGCGTTCGCGCGGTTGCTGGCGCACGAGGTGCGACCCGGCCGCGTCGCGCGTCACGTGCAGGTGGGCGCGTTCATCCGCAACTGGCGGGCGAAGTGACGCGGCGGTGCGCCGCGTTCAGGCAACCCACTCGTTGATGACCGGCGTATCGAGCACCGGCGCGCGTTCGGCTTCCTCGAACGTCCGCTTGCTGCACGTCGCGTCGAGGCTGCCCTTGCCGCTCAGCAGCGGGCAGCGGTCGAACACTTCGGCAATCCAGTCGACGAACACGCGCACCTTCGGCGACAGATGGCGGCTGTGCGGATACACGACCGAGATCGGCATCGGCAGCGGCTTGACGCCGGGCAGCACTTCCTTGAGCCGGCCTTCGCGCAGGTGCGGCAGCACCATGAACAGCGGCGGCTGGATCAGCCCGAAGCCCTCGATTCCGCACGTCACGTACGCGTCGGCGTCGTTCACCGACACGATGCCCTCCATCTTCATCTCGACTTCCTTGCCGTCGATCAGGAACGTCCAGTCGATCGTGCGGCCCGTGCGGCTCGAGAAGTAGTTGACGGCCTTGTGCTGGCTGAGGTCGTCGATCGTCTGCGGCTCGCCGTGGTGCTCGAGATAGTCGGGCGACGCGACCGTCACGCATTCGAACAGGCCGACGCGGCGCGCAACGAGCGACGAGTCCTGCAGCGCGCCGACGCGGATCACGCAGTCGACGCCTTCCTGCAGCAGGTCGACCGGCCGGTCGGACAGGCCGAGTTGCAGGTCGATGTCCGGATAGCGCGTATGGAATTCGCACAGCGACGGAATCACGAGCAGCCGCCCGATCGAGCCCGGCATGTCGATACGCAACTTTCCGTGCGGCTTCCGGTTGTTGGCCTGGAAGCTTGCTTCGGTTTCCTCGACGTCCGCGAGGATTCGCACGCATCGTTCGTAGTACGCGGCGCCGTCCGGCGTGAGCGACAGCCGGCGCGTGGTCCGGTGCATCAGCCGCACGCCGAGGAAGGCTTCGAGATTCTGGATGATCGTCGTGACGGACGCCCGCGGCAAGCCGAGCGTTTCTGCTGCCTTGGTGAAGCTGCTTGTATCGACGACGCGAGTAAACACCTGCATGGCCTGAAGCCGGTCCATCACAACCTCCGCAATTTAATTTGCCGCCGGAACAAGAAGGCTGCGCTACCTCGTGGGTAAACGCAGCCTCGGATTGTTCGGGGGCGTTGAATTGTGTTGCCGGATTATAGGCATTTATCCCAATGTCTGCCGGACTCAGAATTCGTTCCATCTCGAAATGGACGCTGCATCGTCATGGACGCTTCTGAATTCAGCAAATTCCTGAAAGCCGCGCTGCCCGCTCAAGCCATAGCGGGCGCGGCGCTGACGGTTGCCGAAGTGGAAATTCCCGGCTACGCGCAGGACATCGTGCTGCGCCTCTACCGCCGTCCGGACAAGACCGGGCTGCCGGTAGTGCTTTATTTCCACGGCGGCGGCTTCGTCCGCGGTTCGCTCGAAGACGCGGATTTCGCCGCGCGCTTTTTAGCAGAACGCTTACCAGCTCTCGTAGTGTCGGTCGATTATTCGCTCGCGCCGGCCTTTCCTTTTCCGGCCGCGCCGGAGGATGCGTATCGCGCCGCCGTGTGGGCCGCGACGCGCGCCCGCGCGTTCGGCGGCAACCCGAAAAAGATCGGCGTGGCCGGGCACGACGCGGGCGGCCAGCTCGCGAACTGCCTGGCCTTCATCGCCCGCGACCGCGGCGAAGTGTCGATCGCTGCGCAGGCGCTGTTCGGGCCGATGCTCGATCCGAGCATGACGCGCATCGGCGACGCCGAGCGCCTCGCGTCCGACATCACCGCGCGCGAATGCGCGGCCTGTTATCGCGCATATCTGCCGCAGGCGGCGCAGCGCATGCACCCGTACGCGGCGCCGATCGAGTCGGTGCGCCTCGCGGGGCTGCCGCCGACGCTCGTCGTCACCGCGCAGAACGACGTGCTGCACGTCGAGGCGGAGAAATATGCGGGCTGCCTGATCTCGTCGGGCGTGCTCACGCAGGTGATCCGCTATCCGGACATCACGCACGCCGCGCTCGCCACGCACGAAGCCGCATTCGAGGAAGCCGTGCGCTTCTTTCAGTGCCGCTTCCAGGCGCGCCAGCCGAACCGTTCCGAATAACCAGAACCAATCCACGCTTACCGGAGATCCACATGGCCATCCTACGCACCTCCCGCTCCCGAATCGCGACCGCGGCGATCGTCACGCTCGCCGTCGTCGGCCTCGGCACGTTCGGCGCGATGCGCGTGAACGCGAACGCCCCCGAGAAAGCGGCGGCGCCGCTGCCCGAAGTCGACGTCGCGACCGTCGTGCCGCAGACCGTCACCGACTGGCAAAGCTATTCGGGCCGCCTCGAGGCGGTCGAGAAAGTCGACGTGCGCCCGCAGGTGTCGGGCACGATCGTCGCGGTGAACTTCAAGGACGGCGCGCTCGTGAAGAAGGGCGACGTGCTGTTCGTGATCGACCCGCGCCCGTACCAGGCGGAAGTCGATCGCGCCGCCGCGCAGCTCGCGGCCGCGCAGGCGCGCAACGGCTATGCGCAGACCGACTGGCAGCGCGCGCAGCGGCTGATCGGCGACAACGCGATCGCGAAGCGCGACTACGACGAGAAGCAGAACGCGGCGCGCGAAGCGAACGCGAACCTGAAGGCCGCCGAAGCCGCGCTGGAAACGGCGCGCATCAACCTCGGCTATACGCGCATCACGGCGCCGGTATCGGGCCGCGTGTCGCGCGCGGAAATCACGCTCGGCAACGTCGTATCGGCCGGCGCATCGGCCGCGCCGCTGACGACGCTGGTGTCGGTGTCGCCGATCTACGCGTCGTTCGACGCGGACGAGCAGACCTATCTGCAATACATCAACGGCGCGCGCAGCGGCCGCAAGGTGCCGGTCGAGCTCGGCCTCGCGAACGAAACCGGCTACTCGCGCAGCGGCGAGATCGATTCGGTCGACAACCGGCTCGACACGTCGTCCGGCACGATCCGCGTGCGCGCACGCTTCGACAACGCGGACGGCACGCTCGTCCCGGGCCTCTACGCACGCGTGAAGGTGGGCGGCAGCGCGCCGCACGAGGCGCTGCTCGTCGACGACGCGGCGATCAACACCGACCAGGACAAGAAGTTCGTGTTCGTCGTCGATCAGCAGGGCCGCGTGTCGTACCGCGAAGTGCAGCCGGGGATGCAGCACGGCAACCGGCGCGTGATCGTGAGCGGCCTTGCCGCCGGCGATCGCGTGGTCGTGAACGGCACGCAGCGCGTGCGCCCCGGCGCGCAGGTGAAGCCGCACATGGTCCCGATGACGGGCGGCGACGAGCCGTCCGCGCCGCTCGCGGATAACGCGAAGCCGGCCGCACCGGCGAAGGCGGATTCGTAAGCGGCGCGCCGCTTCGCATCCGCGTTCAACCAGACAGAGCAACCCATGAACATTTCCAAATTCTTTATCGACCGGCCGATCTTCGCAGGAGTCCTATCGGTGATCATCCTGCTCGGCGGGGTGATCGCGATGTTCCTGCTGCCGATTTCGGAATATCCGGAAGTCGTGCCGCCTTCCGTGATCGTGAAGGCGCAGTACCCGGGCGCGAACCCGAAAGTGATCGCCGAGACGGTCGCGTCGCCGCTGGAAGAACAGATCAACGGCGTCGAGGACATGCTCTACATGCAGTCGCAGGCGAACAGCGACGGCAACATGACGATCACCGTCACGTTCAAGCTCGGCACCGATCCGGACAAGGCCACGCAGCTCGTGCAGAACCGCGTGAACCAGGCGCTGCCGCGTTTGCCGGAAGACGTGCAGCGGCTCGGCATCACGACGGTGAAGAGTTCGCCGACGCTGACGATGGTGGTCCACCTGATCTCGCCGGACAACCGCTACGACATGACCTACCTGCGCAACTACGCGCTGATCAACGTGAAGGATCGCCTGTCGCGGATCCAGGGCGTCGGCCAGGTGCAGCTGTGGGGGTCGGGCGACTACGCGATGCGCGTGTGGCTCGATCCGCAGAAGGTCGCGCAGCGTGGGCTGTCGGCCGAGGACGTCGTGCAGTCGATCCGCGAGCAGAACGTGCAGGTCGCGGCCGGCGTGATCGGCGCATCGCCGTCGCTGCCCGGCACGCCGCTGCAGCTGTCGGTGAACGCGCGCGGCCGTCTGCAGACGGAAGACGAATTCGGCGACATCGTCGTGAAGACGACGCCGGACGGCGGCGTCACGCACCTGCGCGACATCGCGCGGATCGGGCTCGACGCATCCGAATACGGATTGCGCTCGCTGCTCGACAACAAGCCGGCCGTCGCGATGGCGATCAACCAGTCGCCAGGCGCGAACTCGCTGCAGATTTCGGACGAAGTACGCAAGACGATGGCCGAGCTGAAGCAGGACATGCCGGCGGGCGTCGACTACAAGATCGTCTATGACCCGACGCAGTTCGTGCGCTCGTCGATCAAAGCCGTCGTGCACACGCTGCTCGAAGCGATCGCGCTGGTCGTGATCGTCGTGATCGTGTTCCTGCAGACCTGGCGCGCGTCGCTGATTCCGCTGATCGCGGTGCCGGTGTCGATCATCGGCACGTTCTCGCTGCTGCTCGCGTTCGGGTATTCGATCAACGCGTTGTCGCTGTTCGGGATGGTGCTCGCGATCGGGATCGTGGTCGACGATGCGATCGTCGTCGTCGAGAACGTCGAGCGCAACATCGAAGGCGGGATGAACGCGCGGCAGGCGACCTACAAGGCGATGCAGGAAGTGAGCGGGCCGATCATCGCGATCGCGCTGACGTTGGTCGCCGTGTTCGTGCCGCTCGCGTTCATGTCGGGCCTGACCGGCCAGTTCTACAAGCAGTTCGCGATGACCATCGCGATCTCGACGGTGATCTCGGCGTTCAACTCGCTGACGCTGTCGCCGGCGCTGTCCGCGATCCTGCTGAAGGGACACGGCGACAAGGAGGACTGGCTCACGCGCGTGATGAACCGCGTGCTCGGCGGCTTCTTCCGCGGCTTCAACAAGGTGTTCCATCGCGGCGCGGAGAACTACGGCCGCGGCGTGCGCGGCGTGCTGTCGCGCAAGACGCTGATGCTCGGCGTGTACCTCGTGCTGGTGGGCGCGACCGTGCTCGTGTCGAAGGTCGTGCCGGGCGGCTTCGTGCCCGCGCAGGACAAGGAATACCTGATCGCGTTCGCGCAACTGCCGAACGGTGCATCGCTCGACCGCACCGAGAAGGTGATCCGCGACATGGGCTCGATCGCGCTGAAGCAGCCGGGCGTCGAGAGCGCGGTCGCGTTCCCGGGATTGTCGGTGAACGGCTTCACGAACAGCTCGAGCGCGGGCATCGTGTTCGTCACGCTGAAGCCGTTCTCGGAACGGCACGGCAAGGCGCTGTCGGCCGGCGCGATCGCCGGGGCGCTGAACCAGAAGTACAGCGCGATGAAGGATTCGTTCGTCGCGGTGTTCCCGCCGCCGCCGGTGCTCGGCCTCGGTACGCTCGGCGGGTTCAAGATGCAGATCGAGGATCGCGGCGCGGTCGGTTACGCGAAGCTGTCGGATGCGACCAACGACTTCATCAAGCGCGCGCAGCAGGCGCCCGAACTTGGCCCGCTGTTCACGAGCTACCAGATCAACGTGCCGCAGCTCAACGTCGATCTCGACCGCGTGAAGGCGAAGCAGCTCGGCGTGCCGGTGACCGACGTGTTCAACACGATGCAGGTGTATCTCGGTTCGCTGTACGTGAACGACTTCAACCGCTTCGGTCGCGTGTACCAGGTGCGTGTGCAGGCCGATGCGCCGTTCCGCCAGCGCGCGGACGACATCCTGCAACTGAAGACGCGCAACGACAAGGGCGAGATGGTGCCGCTGTCGTCGCTCGTCACGGTGACGCCGACGTTCGGCCCGGAAATGGTCGTGCGCTACAACGGCTACACGGCGGCCGACATCAACGGCGGCCCGGCGCCCGGCTTCTCGTCGGGGCAGGCACAGGCCGCGGTCGAGCGCATCGCGCACGAGACGCTGCCGCGCGGCGTGCGGTTCGAATGGACCGACCTCACGTACCAGCAGATCCTCGCGGGCGATTCGGCGATGTATGTGTTCCCGATCAGCGTGCTGCTCGTGTTCCTCGTGCTCGCCGCGCTGTATGAAAGCCTGACGCTGCCGCTCGCGGTGATCCTGATCGTGCCGATGAGCATTCTGTCGGCGCTGACGGGCGTGTGGCTCACGCAGGGCGACAACAACATCTTCACGCAGATCGGCCTGATGGTGCTGGTGGGGCTGTCCGCGAAGAACGCGATCCTGATCGTCGAATTCGCGCGCGAGCTCGAACACGACGGCAGGACGCCGCTCGAGGCCGCGATCGAGGCGAGCCGGCTGCGGCTGCGCCCGATCCTGATGACGTCGATCGCCTTCATCATGGGCGTGGTGCCGCTCGTCACGTCGACCGGCGCCGGTTCGGAAATGCGCCATGCGATGGGTGTCGCGGTGTTCTTCGGGATGCTCGGCGTGACGCTGTTCGGGCTGATGCTGACGCCGGTGTTCTACGTCGTGCTGCGTACGCTCGCGGGCGGCAAGATCCACGTCGCCGGCAAGGATTCGACGGGATACGGCGTGCCGGCGCCCGATGCTTGAGGACCAGAAAATGAATAACTTGCACAACACGAACGGCCTGATGCGCTTCGCGAAGGTGGCGGCCGCGAGCACCCTGCTCGCGACGCTGCTCGCCGCGTGCGCGGTGGGCCCCGACTACAAGCGTCCGGACGCGGCGGCGCCGGCCGCGTTCAAGGAAGCGCCGACCCTCGCCGCGGGCGAGCAGGCCGGCACGTGGAAGACGGCCGAGCCGTCGGACAACGAACATCGCGGCGAATGGTGGAAGGTGTTCGGCGACCCGGTGCTCGATTCGCTCGAGACGCAGGCGCTCGCCGCGAACCAGAACCTGAAGGCCGCGGCCGCGCGGGTCGAGGAAGCGCGTGCGGCGACCCGTTCCGCGCGCTCGCAATGGTTCCCGCAGGTCGGCGCCGGGTTCGGGCCGACGCGCGAAGGGCTGTCGTCGGCGTCGCAGTTCCAGCCGCAGGGCACCGGCCCGACCAACGCGACGCTGTGGCGCGCGCAGGGCACGGTGTCGTACGAAGCCGACCTGTTCGGCCGCGTCGGCCGCAACGTCGAGGCGTCGCGCGCCGACCAGGCGCAGAGCGAAGCACTGTTCCGCTCGGTGCAGCTCGCGCTGCAGGCCGACGTCGCGCAGAACTACTTCGAACTGCGCCAGCTCGATTCCGATCAGGATCTGTACCGCCGCACGGTGGAGTTGCGCGAGCAAGCGCTGAAGCTCGTGCAGCGTCGCTTCAACGAAGGCGACATCAGCGAGCTCGACGTGTCGCGCGCGAAGAACGAGTTGGCGAGTGCGCAGGCCGATGCGGTCGGCGTCGCGCGTCGGCGTGCCGCGTCCGAGCATGCGCTGGCCATTCTGCTCGGCAAGGCGCCGGCGGATTTCGCGTTCAAGGAAACGCCGATCGTGCCGGTCGCGGTGAAGATTCCGCCGGGCCTGCCGTCCGCGCTGCTCGAACGGCGTCCGGACGTGTCGGCGGCCGAGCGCGCGATGGCGGCCGCGAACGCGCGGATCGGGCTCGCGAAGTCGGCGTACTTCCCGAAGCTCGATATCACCGGGGCGTTCGGGTATGAAGCATCGACGCTCGGCAACCTGTTCCTGTGGTCGAGCCGCACGTTCCTGCTCGGGCCGTTCGCCGGCACCGCGCTGACGTTGCCGCTGTTCGACGGCGGACGGCGGGCTGCCGGTGTGCAGCAGGCGCGCGCGCAGTACGACGAGCAGGTCGCGAACTACCGGCAGCAGGTGCTCGTCGCGTTCCGCGAGGTCGAGGACAATCTTGCGGACCTGCGTCTGCTCGACGACCAGATTCGCGCGCAGGATGCGGCGGTCAATGCGTCGCGCCGTGCGGCGACGTTGTCGCGGACGCAGTATCAGGAAGGCGAAGTGGCCTATCTCGACGTGATCGACAGCGAGCGGTCGGTGCTGCAGTCGCAATTGCAGGCGAACCAGCTGACCGGCGCGCAGGCCGTATCGACGGTCAACCTGATCCGGGCGCTGGGCGGCGGGTGGGGGCCGGCGCCGGCTGCGGTTGGCGACGCGGCGACCGGCAAGGCGGAGGTGGCTGCGCGCTGAGCGTGAGCGGCGGGCGATTCGGGCAATTCGTTGCCCGGCCGTCGGCCGCGAATCGAAGAACCCCGGCATGCAGGCTCAGGCCTGCGTGACCGGGGTTTTTTCATGGTGCGTCGAGCTGATATCGCAACTAACGGTCAAACTCTCCCGGCACCGGCGGGCGGAGCGTGCGGCCGTGTCCCGCCGCACGCCCGATCAAGCTAGGTGGCCTTCAGCCCGCAGCGCCCGCACCAGTTCGCCGGCCGCCTTGCCGAGCCCCGAGTGCTTCGGCCGGCGCAGATACACGGGCAGCGGCAGCCCGTTGCGGATGTTCGCGAACACGAGCGGTGCGAGCTCGCCGGCGGCGACATGCCGGCCGATCAGCGATTCGGGAAAATTCGCCCAGCCATGCCCGGCCTTCACGAGCGCGATCGCGGTCGCCATGTCGGTCACCTTCCACGTGCGGTTGCCGATCACCGGGCGCACGTCGGTGAGCGGTCGCCCGGGATCGGCGATCACGATCTGCCGGAACCCCGACAGTCGCTCGATCGCCTCCGGATGCGCGGCTTCGGCAATCGCCGGATGATCGGGCGCGGCGACCGCGATCAGCGTCTCGGTCCACAGCGCGTGAATCTGTTCCTGCGGATGAAGATCGAGCCCGCCGTACGCGACGCAAAGATCGACGGCGCCGCGATGCAGCGCATCGACGATCGCATCCTGCGGCGCGATGACGACGCTGACCGCGAGCGCCGGATATTTCGCGGCGACGGCGGTCAGCGCGCGCGCAATCGGCGCGCCGTCGATTTCGGCCGCGAGCCCGAGCCGAAGCGTGTCCTCGACACCGTCCGACAAGTGCTGCGCATGCGCACGCAGCGCATGCAGCCGTTCGGCGATCGCGCGCGCGTCGGGCAGCAGCGCGGCCATCGCGGCGGTCGGCGTCGGCTCGCGCGAGCCGCGATCGAACAGCACGAGGTCGAGTTCGGCCTCGAGGTTCGCGATCGCCATGCTGACCGCCGACGGCGTGCGGCCGAGCGCACGCGCGGCCGCCGAGAACGAGCCTTTGTCGATGACGGCCAGCAGCATGTCGATGTGATCGCTGGTCAGCATGGTCGGCCGCCTCCTGTCAGAAAAATTGAAAGGACCTGACTTTGGCGGACGAAGTGCCCGCTGTAGTCTCGCCACCTGGTTCGAAACGAAGGTGATCGGTCATGCAAGGATGGAAGAGACGCATAGTCTACGTCGTGATGTTCGAGGTGCTCGGCATCCTCGTCGCGTCGTCGGTGCTCGGCATGCTGAGCGGCGCGAGCGCGGCGACGAGCGGCCTGCTCGGCGTGATGATCTCGACGACGGGCGTCACCGTCAATTTTCTGTACAACCTCGGGTTCGAGGCGTGGGAGCGGCGGCGTACCGAAACGACGCGCACCGTCGGGCGGCGTGTCGTGCATGCGATCGGGTTCCAGGTCGCGCTCGTGACGTTCCTGATCCCGCTGATCGCGTGGTGGCTCGATGTGTCGTTATGGCAGGCGTTCCTGTACGACGCGGTGCTGATCGTGTTCTTCCCGATCTTCACGTTCACGTACAACTGGGCGTTCGACAGCGTGTTCGGGTTGCCGGATGCGGTGACGCGCAAGGCGGCGTCGGCGGCGTGATGCAGCGGGATACGAAACGAGGCGGACCGCCCGCGCCGTTTCGCTTCTGCAAGAGAGAGGAAGACGGGCGGCGTGCATGCCGCCCGCTCGCGTTACGCGGCGACGAACTCGTGCACGTAACGGTTGAACACGGCGGGGCTCGCCGCATTCATCCCATGCGATGCGCCGGCGACGGTCTGCCGTTGCGCGTTGCCGATCCACTGCGACAGCGTGTCGACGTTGTGGCGGAACATTTTCGGGCTGCGCTGGCCGTCGATCAGCAGCGTGCGGCATGCGATATCGCCGGCCGCGTGCTGCGAATACGCGGGCAGCGGGTCGCGCAGTTGCTTCGGCAGCGTGCTCGCATTGTCGATCGCCATCGTGCGGAAGCGCGCCGTGCTCTTCTTCCACGCGCCGGGCAGGCTCACGGAATCGACGAACATCTCGAGGCCGGCTTCGACTTCGCCTTGATCGATCAGGTTCACGGCCTTCGTGCGCAGTGCGAGCGCGGCGGCCGGCAGCGCGGCTTCGCGCACGCCCGGCTGCTGGAGCGGGCCGCCCGGATCGGCGAGCGTCAGCGACTCGACGAGGTGCGGATGCTGGCGCGCGACGTTGAACGCGACACTGCCGCCGCGCGAATGGCCGACCAGATGCACGGGGCCGAGATCGAGCGCGTCGATGAATTCGGCGAGTTCGTCGACGTGGTTCTGCCAGCTGAACTCGTCCTGGATGCCCGCTTCGACGGCCGGCCAGTAGTGGCTCAGGCTCGGCGCGATGCAGCGGTAATGGGCCGACAGCGCCGCGAGTTGCGGATCCCAGTAGCGGTAGTCGCACAGCGAGCCGTGCACGAACACCATCGGCGCACCGCCGCCCCGCTCGACATACGGCAGGCTGATGCCTGACGAAAGCGTCGCAAATTGCAGGTCGGGGTTCGCGAGCACGGACGGCTCGATTCGCATGTTCATGACTGAAAGACTCAAAGGTGCGTCAACACGACGCAACTATGCATCACGGCGACCTGCAAGGAAAACGCATAATTTTCATCGTCACGATCAATTTTATTGATGACTGCGCCGGAAACCCCTGTCGCAGCGTGGTCATGCATCGAAACCTTCAATCCTCTGACGATTGATTGCTGCACCGAAAGGGGCGTGCGGCGGCCTGCGCGCACGCGCCTTTGCATTGAGAAAGGGAGGGTGGCGCGTCAGCGTACCGTCAATGCCGGCACGCGCTGAAGCTCGACCGGCAAATCATTATCGGCCGCGAACTGCATCGCGAACTCGAACGCATCCGCACACACGGCGCGCAATTCGTCGGACACGAACAGGCATTTGACGCCTCCATCGACGACCGGCATCGCGAGCCGCGACAGCGCGCACGGATAGCCGGGCCGCCGTTCGCCGACGAACAGCGTGATGACGCCCGCGAGCCGCTCGGGCCAGTCGCTCGGGCGGAAGGTTTTCTGCGCGCGCGTGACGCCGCGGATCAGGTGGCCGGCGATGCGGCCGTGCTCGGTGATGTCGATGCGATCCATGCTGTTGTGCGTGTCCTCGTGCGCGTCATTCGCCGCCGTCGGCCGCCGCGTCGCCGCGCGCGGGAATCCGCAGGTTGCGCAGCTTGTGATAGAGCGTTTTCTTCGGCATGCCGAGCGCCTCGCTCGCGTCCGCGACGTTGCCGTTGTGACGCCGCAGCATGTCCTCGATCAGCATCCGCTCGAAATACGCGAGCTGCTCCGCGAGCGTGCTGCCGGCCGTCGGCGTGCCGCCGGACGACAGCAGGCTGTCGCCGGTCAGCCCGAGCACGAAGCGGTCGGCCACGTTCTGCAGTTCGCGCACGTTGCCGGGCCACGCGTGCGTCATCAGTTCGGACACCTGCGCGGCGGTGACGACCGGCGCCGGCTGCCCGAAGCGCCGCGCGGCCGCGAGCACGAAATGCTCGAACAGCAGCGGCACGTCCTCGCGCCGCTCGCGCAGCGGCGGCAGCTCGATCTGCGCGACGTTGAGGCGATACAGCAAGTCCGCACGGAAACGCCCGTCGGCCGCGAGTTCGGCGAGATCGGCCTTCGACGCGGCCACCACGCGGCAGTCGACCGGAATCAGGTCGTTCGCGCCGAGCCGCTCGACCACGCGCTCCTGCAGCACGCGCAGCATCTTGATCTGCAGCGCGATCGGCATCGTCTCGATCTCGTCGAGGAACAGCGTGCCGCCATCGGCCCATTCGATCTTGCCGATGCGCTTCTTGATCGCGCCGGTAAACGCGCCGGCCTCGTGGCCGAACAGCTCGCTCTCGAAGATCTGCTCGGGCAGGCCGCCGCAATTCAGCGCGACGAAGTGCGCGTCGCGCCGGCCGCCGAAGTCGTGCAGGCTGCGCGCGATCAGCTCCTTGCCGGTGCCCGTCTCGCCGGTGATCAGCACCGACACCGACGTATCGGCGAGGCGCAGGATCTTCTTGCGCACGTCGGCCATCGCGGGCGACTTGCCGAGCACGAACGCCTCGATGCCCTGCCAGTTGTTCAACGCGGCGCGCAGCCCTTGCACCTCGAGCGTCAGGCGGCGTTTCTCGACCGCGCGCGCGACGCGCCCCGCGATCACGTCCGACGAAAACGGTTTCTCGATGAAGTCGTACGCGCCGACCTGCATCGCGCCGACGGCCGTCGAGATGTCCGCATGGCCGCTGATCAGCACGACCGGAATCTGCGCATCGATGGCCATCACGCGGTCGAGCAGCTGCAGCCCGTCGATGCCCGGCATTCGCACGTCCGACACGATCACCACCGGCGCGCCGGGCGCGACGTGCGCGAGTGCGTCGGCGGCCGACGCGAACGCGTCGACCGGGAACCCGGCGAGCGCGACGGCCTGCTCGACGCCGATCCGGACGTTCTCGTCGTCCTCGACGACCAGCACGCGAATCTCATCTTCCATGCTCTGTCCTTTGTTGCGGCGTCGCCGCCGCGAATTCGATGGTGAACTGCGCGCCGCCTTCGTCGCGGTTCGTCGCGGCGATCTTCGCGCCGAACGCCTCGACGATGCGCGACGTGATCGCGAGGCCCAGCCCGAGGCCCTGGCCGCGCGGTTTGGTCGTGACGAATGGCTCGAACAGGTGCGGCAGCACGTCGGGCGCGATGCCGGCGCCGCTGTCGGCCACCGTGAAGCGCACGCGGCCATCCTCGTCCGGGCCGGCCGCGTCGATGACGATGCGGCGCACCGGCGCGTCGTGCACCGCGTCGAGCGCGTTGCCGAGCAGGTTCACGATCACCTGCTGCAACTGGCTCGATTCGGCCGAGACCGTCGTACCGGGCGCGATGTTCACGTCGAGCCGCACGCCTTCGTCGCGAATCCGCGCATCGTAGATGAGCCGCGCATGCGCGACGGCCTCGTTCAGCGACACCGCGACGCGCTCGACGTCGGGCTTGCGCGCGAAGGTCTTCAGTTCGCCGGTGAGCACGGCCATGCCGTCGACCAGCTTGCCGACCCGTTCGAGATTCGCGAGCGCCGGCGCCGGCTGGCCGCGTTCGAAGAACGTGCGCGCGTTGTCGCACAGCGTGCGGATCGCGACGAGCGGCTGGTTCAGCTCGTGCGTGAGGCCGGCGGCCATCTGCCCGAGCACCGCGAGCTTGCCCGCGTGCACGACTTCCTGCTGCGAATCGCGCAGCCGCTGCTCGGTGCGCTCGCGTTCGTCGATCTCGCGCTGCATCCGCTCGTTCGCGGCCGTCAGCGCGGCCGTGCGCTGCGCGACGGTCAGTTCGAGCCGGTCGTTCGCGCGGCGCAGCGCGTCCTGCGCGCTCAGCCGCGCGAGGATCGCCCGGCGGCGCTGGATCGCATAGCCGACCAGCAGCGCGACGATCAGGAACGCGCCGGTGACGAACACGAAAGCCGTCTGCTGCTGGCGCCGCGCGCCCGCGATGTCGAGCAGCACCATCAACGAATCGCCGCCCTGCGGCGCGGGGCGCGACATCACGAGATAGCGCGTGGTGCGGCCGGCGTGGCGCGGATCGGGGAAGGTGCCGAACCACGCGGCCGAGCTGCGGTCGCCGATGCGGCGATAGGGCAGCGCGTCGACGGTGCGGCCCGCGTACTGGCGCGACGCCTGGATGTCGCGCTGCTGCTGCGCGGTGATCGGGCGCAGCGCGGTGAATTTCCACGCGGGCTCGGTCGAGATCACGACCACACCGTTGCTGTCGACGACCAGCGCGGCGACGCCCGGCGCACGCCACGCCGATTCGAGCGGGTCGACGCTGATCTTCACGGCGGCCACGCCGATCGGCGCGCCGTCGCTGCGCACCGCGCTCGCGAAGTAGACGCCCGGCACGCCGGTGTTGGTGCCGATGCCGAAGAAGCGGCCGCTGCCGCGCGCGAGCGCGTCCTTGAAGTATGGCCGGTACGACACGTTGGTGCCGACGAAGCTGATCGTCTCGTTCCAGTTGCTCGCGGCGATCACGTCGCCTTGCAGATCGATCACGTCGACCGCGCCGCTGCCCGCGTCGCGATTCACGGCTTCGAGGTAGGTGTTCACCGCATGCACGAGCGCGGGTGCGTCGTTCGGCGCGGCTTTCAGCATCGCGCGCACGCCGTCCTGCCGCGCGACCAGGCCGGGCAGGATCTCGAAGCGGCCGAGCTCGCTTTTCAGGCTCGACGCGTACAGGTCGAGCCGGTGCGCGCCGGCTTCCTCGAGCGCGTCGATCGCGCGTTCCCATGCGAAATCGACGGCCGCGCCGGCCACGCCGACGTACAGCACCGCGGCCGATGCCCAGCCCCACCACGGGATTCCCTTGAAGCTTTTCTGCACGTTCGCCCTCATCGAAGCCGCCACCGGCCGTCCGCTACCGGCCGTCCGCTACCGGCCGTCCGCAACCGGCCGTCCCAATCGCCCGCCCGGAACGACGCGCGCCGCGCGCCGGCTCAAGGCCGGCGGCGGCGCGTGCGAGGCAGCCGGCGCGACGGTGCGCGCGGCCGCGCGTTATCCGAAGTGCGCGACCAGGATCAGCGTCACCGTGACGACGATCGCGCCGCCGATGCGGGTGGCGATCTGCGCGAACGGCATCAACTGCATCCGGTTCGCGGCGGTCAGGATCGCGACGTCTCCGGTGCCGCCTTGCCCGCTGTGGCAGGCGTTCACGATTGCGGTGTCGATAGGGTACATCTTCAGCAGGCGGCCGACCACGAAACCGGTGCCCATCAGCGTCGCGACGGTCGACACGATCGTGACCACGTTGACGATCGTGAGCGCGGCGGTCAGCTTGTCCCACGGCGTCATCGCGACGCCGATCGCGAACAGCAGCGGATACGTGACGGCGGTCGAGAAGAACTTGTAGACGACGAACGCGCCTTCCTGCAGCGGCGGCGACACCGCGCGCGCGAGCTTCACCAGCACCGCGAGGAACAGCATCGCGACCGGCGCGGGCAGGCCGAACAGCTTGTGCGCCATCAGGCCGACGAGGTACAGCGTGATCGCGGTGATGCCGGCGCCCGCGATGTGCGTGACGTCGACGTGGCCGCGGATCTCTTCGCTTTGCGGCGCCATGTCGCCGCTTTCGCCGACTTGCAGGCGGCCGTTGCCGGTCAGATGCGGCAGGCGCTTGCCGAGCATGTCGAGCGCACCCGACAGGATGATCGCGGTCAGGCTGCCGAGCATCACCGGCGGCAGCACCATCGCGAACATCTCGCCCTGCGGCAGGTGCATCAGTTCCGAATAGCCGATCGACAGCGGAATCGCGCCTTCGCCGACGCCGCCCGCCATGATCGGCACGACGATGTACAGCAGCGTGTGGCGCGCGCCGAGGCCGAGCGCGGTGCCGACCGCCGTGCCGACGATCGCGGCCGCGACCGAGCCGGCCGCGAGCGGAATGAAGATCTTCACGAAGCCCTGGATCAGCACGCGGCGATCCATGCTCAGGATGCTGCCGACGATGATCGACGCGATGAACAGGTACAGGAAGTTGGTCGATTTCGTGAATTCGACCGTCAGATTCAGCACCGGCTTCGGCAGCACGTGGTAGTACGTGAGCGCCGACGGCACGAAGGTCGCGAAGATCGCGGCCGCGCCGATGTTGCGCAAGAGCGGCAGGCGCTTGCCGAGTTCCGCGCAGGTGAAGCCGAAGAACGCGAGCACGGCGATCGCCATCGAGATTTCGCCGGGCACCTTGCCCGTCACCGCGAAGCCGACGATCAGCCCGAACAGGATCACGTAGACCGGCAGCGGAATGATGCCGATGCGAATCTCCATCAGCTTCCACCAGCCTTCCGGCCAGAAGCGTTCGCGCGTGGCGGGACCGGCTGCCGCAATCGGCTCGGGATGGGACGGGGTATGGATAGAGGTCTGCAAGACGTGTCTCCTGATGTTTGGAATGCCTGCATTGCTTCGCGGCATCGTGTGCCGTCTATTACGCAACCCCCATGCCAGAATTCCGAAGCGCCGGAATATTTTTAGTCCATTGATTCATAAGGGATTTATTTCGTCTGCGGAAAGAGTTTTCCGTGAGGGCTGGCCGAGATTTCGGAATTCCCGCGGCGGCGAGGCCGAGATTTCGGCCTGACGGCGGCCCGAGCGCCCGGCCCTGCCAGCCGCCCGCCGTACCGCCCGCCATATCGCCGCGCGCGATTTTCTTCGCACAATCGCTTCGTAGACCGCCTTCCCGCCGCTCTCTATCATCGGCTGATCTTTTTCCGACGTGACGACGACTGTCCGGAGAACGCCCGCGCGTTCGCCGCGGCTTCGCTCATCCGTCGATACCGTCTTTGGACAGGAGAGTGGTTCCCATGCTGCATCCCGTGTTTTCCGCCCGCTTTTCCGCCGGCCGTGTGGCCCGCCTCGCCCGCCTGCTGACGGCCGCGCTGCTCGGCGTCGTGCTGCTGAACGGCGCGCGCGCCGACACCGCGCCGCTGAAGGTCGGCATCTCGACCAGCCCGCAGATCGAGGCGCTGAAGATCGCCGCGAAGGAGGCGAAGGAGCAGGGCCTCGACGTGAAGATCGTCGAATTCACCGACTGGAATACGCCGAACGCGGCGCTCGCGAACAAGGACATCGACGTCAACTACTTCCAGCACATCCCGTTTCTCGAGAACGCGAAGAAGCAGGGCGGCTACAACTTCATCTCGATCGCGCCCGGCACGATCATGAAGATCGGCCTCTATTCGAAGAAGGTGAAAAGCTTTGCCGAGCTGAAGGATGGCGCGCGCGTCGCGATCGCGAATGATCCGGTCAACGGCGGGCGCGGGCTGTTGCTGCTGCAGCGCGCGGGGCTCATCACGCTGAAGCCGGGCGCCGACTACCGCGCGACGACGCACGACATCGTCGCCAATCCGAAGCACCTGAAGATCATCCCGCTCGAAGCGTCGCAACTCGCGCGTTCGCTCGACGACGTCGACCTCGCGCAGGGCTACCCGAGCTTCATCAAGCTCGCCGGCACGACCGACCCGAACAGCGCGCTGCTGTTCGACGGCACCGAGAACAAGAACTTCGCGATCCAGTGGGTCGTGCGGCCCGAGAGCGCGAACGATCCGCGCATCCGCAAGTTCATCTCGATCTACCAGCACTCGCCGGCGGTGCGCAAAGCGCTCGACAACGCGTTCGGCTCGCTGTACGCGATCGCGTGGTGACGGAGGCGGCATGACGACGGCGAACCGCAAGAAGATCCTGCTCAACGCGTTCAACATGAACTGCGTCGGGCACATCAACCACGGGCTGTGGACGCATCCGCGCGACCGCTCCGCGCACTACACCGATCTCGACTACTGGGCCGATCTCGCGAAGACGCTCGAACGCGGCAAGTTCGACGGGATCTTTCTCGCGGACATCGTCGGCGTGTACGACGTGTTCGGCGGCGGGCCCGACGCCGCGCTGCGCGAATCGGTGCAGGTGCCCGTCAACGATCCGCTGCTGCTCGTGCCCGCGATGGCGCAGGTCACGCGGCATCTCGGCTTCGGCGTGACCGCGAACCTGACCTACGAGCCGCCGTACCTGTTCGCGCGCCGCATGTCGACGCTCGATCATCTGACGAAAGGGCGCGTGGGCTGGAACATCGTCACCGGCTACCTCGACAGCGCCGCGCGCGGGATGGGCCTCGCGCAGCAGATCGGCCACGACGATCGCTACGAGCGCGCCGACGACTACATGGACGTCGTCTACAAGCTGTGGGAACAGAGCTGGGACGACGACGCGGTGATCCGCGACGCACAGGCGCGCGTGTTCGCGCAGCCGGGCAAGGTGCGGCGCGTGAAGCACGACGGGCCGTTCTATTCGATCGATGCGATCCATCTGAGCGAACCGTCGCTGCAACGCACGCCGGTGCTGTACCAGGCCGGCTCGTCCGCGCGCGGCGTCGAGTTCGCGGGCCGTCACGCGGAATGCGTGTTCGTGAACGGGCAGAGCAAGTCCGCGGCGCGCGCGGCGGCGCTCGACATCCGCGCGGCGGCCGCGCGGCAGGGGCGCGACCCGGCGTCGATCAAGATCTTCGCCGGCGTGAGCGTCGTGACGGCCGAGACCGAATTGCTCGCCCGCGAGAAGTTCGACGAGTACCGGCGCTACGCAAGCCCTGAAGCCGGCCTCGCGCATTTCGCGAGCTCGACCGGCATCGATTTCGCGAAGTACGGCCTCGACGAGCCGATCTCGTACGTGAAGACCGATTCGATCCAGTCGGCCGTCGATGCGATCTCGAAGAAGAGCACGACCGGCACGTGGACCGTGCGCCGGATGCTCGAACAGATGTCGCTCGGCGGCCGCTATGCGCCGATCGTCGGTTCGCCGTCGCAGGTCGCGGACGAACTGCAGGCGTGGATCGACGAGACCGGCATCGACGGCTTCAACCTGACGCGCACCGTGATGCCCGAGTCGTTCGAGGATTTCGTCGACTGGGTCGTGCCCGAGCTGCAGAACCGCGGCGTCTACAAGGAAGACTACGATCCCGCGTCGACGCTGCGCGAGAAGCTGTTCGGCGCCGGCCCGCGCCTGCCCGCCTGGCACACCGGCGCGCAGCACCGGCCGGCGGCCGCAGCCGAACCCGAACCCGCGCATGCCTGAACGTGACGGAGCGAAGCGATGACGCAATTGTTCGATACGCTGGGTTTCATCGAGGCATCGGCCGTGCGCGCCGGCGCGGGCGTCGGTGCGACCGCGCATGACGAAACGGCCGTGCCGGCCGACGGCGCGGCCGTGTCGCTGGAGCAGGTCGGCAAGGTGTTCGCGACGCCGCGCGGCCAGGCCGCCGCGCTGCGCGACGTGACGCTCGACGTGCGGCGCGGCGAGGTGTTCGGCATCATCGGCCGCAGCGGCGCCGGCAAGTCGACGCTGCTGCGCCTCCTGAACGGCCTCGAACGGCCGAGCTCGGGCCGCGTGCGCGTGCAGGGCGTCGACGTCGGCGCGCTCGACGAGGATGGCCTCGTCGCGTTGCGGCGCCGCACCGGCATGGTGTTCCAGCATTTCAACCTGCTGTCCGCGAAGACGGTGTTCGAGAACGTCGCGCTGCCGCTGAAGATCGCCGGCGTGCCGAAGGCCGAGCGCGTGCGCAAGGTCGACGCGCTGCTCGACCTCGTCGGGCTCGCCGCGAAGCGCGACGCGTACCCGGCGAGCCTGTCGGGCGGGCAGAAGCAGCGCGTCGGCATCGCGCGGGCGCTCGTGCACGATCCGGAGGTGCTGCTGTGCGACGAAGCGACGTCGGCGCTCGATCCGGAAACCACGCAATCGATCCTCGCGCTGCTCGCGGACATCAACCGTCGTCTCGGGCTGACGATCGTGCTGATCACGCACGAGATGGAGGTGATCCGCGCGGTATGCGACACGGTCGCGGTGATCGAACAGGGCGAAGTCGTCGAAACGGGCCCGGTGTGGCGCGTGTTCGGCGATCCGCGCCATGGCGCGACGCGCGCGCTGCTGAGCACGCTGCAGCACGACCTGCCGGCCGAACTGGCCGCGCGCGTGCGGCCGCTGCCCGAGCAGGCCGCGCTGCCCGACGGCGCGCAGATCGTGCTCGACGTCCGCTATACGGGCGAGAGCGGCGGCGAGCCGGACGTCGGCGCGCTCGCGGCGGCGCTCGGCGGCTCCGTGCGGTTCCTGCACGGCGGCATCGAAAGCATCCAGGGACACGCGCAGGGGCGGCTCGTGATCGCCGCGACACCGCGTGCGGATGACGCCGGCCCGTCGGCCGCGCGCGGCGGCGCGGTCGCCGCGCTGCTCGAACGTGCGCGCCGTCATGCGAATCATGCGGAGGTGCTCGGCTATGTTTGAGCTCTGGTGGCCCGAACTGCTCGACGCGATTCGCGACACGCTGTCGATGGTCGCCGCGTCGGCCGCGATCGCCGCGCTGATCGGCATCCCGCTCGCGGTGATCCTCGTGACCACCGCGCCCGGCGGCATCTACGCGCGGCGCGGCGTGAACGCGGTGCTCGGCGCGCTCGTCAACGTGTTCCGCTCGACGCCGTTCATCATCCTGCTGGTCGCACTGCTGCCGTTCACGCGCATCCTGATCGGCACGACGATCGGCGTGTGGGCGGCCGTCGTGCCGCTGTCGATCGCCGCGATCCCGTTCTTCGCGCGGATCGCCGAAGTGAGCCTGCGCGAAGTCGATCGCGGGCTGATCGAGGCCGCGCTCGCGATGGGCGCGAAGCGCCGCCACATCGTGTGGTACGTGCTGCTGCCCGAAGCGCTGCCCGGCATGCTCGGCGGCTTCACGATCACCGTCGTCGCGCTGATCGGCTCGACCGCGATGGCGGGCGCCGTCGGCGCGGGCGGCCTTGGCGATCTCGCGATCCGCTACGGCTATCAACGTTTCGACACCACCGTCATGGCGACCGTGATCGTGATCCTGATCGCGCTCGTCTCGGCCGTGCAAATCACGGGCGACCGCCTGGTCCGACGCGTGACCCGGCGAACCTGAGCGACGCCACAAGCGTCCGCTCGCTTCATTCCTGATCCTGAGAGAAAAACCATGACCTTGCCCATCGGCGCGCCGCGCGAATGGAACGGACAATTCGAGGAAGCGCTGTTTCTGCAGGTGGCGCGACGCCATCGCCCGGACTTCCCCGACAAGGTGGCGACGCCGCCGCGCGAGCCGCGCAACGGCGACGAGCTGGCTGCCGTCGCGGACTACTACACGAAGATGGCGTCGCACGACCTGTTCATCGTGCAGGTTGTCGCGAAGGCGATCGACACGCTGTTCCGCGGCGATCCGCATTTCCAGTTGATCTTGTCGCGCCAATTGGGCGACGACGGCGCGCACGCGGTGATTGGCCGTGAGCGCGTGACCGAACTCACGGGGCGCGACCCGCTGCCGGAAGTCGACCGCCTCGTCGCCGCGCACTGGGCGCGCATCGGCGATATCGCGGTGCGCGACGTCGCGGGCTTTCTCGCGTTCGAATGGCATTACGAGCTGCACATCCTCGCGAAGCTGTGGATCCAGCGCAAGACCGGCCGCATCGGCGACAGCGCGATGCGCGAGCACGGCGAGAACCGGATTCGACCGGACGAGGAATGGCATCGCGTGCAGATCGTCCAGTGGTGGTTCGACACGCTGCAGGCGCTGCCGGTGGCCGAGCGCGACGCGCTGATCGATCGCGTGATCGCGGCCGACGAGGAAACCCAGGGGCGGCTCGACGGCTATCTGCACGACGAATACGCGCATACCGCACTGGTGTTCGGCGCGGATATCGCCGACTATCGTGCGATCTACGACGACTGGCGGCGCGAGATCCTGTCGCGGCTGACCGGCCGCCGGCTTGGCGCCCTCGTCCCGCTGTCGGGCGAAACCGTTGAACAGGAAGCTGTCGCATGAACGATCCACGCGGCCCGGCGACGCTGGCGCCGGATACCGATACACCGGCTTTGGACCGCGCCGCGCTGGCACGCGCGATCGATGCGCTGCGCGTGAGCGCCGCCGAGCGCGACCGCGCCGGCGGTCATGCGGCGCAGGAGAAGCAGTGGCTCGCCGACGCGGGCCTGCTGACGCTCGCGGTCCCGCGTGCGTTCGGCGGGCAGGAAGCGGCGTGGCCCGCGATCTACGACGTGATCCGGCAGGTCGCGCGGGTCGACAGCGCGCTCGCGCATCTGGTCGGCTTCCAGTGCCTGCAGGTAGTAAGCGTCGACGTGTGGGGCAGCGCCGCGCAGCGCGAGCGCTACCTGCGCGGCACGGTCGACGGGCGCTGGTGGTGGGGCAACGCGGTCAATCCGCTCGATACGCGGCTCGTCGCCACGGCGACGCCCGACGGCGGCTACCGGCTCGACGGCGTGAAAGGTTTCTGTTCCGGCACGCGCGGCTCGCAGCGGATGACGGTGTCCGCGCACGATCCGGCGATCGGCCGCACCGTGTTCGGCGTGGTGCCGACCGATCGGGCCGGCATCACGGTCAACGAAGACTGGGATCCGGTCGGCCAGCGTCAGACCGATAGCGGCAGCGTGCGCTTCGACGGCGTGACGCTCGCGCCGGACGAAGTGCTGCACCGCTCCGAGACTGCGCCGACGCCGCGCGCGACGCTGCGCACGCTCGTGTCGCAGCTCGTGCTGACGAACCTGTTCGTCGGCCTCGCGGAAGGCGCGCTGGCCGAGGCGCGCGACTACGTGCGGCAGCATGGCCGCCCCTGGATTCACTCGGGCGTCGAGCGGGCCGAGGACGATCCGTACACGCTGCAGCGCTTCGGCGACATGCGCGTGCGCGCGGTTGCGGCGGCGGCGCTGGCCGATCGCGCGGCCCACGCGTTGCAGCACGCGTGGGCGCGGCAGGATGCGCTGACGGCGGACGAACGCGCCGAAGTCGCGCTCGCGGTATCGGAAGCGAAGATCGTCGCGCAGCGCGCGGCGCTCGACAACGGCGAGGCGCTGTTCGACGCATGCGGCGCGCGCGCGACGGCCGCGTCGCTCGGCCTCGACCGCTTCTGGCGGAATGCGCGCACGCATACGCTGCACGATCCGCTCGACTACCGGCTGCGCGACGTGGGCCGGTTCGCGCTGACCGCGGCGTTGCCGCAGGCGTCGCTCTATACGTGAAGGCGGCCCGCCCCCTGCGCCGTGGCGCCGATGGCGGGCCGCCCGACGTCAGGAGCAGCGCCCTGACGCGTCGCTGTCGCAAGCCGATTACCAGCGGTAGCCGACGCCCGCCCCCGCGCCGAACGAGCCGTGCCCCGACACCGCCGTCGTGACCGAGCCCTTGACGAGCCATTTCGCCGTCGCGACGGACAAGCCGACCGCCATCGCGCTTTGACCGCCGTACGTGCCGCCGCCGAGCGCGACGACCTTCTCGCCCGGCAGCACGGCTTGCGGCAGGTTCGCCATGGCGATCGCGCTCGCCGTGCCCGCATTCGCGTCCTTGCGGTACTTCGACATTTCTTCGCGCACGGAGTTGATCGCACCGTTCAACTGGCGCACGTTCACGCCGTCCGTCGGTGCGGTGCCGTCCGCCACGTTGGTCAACTGGCGCTCGGCCCCGGGCGAGCCGATCGACACCGTGTTGTCCCGATCGGCAACCGAATTCGCGCCCAGCGCCACAGCATTGTTCGCGGTGGCCCGGCTGTTCGTGCCGATCGCGGTCGAATCCGTGCCGGACACGTTCGAGCCCGTGCCGATCGCCGTTCCGTTCGCCGTCGTGACTTTCGAATTCGTGCCGATGGCCGTTCCGTTCGTTGCGGCGACCGTGGAGTTGACGCCGACAGCCGTACCGTTGTCGCCCGAGACGTTCGACCCGTTGCCGACCGCGGTGCCGTTCGTCGCGGTGACCGACGTATTCGTGCCGATCGCGGTGTCGGTCGGGTTCGTCACCGTGCCGCCCGGGACGCTCGACGAGATCTTGCCGACGGTCGTCGTGAGATTGGCCAGGTCCGCCGTCAGCGTTGACACCTGATTGGCGATCGAGAAGAGCTGCGAGCCGTTCACCGCATCGGTGCTGGTCGCGCTGATGGCGCCAGCCGCGACGTTGACGACCTGACGCTCGGCACCCGCGCTGCCGACGCTGACCACACCGACCGGCGTGCCCGCGAAGCCGCTGTAGGTCACGCCGTTGAGCGCCACGCTGTTGACGGTCGTATAGGCGCGCGTGGTCGCGTTCGAGCCCAGCGCGACGGCGTTCGCGTCGGCGGCGTTCGCCCCCTCGCCGATGGCGACCGCGTTCACGGCGGAGGCCGTCGCACGGGCAATGGCGACGCTGCCGGTCGCGGATGCCGAGCTGTCGACACCGAGCGCGACCGCATCGGCCGCACCGGCATTGGCCTGGAAGCCGAGAGCCGTACCGCCTGCTGCAATGCTGCCCTTGCCGACGGCCGTCGAGAACGTCGCGGTGGCACTCGCGTTTTGCCCGACGGCTATCGACTGATCGACTGCGAATGCACCCTGGCCGAAGGCGGACGCCGTGCCGCCGGTCGCGATCGCGCCGTTACCGACCGCCGTTGCCTGGCCGCCGACTGCGCTCGAAGCCGTTCCGATCGCCGTCGCCTGGTCGCCGGTCGCCACGGCGTTTCCGCCGACGGCCGTCGCGAACGTACCGGTCGCGGCCGCCATGCGGCCGATCGCGACGGTCTCGCTATAGGCGCCGGTCGACGAGCCCGAATTCGCGACGGCCGCCGTGCCGATCGCGATGTTGTCGCAGCCGGTTGCCGCGGCCGGATACGTGCTGCTGCCCGAAATGGCGATGTTGCCGACGCAGCCCGCGGCCGTTTCGGTCGACGTGCCGTTCTGCACATAGTCGGCTCGCGCGGGCGCGGAAGCGGCGAAGGCTGCCACGGCCGCGCTGACCGTGACGGCAAGCGCGACCTTCGATTTGCGCGGTGCGCGTTGTACGGAATTTCCCAACCCTTGATGATGCGTGTTCATTTGTTTTCCTGAGCTCGATGTAAAAATCGTGTTGTGGCTTGCATGGCCCCCGCTCGCCGTCCCGGTTGCATCGATTCGTTCGTGTCTCTTTCGTGACAGGTATCGGTTTTTCGATCTGTAAAAATGAAAGGTCTACTAACGAAATTTAACGTTCGCCGGTCTCGACGCGACGGGAGCAGGGCGCGGATTACGGCGACTTGCTTGTTTCCGTTACGGCTGTGTCAAAACTTCGCGAATCCGAAGTCCGGATCGCGACGACGCATTTTGATGGGTTCGGGTCGTGCGCATGTTTGCCGCGGCGGCTGAACGCTATGCTTCGGCAGACATTCGTTGAGTGGGGCGTGATGAGGCAGTGAGCGATCACCGGCGCCGGGCAGCCGGGCAGCCGGGTTGCCGACGATCACGCGCTCGCTGGCGAGGAAGAGGAGACGGCGACGCTGCCTGATTGCATGTGCTCACGCGAAGGCGGCACCGGCCTTCGCTTGCCGGTCGTCCACCTGAAGACGGGATTCGTGCGCCGCGCTGCGTTGTCGGCGTGTCACTACGCCGGCAACGCGTCCGCCAGCGCCCGCATCGCCTCCACCGTTTCCGGGTTCGCCGGAAAGAACGCCTCGATCGCGAGTTCCGACAGCGTCACGTCGACCGGCGTGCCGAACACCGTCGTCGTACTGAAGAACGTCAGCTCGCCGCTCGTTGTGCGTAGCCGCAGCGGCACGGCGATATCCGCGAAATCGGTGCGCGCGTGCGAATCGTCGGGCTGCCCGGCCGGCGCCGGATACGCGGAGAGCTCGTCGCGCAGCGCATGCAGCGTGCGGTCGCCGCTCGCATCGATTTGCCGTTGCAGCCGATGCAGGATATGCGCGCGCCATTCGTGCCAGTTGACGATCTGCGACGCGAGACCGTCCGGATGCAGGCTCAGCCGCAGCACGTTGACGGGCGGCTGCAGCAGCGCCGGATCGGCCTGCGCGACCAGCGCGCCGAGCATCCGGTTCGCCGCGAGCAGCGTCCAGTGGCGGTCCACCGCGAGCGCCGGATAAGGCTCGTGTCCGCGCAGCACGGCTTCGACCGCATGACGCGCGGCATCCAGTTGCGGGTCCGAAAACGGCCGTTCGCGAAACAGCGGCGCGAAGCCGGCCGCGACGAGCAGCGCATTGCGTTCGCGCAGCGGCACGTCGAGGCGTTCGGCGAGATGCAGCACCATCTCGCGGCTCGGCTGCGCGCGGCCCGATTCGACGAAGCTCAGGTGGCGCGCGGAGACTTCCGCATCGAGCGCGAGCGCCATCTGGCTCAGGCGCCGGCGTTGCCGCCACGTGCGCAGCAGCGGGCCGATGCCGGACGCGCGGCCGGCGGATGGAGGGGGCGATGGGAGGGCGGCGGTCGAGTTCATGGGGAAGATGATAGGCAATCCCGCGCACGCCGGGCATTACCTGCGAGGTAAGCATTCCGGATCGGCGCGCGTCGCCGGGTCCGCCAGCCGGCACGCGCGGCGCCGTCTCACAGCCGCATTCCGTTGCCGGAAGCCGCTGGAAGCTGCGTTACCATAGCGCCCGTGCCACCTGAGAGGCGGTGCCGGACCCGCGACCACAACGCATGGGCCGGTCGCCGCGCACATCGACAACAAGGCATTCCAGGGGAATCCAACAATGAAAAAACGTGCCGTCCGGCTCGCCTGCGTGGCGATGCTCGCACTCGCCGCGACCAGCGGCCACGCGCAGACCGAAGCTGCGCAGGTCGAAATGAGGGCCGCCGCCGCGGCCGCCAATGAAGCGGTCGTGAAGGGGCCGACCGACATCGACGTCAAACACGAAGCCGTGCTGAAGCTGAAGGCCGGCGAATCGTTCGTGCCGGCCGCCGAAGCCGGCCGCTACCTGCGCTCGATGGGCAACGCGATCGACGAATCGAAACTGGTCGGCCTCGTGCTGCCCGACGATCCGGACGCCGACTGGATCTCGGTCGTGTCGTTCGAGCCGAGCGGCTACATCCGCGACGACGACGCGAAGGACTGGAAACCCGACGAGCTGCTGAAAAGCCTGCAGGCCGGCACCGAGGAAAGCAACCCGGCGCGCAAGGAGCGCGGCCTGCCCGAAACCGAGGTGGTCGGCTGGGCGAAGGCGCCCGCCTACGACGCGGCCACGCACCGGCTCGTGTGGTCGGCGATCATTCGCGACAAGGGCGCGGCGCCGAATGCCGCGAACGACGGCGTGAACTACCGGACGCTCGTGCTCGGCCGCGACGGCTACCTGTCGCTGACGATGGCGTCGACGCTCGCCGACCTGCCGAAGTACAAGGCGTCGGCCGACGAGTTGCTGTCGAACATTCGTTTCAACGATGGCAAGCGCTATGCCGACTTCAACCAATCGACCGACCACGTCGCCGAGTACGGGCTCGCGGCGCTGATCGTCGGCGTCGGCGCGAAAAAGCTCGGCCTGCTCGCGCTGATCGGCGCGTTCGCGGTGAAGTTCTTCAAGATCGGCGCGGTTGCGCTGCTGGCCGGCGGCGCGGCGCTCAAGCGCTTCTTCGGGCGCAAGCCGAAGGCGGCCGCGGTGCCGGCCGTCGCCGACGAATCCGCCACAGCCGCCACGGAGCGCAAGGAATGACGAAACTGCTGCTGCTGATCTTCGGCGGCCTGAAGCTCGGCAAGGTGCTCATATCGGCGGGCACGATGCTCGCGTCGATCGCGGTCTATGCGCTGTTCTACGGCTGGCGTTTCGCGGCCGGCTTCGTCGCGTTGCTGCTGGTGCACGAAGCCGGCCACTACGTCGCCGCGCAGCGGCGCGGGCTCGACGTCGGGCTGCCGACCTTCATCCCGTTCGTCGGCGCATGGATCCAGTTGAAGGAAATGCCGCACGACGCGGAAACGGAAGCGTACGTCGGGCTCGCCGGGCCGTTCGTCGGCACGCTCGGCGCGCTGGCCTGCTACGCGGCCGCGCGGCACACCGACAGCAACCTGCTGCTTGCGCTGTCGTACACGGGGTTCTTTCTCAACCTGTTCAACATGATTCCGCTGTCGCCGTTCGACGGCGGGCGGATCACCGCGGTGCTGTCGCCGCGCATCTGGTTCGCGGGCGTGCCGGTGCTGATCGCGCTGTTCGCGTATCGGCCGAGCCCGCTGCTGATCGTGATGGCGATCCTCGCGCTGCCGCAGTTGAAGCGCGCGTGGCGCTACGATCCCGACGCGCCGGAGAACCGCATGTATTACGCGACGTCGATCGAGACGAAAACGACCTACGCGCTCTGCTACGTCGGCCTGCTCGCGTTCCTCGCGCTGATGACGTCTGGCGTGCACGACATGCTGAGCGTCGTGCATGGGTCGACCTGACGCCGATCCGATGCAAAAAAGCGGCGGCCGCGTAAAAGGCGGCCGCCGTTTTTCAAAGGCCGAACCTCACGCGTCGCGATGACGCAGTTCGACGCGCTTGATGTCCTTCACGATCACGAGATAGCTGAACACGGTGACGAGCGCGTTCAGCCCGACGAACACCAGTGCGCCGTTGAACGAGCCGCTCGCGCCGACGAGATAGCCGATCGCGATCGGCGCGACGATGCCCGCCGTGTTGCCGAACATGTTGAACAGGCTGCCCGACAGGCCGATCGCTTCCTTCGGCGCGGTATCCGCGACGACGGCCCAGCCGAGCGAGCCGATCCCCTTGCCGAAGAACGACACGGCCATCAGCATGATGACCAGCGCTTCGCTGTCGACGTAGTTGCAGCCGATGATCGTCATCGACAGCAGCATCCCGCCGACGATCGGAATCTTGCGCGCGAGCGTCAGCGATACGCCGCGGCGGATCAGCGCGTCCGACAGCATCCCGCCGAGCACGCCGCCGAGGAACCCGCAGATCGCCGGCAGCGACGTCATGAAGCCGGCCTTCAGCAGCGACATCCCGCGCGCCTGGACGAGGTAGATCGGGAACCACGTGAGGAAGAAGTACGTGAGCACGTTCACGCAGTACTGGCCGAGGTACACGCCAATCAGCATCCGGTTCGACAGCAACTGGCGCACGTAGTACCAGCCGGCCACGCGGCTGCCCTCGGAAGCGCCGCCGCTGCCGCGCGCGCCGCCCGTCGACCGCACGAGGCCGCCACCCTGCTCGATATGATCGAGTTCCGCGCGGTTCACGGCCGGATGGTCGGCCGGGTCCTTCACGACGCGCAGCCACAGGAACGCGAGCGCGATGCCGGCCAGGCCCAGCCACAGGTACACATGGTGCCAGCCGTACGCATGCGTGAGCCAGGCCATCAGCGGCGAGAACACCACGGCCGCGAAGTACTGCGCGGCGTTGAAGATCGCCGACGCGGTGCCGCGCTCGGCGGTCGGAAACCAGCTCGCGACGACCTTCGCGTTCGCCGGGAACGCGGGCGCCTCCGCGATGCCGACCGCGAAGCGCATCGCGAACAGCGCGGCGACCGCGAACGCGGCGCTGCCGCCGAGGCCGATCGTGCTCTGCAGCAGCGTGAACGCCGACCACAGGAAGATGCTCGCCGCATACACGCGCCGCGCGCCGAAGCGGTCGAGCAGCCAGCCGCTTGGCAGTTGCGCGAGCACGTACGCCCAGCTGAACGCCGAGAAGATGTAGCCCATCGTCACCGGGTCGATGCCGAACGCCTTGCGGATCGGCGTGCCGGTGATCGACAGCGTCGCGCGGTCCGCATAGTTGAGCGTCGTGACGACGAACAGCATCGCCAGGATCCAGTAACGCACCGCGGTGCGGCGCGCGGTGCGCGCGAGGTCGAGTGGAAGATCGCGAGGGGAGGACGGATTGCGCATTTTAAACGTACGTCGTCGTATGACATGGCCGAAAGTGTATTGGCAATGCACGAATTCAGAAACCTCGGGTTTTCCCTTTGAAGTCAGCGTCACAATATGGGAATGTCGCGATTTACTGGCCGGACAACGCACGCCGGTGTATCGTCCGCGCCCTCGCAGGCGGCGAGAATGACGCAATGCCGTCGGCAGACATCGTATCTGTTGCGTTACAATGAGCCATCCATTCCCGAACCACGGAGCACACCCATGCAACTGACAGGAGAGATGCTGATCGGCGCCGAAGCGGTGGCCGGCTCGGCAGGCACCTTGCACGCGTTCGACCCGACGAAGGGCGCGCCGATCGAGGCCCCGGCGTTCGGCGTCGCGACGCAGGCCGACGTCGACCGCGCGTGCGAACTCGCACGCGACGCGTTCGATGCGTACCGTACGCAGCCGCTCGCGGCCCGCGCGGCGTTTCTCGAAGCGATCGCCGATGAGATCGTCGCGCTCGGCGACGCGCTGATCGAGCGCGCGCACGCCGAAACGGGCCTGCCCGTCGCGCGGCTGCAGGGCGAGCGCGGCCGCACCGTCGGCCAGCTCCGGTTGTTCGCGCGCGTCGTGCGCGACGGGCGCTTCCTCGCCGCGTCGATCGATCCCGCGCAGCCGGCACGCACGCCGCTGCCGCGCTCGGACCTGCGGCTGCAGAAAGTCGCGCTCGGGCCCGTCGTCGTATTTGGCGCGAGCAATTTCCCGCTCGCGTTCTCGGTGGCCGGCGGCGATACCGCGTCGGCGCTCGCGGCCGGCTGCCCGGTGATCGTGAAGGCGCACGAAGCGCACCTCGGCACGTCCGAACTGGTTGGCCGCGCGATCCGCGCCGCGGTCGAGAAAACCGGCATGCCGGCCGGCGTGTTCTCGCTGCTGGTCGGCCCCGGCCGCGTGATCGGCGCGGCGCTGGTCAGCCATCCGGCGGTCCAGGCGGTCGGTTTCACCGGGTCGCGGCAGGGCGGGATGGCGCTCGTGCAGCACGCGAACGCGCGCCCGCAGCCGATTCCCGTCTATGCGGAAATGAGCAGCATCAACCCGGTCGTGCTGTTCCCGGCCGCGCTGGCCGCGCGCGGCGACGCGATCGCGACGGGCTTCGTCGATTCGCTGACGCTCGGCGTCGGTCAGTTCTGTACGAATCCGGGCCTCGTGCTCGCGATCGACGGCCCCGATCTCGACCGTTTCGAATCCGTCGCCGCGCAGGCGCTCGCGAAGAAGCCCGCCGGCGTAATGCTGACGCACGGCATCGCGGATGCGTACCGCAATGGCCGCGGCAAGCTGGCCGAATTGCCGGGCGTGCGCGAAATCGGCGCCGGCGAGGCCGCGCAGACCGACTGCCAGGCGGGCGGCGCGCTGTATGAAGTGGGCGCGCAGGCGTTCCTGGCCGAGCCGGCGTTCAGCCACGAGGTGTTCGGGCCGGCGTCGCTGATCGTGCGCTGCCGCGATCTCGACGAAGTCGCGCGTGTGCTCGACGCGCTCGAAGGCCAGTTGACGGCCACGCTGCAAATCGACGCCGACGACAAGCCGCTCGCGCGCCGGCTGCTGCCGATCCTCGAGCGCAAGGCCGGCCGCCTGCTCGTCAACGGTTACCCGACCGGCGTCGAGGTGTGCGATGCGATGGTGCACGGCGGGCCGTTCCCCGCGACGTCGAACCCGGCCGTCACGTCGGTCGGCGCGACCGCGATCGAGCGCTTCCTGCGGCCGGTGTGTTATCAGGACTTCCCGGACGACCTGCTGCCCGAAGGGCTGCGGGAAGGCAATCCGCTCGCGATTCCGCGGCTGCGGGACGGCAAGGCGGAGTGACGTGGCATAACCGGTGAACGCACTGTCCCGGGAGGGATGCGTCCCGGCACGTTGGAACACGGCGGCGGGGCCCACGGGCCCCGCCGCTTTTTTATTCCGCGCGGCTTTGGTGCCGGTTTCGCTCGGTCAGTGAGCGGGGCGGGCGACGAGTTGCAAGCGTTCCGCTGCAGCCAGCAGGCGCCGGTCGCGCGTCCATAGCTTGCTGTCGCTGGTCAGTCTGGCCGACGCAAGCAGGTGGGCATCGACGTAACCGATGCCGAGCCCGTGAAGCGGGACGGCATCGATCATGCGCTGCACCTCGTCGTCGGTTGCAACGGTTGCGGCCGGAAGGTCGCGCAGCGCATCCAGCACGGTCTCGCGATTGCGCATGCTACGGAGGGCAAGCTCGCCGACGATGAACCGATGGATCAACACGCGCTCCGCTTCCAGCAATGCGGTGAGCGTCGCGTCGCCGGCCCGCAAGTGATCGATCCAGATCGAAGTGTCGACAAGGATCATGCGGGCTCCGACGGGCGGCGTGGAACCGATTCAAGGTCGGGCTCGGTGCCGCCGAGGCGGGCGAGTCGTCGCGCGCTTTCGCGGGCGATCAATGCGCGCAGCGCTTCTCTCACGAGCGCCGACTTTTCGGTGACGCCGGTCAATTGCTGCGCTTTTGCGAGCAGTGCGTCGTCGAGGGACAAGGTGGTGCGCATGGGCGGCTCCCGGGAAAAGTCGATGCATCAATTATGACATCAATTGGTGCTCATATTGATGCACGGACGGGGCGGCGAGAGGTCGGCTTTCCTGTTGCCCGCGTTTCTCCTACAGTAGCGAAGCCTCGGGCCGTCCGGCCCGCAGGCGAGCCTGAGAGATCACAAGACCAACAAGGAACCATCCGATGACTATCAGCAAGCGTGGCGACCACCTGTTCGCGGCCGGGTTGTGGAAAACGATCGGCGACGTCGCGAAATCGGTCCGTACCCAGATCGGCGAAACCAGCGAAGGGCGCGTGCTGGCCGACGCGCTGTTCGCGCTGCAGCGCGAACTGGGCGGCAGCGAATTCGACGTGACGATCAACCAGGGGCGGCCCGTCGCGGGCTCCGATCCGCATTCGTTGATCTTCGGCAGGGCCGTCGAGCGCTTCAAGTACGACATGGAGGCCGTGGTGTTCGCGCTGAAGCATCGCCG
The DNA here is from genome assembly GCF_017815045.1 of Burkholderia sp. CpTa8-5. Lineage (NCBI taxonomy): Bacteria > Pseudomonadati > Pseudomonadota > Betaproteobacteria > Burkholderiales > Burkholderiaceae > Burkholderia > Burkholderia sp. CpTa8-5. The sequence continues at coordinate 380,865 of NZ_JAGIQD010000004.1, forward strand.
CAGCATCGACGGGCCGAACGGCGCGGAGCGCGCCGACGCGCTCACGCAGGCCAACACGCATCTCGCGACCGCGAAGCAGTACGCGATGTTTACCGTCGGGCGCTTCTTCGATGCGGTCGTCGATCGCGACGTGCTGGAACAGATCGTGAGCGCCGAGTCGCCGGCGCGCGGCCGGCCGCCTGCGGCCCGCAAGGGGATCGACGAGACGCAGCGTACGCTCGCGAGCGTGCGGCAGCGGATCATCGGCGCGATCGCGCAGATGTAATGCAATGGCCGCGCCGGCTCGTCGAGCCACGCGGCCATTGCGCGATACGGATAGGGAGGACTGCGGGAGCCGGCGCGCCGTGCCGATGAAGGCCCTGCGCCGCCGGCGAACCCGGCTTACTGCGGGCCCATCTTCTTGATCAGCACGTCGAGTTCGGCTGCTTCTTCGTCGGTCAGGTCGACGAGCGGCGCGCGCACCGGGCCCGCGTCGTGGCCGACGAGCTTCGCGCCCGCCTTCACGATGCTGACCGCGTAGCCGGCGCGGCGATTGCGGATCTTCAGGTACGGCAGGAAGAACTCGTCGATCAGGCGGCCGACCGTCGCGTGGTCGTCGTTCGCGATCGCTTCGTAGAATGCCATCGCCGTCTTCGGGATGAAGTTGAACACGGCCGACGAGTACACCGGCACGCCGAGCGCCTTGTACGCGGCCGCATAGACTTCAGCCGTCGGCAGCCCGCCGAGGTATGCGAAACGATCGCCGAGACGGCGGCGGATCGTGACCATGCTCTCGATTTCGCCGACGCCGTCCTTGAAGCCGATCAGGTTCGGGCAACGGTCGGCGAGGCGCTCGAGCATGTCCGCATTCAGCTTCGAATTCGCGCGGTTGTACACCACGACGCCGATCTTCAGCGCGCGGCACACCTGCTCGACGTGGTCGGCGATCCCTTCCTGGCTCGCTTCGGTCAGGTAGTGCGGCATCAGCAGCACGCCGCTCGCGCCGAGGCGCTCGGCTTCCTGCGCATATTCGATCGCGACGCGCGTCGCGCCGCCCGCGCCGGCCAGGATCGGCACCTTGCCCTTGCAGGTTTCCGTCGCGACGCGGATCACGTCCGAATACTCGCGCTGCGTGAGCGAGAAGAATTCGCCGGTGCCGCCGGCCGCGAACAATGCGCTCGCGCCATACGGCGCCAGCCATTCGAGGCGCTCGGCGTAGGTGGTCGGACGGAAGCTGCCGTCGGCGTCGAAATCCGTCAGCGGAAACGACAGCAGGCCGTGGGAGATGATTTGTTTGAGTTCTTGCGGTGAAGTCATGGTTGGGTCGTCCGTCTAGCGCGAGTGCTGGTTCGTCGGAAACGGCATACGAGCCGAATTGGCGATGTCGTTGTATGTCATCGTACAACGCATGAATGAGCGACGCAAGCGGTTTGCTGGCGGGTCAGGGGTAGGGTCTTTCCGGATAAGGGTTTACGCAGCATCATCAAGTGAGGTTGAATGTCGTATGATGACTAACGATATCGCAGATAGGCTTCCAGGAATTCCGATGACTGCTTCTCCTCTCTACATCCGCGTGCATCCGGACGACAACGTCGCGATCGTCGTCAACGACGGCGGTTTGTCCGAAGGCGCGACCTTCGCCGACGGGCTGACGCTGTGCGAAGGCGTGCCGCAGGGGCACAAGGTCGCGCTCGTCGACCTCGCGACCGGCGATCCGGTCATTCGCTACAACGTGGTGATCGGCTATGCGCTGACCGACCTGCGGCGCGGCAGCTGGGTCAACGAGCGCACGATGCGCATGCCCGAGCCGCCGGGGCTCGACGACCTGCCGCTCGCGACGCGTGCCGCGCCGCCGCTCGAGCCGCTCGAAGGCTATACGTTCGAGGGCTTTCGCAATGCGGACGGCTCGGTCGGCACGCGCAACATCCTCGCGATCACGACGACCGTGCAGTGCGTGTCGGGCGTCGTCGAGCACGCGGTGAAGCGGATCAAGGACGAGCTGCTGCCGCGCTACCCGAACGTCGACGACGTGGTCGGGCTCGAACATACGTACGGCTGCGGCGTCGCGATCGATGCGCCCGACGCCGACATCCCGATCCGCACGCTGCGCAACATCAGCCTGAACCCGAACTTCGGCGGCGAAGTGATGACCGTGAGCCTCGGCTGCGAGAAGCTGCAGCCCGAGCGCCTGCTGCCGCCGGGCGCGATTCCGGTGGCCGCCGACGGCGCGACCGACAACGGCGGCGTCGTGTGCCTGCAGGACGCCGCGCACGTCGGCTTCCATTCGATGATCGATTCGATCATGAAGATGGCCGAATCGCATCTCGAGCGGTTGAACCGTCGGCGCCGCGAAACTTGCCCGGCATCGGACCTCGTCGTCGGCGTGCAGTGCGGCGGCAGCGACGCGTTCTCGGGGCTCACCGCGAACCCGGCCGTCGGCTTCGCGGCCGACCTGCTCGTGCGCGCGGGCGCGACGATCATGTTCTCGGAAGTGACCGAAGTGCGCGACGGCGTCGCGCAGCTCACGTCGCGTGCGGCGAACGAAGCGGTGGCCCGCGAGATCATCCGCGAGATGGACTGGTACGACCGCTATCTGGAGCGTGGCCGCGTCGACCGCAGCGCGAACACGACGCCGGGCAACAAGAAGGGCGGCCTGTCGAACATCGTCGAGAAGGCGATGGGGTCGATCGTGAAGTCGGGCAGCGCGCCGATCGCCGGCGTCGTGCGCCCCGGCGATCGCGCGCGGCAGAAGGGGCTGCTGTACGCGGCGACGCCCGCGAGCGATTTCATCTGCGGCACGCTGCAGCTCGCGGCGGGGATGAACCTGCATATTTTCACGACCGGCCGCGGCACGCCGTACGGGCTCGCGCAGGTGCCGGTGATCAAGGTCGCGACGCGCAGCGATCTCGCGCGCCGCTGGCACGACCTGATGGATCTCGACGCGGGGCAGATCGCGACCGGCGCGGCAACGATCGAGGACACGGGCTGGGAACTGTTCCGGCTGATGCTCGACGTCGCCAGCGGCAAGCGCCGCACGTGGGCCGAGCAATGGAAGCTCGCGAATGCGCTGACGCTGTTCAATCCGGCGCCGGTGACCTGACGCCTGACGCGCGCGGTGGTGGCGGCAAGACGATGCGGGCGCCTTCGGGCGCCCGTTTTCTTTGCGGCGGCGTATTCCCGATTCGGCGGCGCAGGCGTGCCGCGCATGGTCGGCGCGATTTCCTTACCTCGCGCGTAATCGACCGCTTGCGCGGCCCCGGCGACGATAGCGGCACGCGGACCCGAAACGTCCGCGACATCGTCTACCGACACAAGGAGCCTCGCCATGAACACCGCTCAATCCGCTTCGTCCGTTCACGCCGACCTGATCGACCGCTACTTCGACGCGTGGAACGAATCCGACGCCGCGCGCCGCCGCGAACTGATCGACGCGACGTACGCAAGCGACGCGGCCTATCGCGATCCGCTGATGGCCGGCGACGGCCACGCGGGCATCGACACGATGATCGCCGCCGTGCAGCAACGCTTCCCCGCGTACCGCTTTCGCCGCACGACCGACGTGGACGCGTTCGGCCAGCATCTGCGGTTCTCGTGGGCGCTCGTGTCGCCCGACGGCGCGGCGATCGTGAAGGGCTCGGACTTCGGCATCGTCGACGCGTCGGGCCGCCTCGCGTCGGTCACGGGTTTCATCGACGAAATGCCGGCCGGGGCGTCGTGACGTGAACGATGCATGTACCACGGCCGCCGGGATCGGGTAACGTTATGCGATTCGTTCCCCACCCCGGAGACCCACCGACATGCTGAAGAATCTCGACCCGCTGCTGCACGCCGACATCCTGCACACGCTGCGCGCGATGGGCCACGGTGACGAAATCGCGATCTGCGACGCGAACTTCCCGGCGGAATCCGTCGCCGAGCACACGGTGGTCGGCCGCGCGCTGCGCGTCGACGGCGCCGATTCGGCGCGCGTCGTGCGCGCGGTGCTGTCGGTGCTGCCGCTCGACACGTTCGTCGACACGCCCGCGTGGCGGATGGAAGTCGTCGGCGACGCGGCCGCGGTGCCGCCCGTGCAGCGCGAAGTGCAGGCCGAAATCGACCGCGCGGAAGGGCGCTCGGTGCCGCTGACCGGCGTCGAGCGTTTCGCGTTCTACGAGCGCGCGCAGCAGACGTATGCGGTGATCGTCACCGGCGAAACGCGCGGCTACGGCTGCTTCATCTTCAAGAAAGGCGTGCTGTTGAGCGACGCGGGCTAAACGCGTTTTTCAGCGCGCCGGGCCGCCGGCGCGGCCGCCGCAGTGTAAAGATTTGCTACAACCTTTTTCTTGGACACCGCGGAAAGACCCTCTATGCTGGCCCATTTGCCGCGCGCCCTCCCGGGCCGCGCGGCGCCGAACCGCCCGGGCGCGCCCGGCGCGGGCGGCCGAATTGCATACGAGGAGAGAGGCATGACGCGTACCGTCGATTCCGGCGTCATTTTTTTCGCACGCCTGGCGCTGGCGGCGTTGTTCTTGTGGGGCGGCATCATGAAGCTGCTCGGCTACAGCGATTTCGTCGCGTATCTGCACGGGATGAACGTGCCCTATCAACAGGTCGTCGCGCCGATCGTCGTCGCGATCGAGGGGCTCGGCGGCCTGCTGCTGATCGTCGGCTACAAGGTCCGGCCGCTCGCGTTGCTGATGGCGGTCTACACGATCGCGACCGCGATGGTCGGGCACAATTTCTGGGACGCGACGAACGCCGCCGTCCAGCACGACATGGTGATTCACTTCTGGAAGAACGTCGCGATCGCCGGCGGGTTCCTGCTGCTGTTCGTCACCGGCGCCGGCGGCGCGAGCATCGACGCGCTGCGCCGGCCGAATTCGTCGTACGGCGTGCTGCGTTGAACTGAGCACACTTGGGTAGTCGTCGCGACGCCGACGCAACACAAAAGGGCCGAATCCCGCACGCCGCGGGATTCGGCCCTTCGTTCATCCGGCCGGCGCGTGCGCGCCGACGTTCAGCGTGCGTCGTTCACGTCCTTCGCATCCTTCGAGAACTGCACGGCGATCGCGCCGAGCACGCAGATCGCCGCGACGTATACGACCGGCGCGAGCGGATTCGACTTCATCATCAGCGACACGATCACCGGCGTGAGCCCGCCGAAGATCGCGTACGCGACGTTGTACGAGAACGAGATGCCCGAGAAGCGCACGACGGCCGGGAAGCTCCTGACCATCACGAACGGCACCGCGCCGATCGTGCCGACCATGAAGCCCGCGATCCCGTAGTAGAGCGGCAGCGTCGACGCATCGGCCGCGACCTGCACGAACAGCAGGTAGTAGCACGCGGCCAGCCCGATGCCGCCGATGCCCAGCACGCGCTTCGCACCGATCCGGCCCGCGAGCGAACCGGCGGTGATGCAGCCGGCCGTCAGGCACAGCGTCGCGATGCTGTTCGCGAACAGCGTGGTCGCGGGCGCCAGGTGGAACTGCTTCTGCAGCAGCGCGGGCGTCATCAGGATCACGACGACGATCGCGGCCGACAGCATCCACGTGAGCAGCATCGACACGATCACCGCGCGGCCGTGGTCGCGCAGCACCGCCTTCAGCGGAATCTCGGCCGCGAGCGCCTTTTTCGCCTTCATTTCGGCGAACACCGGCGTTTCATGCAGCCAGCGGCGCAGGTACACGGAGAACAGCCCGAACACGCCGCCGAGCAGGAACGGGATGCGCCATGCGAACGCGCCGACTTCGGCCGCGGAGTAACGGCTGTTGATGCCGGCCGCGACGAGCGAGCCGAGCAGGATGCCGGCCGTGAGGCCCGCGGTCAGCGTGCCGCACGCATAGCCGATGTGGCGCGACGGCACGTGCTCGGACACGAACACCCACGCGCCCGGCACTTCGCCGCCGACCGCCGCGCCTTGCAGCACGCGGAACAGCAGCAGCAACACCGGCGCGAGGATGCCGATCGTGTCGTAGGTCGGCAGCAGGCCCATCAGCAGCGTCGGCACCGACATCATCAGCACGCTCAGCGTGAACATCCGCTTGCGGCCGAACAGGTCGCCGAAGTGCGCCATGATCACGCCGCCGAGCGGGCGCGCGAGATAGCCGGCCGCGAAGATGCCGAACGTCTGCAGCTGGCGCAGCCAGTCCGGAATGTCGTGCGGGAAGAAGAGCTGCCCTATCGCCGGCGCGAAGAACACGAAGATGATGAAGTCGTAGAACTCGAGGGCGCCGCCGAGTGCGGCGAGGCCAAGGGTCTTGTAGTCGCTGCGCGTGAGCGCGCGTTCGGCGGCGCGAGGCACGCCGCTCAATTCGGAAGCTTGCATGGTCAGGACGATCGTTTTTCGAATGGTGTTGTCGGTGCTGCGTCTCCAGGGCCCGCTTTTCGGCATGGACTGACAAGGCGCGGCTTGCGTCGTCGAAGCGCGCCGCGTGCCGGGTGAGGCACGCAACACGCGCCGCCGCACCGGGATGGGGCACGGCGGAGACGAAGCGTCAAAGCGGGTGGGGGGATTCTACAGGAGCGCGAAATGCCCGCGCGCGGGCGCGCGCCGGGAGCGGCTTCGGACCATGCAGCCGAAGCGCGCGGCGCGGGCGGCCGGTGAGCCGCGGGCGCGCCGCGCGGGGCAGGGGCCGCGTATCGGTTATCAGTTGCCGGCGATCGTGTCGACCGGCTTGAACGCGCCGCGCTCGACCTTGTAGATCGTCACCGGCGCATCCTTCAGGTCGCCCTTCGCGTCGTACGCGATGCTGGGCGCCGACACGCCCTTGATCGACACCTTGCCGAGATACGGCGTGTACACCTTCGGATCGGTCGAGTTCGCGTCCTTCATCGCGCTGAGCAGCGCGATCGTGCCGTCGTACGAATACGGCGAGTACGTGATCACGTCTTCGTTGAAGCGCGCCTTGTAGCGTGCGGCGTAGCCGGAGAAGCCCGGCATCTTTTCCTTCGGCAGCCCGCCCATGTAGACGATCGCGCCTTCGGCCGCGTCGCCGCCGACCTTCAGGAACGTCGGCGAGCGCGACATCTCGCCCGTCACGAACGCTGACTTCATCCCGAGTTGGCGCATCTTGCGGATCATCGGCGACGATTGCGCGTCGCCGCCGCCGTAGAAGACCGCGTCCGGATTCACGCCCTTCAGGTTGGTCAGGATCGCGGAGAAATCGAGCGCCTTGTCGTTCGTGAAGTCGCGCTTGACGATCGTGCCGCCGGCCGCTTCGACGGCCTTCGCGAATTCGTCGGCGATGCCCTGGCCGTAGGCCGTGCGGTCGTCGATGATCGCGATGCGCTTGAAGCGCAGCGTCTTCACCGCGTACGTGCCGACGATGCGGCCCGCCTGCGCGTCGCTCGTCAGCAACCGGTAGGTCGTCTTGTAGCCGCGCGCCGTGTATTGCGGCGACGTCGCCATCGAGATCTGCGGCAGCCCCGCGCGATCGTACAGGTCGGACGCGGGAATGCTGGTGCCCGAGTTGAAGTGGCCGATGATCCCGCGGACGTTGTCGTCGATCAGCCGCTGCGCGACGGTCGTGCCGGTGCGCGGGTCGGCCTGGTCGTCCTGCGCGTCGAGCTGGAACGTGACGGGCTTGCCGCCGATCGTCGGATGCGTCGCGTTGAAATCGGCGATCGCGAGCTGCACGCCCTTCTGCATGTCCGTGCCGTAATTCGACTGCGGGCCGGTGAGCGGTGCGGCGAAACCGATCTTGACGACGTCGGCGGCGACGGCGTGCGCGCCCGACAGTGCGCAGGCGGCGGCCAGCGCGACGTGCGATACCTTCAGCTTCACTTTCACTTCCCCTTGATGGCGTGGTTGGGGCGCCGCGCGCATGCGGGCGGCGCCGGTAAACCGGGCGAGACGGTTCGGTCGGCAGGCCGATGCGCAGGCCATGCGTGCTCGCCGCGTGCCACGCGCGTTGTGCCGGAATCGGCGTACGCGACAGCGGATGCGGTGGCCCGTGCGTGCCGATTGCGGCAGCACCGGGAGGTCGTCTCGTGACCGTGAAGCGAAGTCTAGTTAGCGAAAATGCGTGCGTCTTGCGCGTTCGATGCGCGGCCGGCGACGATATCGGCATATCGTCGATTACCCTGACATATGCCGAAATCGTCATGACGAGTGCGCAAACCCGCCAAGACGCGGGTCGTCGGCATTTTTACGATGACGGGATTCGGGTGCGTGGTGCCGGCGTGTCGATGCGCTGCGCCGGCTACGGAGAGGGCGGAACGGTCGCTAGCCCGCACACCATATGCGCATTAGTTGCGTGCACAACCAGCGGCGCTCACCGATGGAGCCGATCGGCGGCGTGCGATGCCGCCGGCCACAGTCTTGTCCGCCCCGCATTCGATGCGACGCGATCGAAGGGGCGCTCCTATAATCGACGCCATCTGCCACTCGCTTCGCGGTTGCCGGGATGACGACCTTGCTTGCCGTACCGCCCATGAGCCTGTCCGATACGATGTGCTACCAGCCCGACAACGCCGATTTCGGCGCGATGCTCGCGCATTTTCGCCTGCTCGAACCGGTGTTCGATGCGCTGCCGGACGTCGCGTTTTTCGTGAAGGATGCGGGCGGCCGCTATGCGATCGTCAATCGCACGCTGGCGATGCGCTGCGGCTACAAGGACAAGCGCGACCTGCTCGGCAAGACGGCCGACGAGGTGTTTCCGCGCCGCTTCGGCCGCAGCTATTTCGAGCAGGACATGGCGACGATCAACGCCGGCCAGCAGTTGATGGATCAGCTCGAGCTGCACCTGTATCCGGGCCGCCAGCCGGGCTGGTGCCTGACCTGCAAGGAGCCGCTGCGCGACGCCGCGGCCCGGGTGGTCGGCCTCGCCGGCATCTCGCGCGACCTGAAGGCGCACGAGGGATCGCACCCGGCGTACAGCCGGCTCGCCGACGTGGTCCAGCACATCCAGGATCATTACGTGCAGCCGCTGAACCTGAAGCAGCTCGCGCAGATGGCCGGGATGTCGGTCGCGCAGCTCGAACGCTACTTCCACAAGGTGTTCCACCTGACGCCGCGCCAGGTGCTGCTGAAGACGCGGCTCGACGCGGCCACCGCGCTGCTCGTCACGCACGACAAGGTGACCGACGTCGCCGCGCTATGCGGCTATACGGATCACAGCGCGTTCACGCGCCAGTTCAAGGCGACGGTCGGCGTGACGCCGACGGAATACCGGTTGATGCTGCAGGAGCGGGCAGGGTGACGCGACTCGCCGGGGCGGCCGGCGCGTCACAGGGATCGGGGTAAGGCGGGGTAAGGCGGGGAAACGGGAAAGGGTGAAGCGCTGGCTCAGCGGTAGCCGAGCCCTTTCAGGACGGCCGTGCCGTCTTCGGTCAGCCGGAAGCTCGGGCTCGTATCGGGGTCGAGCTTGACCATTTCGACGAGGCCGGCTTCCTGCAGCGCGGGCAATTCGGGTTTGGCGTTCGCGCCGATCGGTGCATGCAGCAGCACGAGCAACGTCGCGATTTCATGATGACTGAGCAGGCGGCGCAGCATCGTCTTCTTTGCAGGGGGCGCGGCCGGGCGGCCCGCGGGTGCTTCTACGGCGCTCATCGCTTTCCTCCTTTTCGAGATAACCATCGGGTACTGGTTGCGGATGGTGCCGTCGAAGACTTAAGCGATTCTTAAAACCGGGGCGGGCGGCGCAATGCTGCACCGCGGTACGGGTTACGGGATGTAACGGCGGGCGGCGCGCGGGTTCCGGCATGGCCGCGGCCGACCGCGCAGGCCGGTACCTGGCTGCCCGATGTGCGACGATGGCGCGCGGCGAGATCGCGCGGTCCAATCGATCGCCGAATCGCGAGTGCGCTCCGGCCCCGAACTTCTCTCGTCCTTATTTCCGCCGCTGCGCCTGCGCCGCAAGCCGCACGGCCGCGTTCGCCGCGCCGTAGCCGTCATACCCGCCGCGCCGCTCGACGATCTCGAGCGAGAAGCGGTTGTCGACCAGTTCCGTATACGCATGCAGGAATTCGCCGCCGTCCTCGTCGCGGTCGTAGAGCAGGTGATGCGCGCTCAGCGTGTCGATCAGTTCGTCCGGTAGCGCATAGCGCGCGGCGAGATCGTCGTAGTAGTTGGCCGGAATGCGCAGGAACGGGACGCCGTCGGCCGCGAACGCGGCGACCGTCTTCACGATGTCGTCCGTGCGGAACGCGACGTGGTTCAGCCCGGTGCCGTGGTAGCGGTCGAGCGATTCGGCGACGGCCGTATGACGGTCGACCGACGCGTTCAGCGCGATCCGCACCGAGCCGTCGGCGCTGCGTACCGCGCGGCTGCGCATCAGCCCGTACGGGTCGGGCACGAGCCAGCTGCGCTCGGCGTCGAAGCCGAACGCCGTCTTGAAGAACAGGATCCACGTGTCGAGCGCGTCGGCCGGCAGCGCGAGGCACACATGGTCGATACCCGTCAGCGGGCCGACTTCGGTGGGGCCGTCGATGTCGGTCAGCACGAAGTCCGATTCATACAGCGTCGGCGCATCCGGCGCTTCGTCGACGAAATATTCGAGGCTGCCGTCCGGCGCCTTCACGCTCGGCAGCACGCGCTCGTTCGGCCCGACCTGGCCCGAGAACGGCGCGTAGCCGAAGCCTGCCGCGCGTTCGAACGCCACTTTCGCGTCGTCGACGCGGAACGCCGACGCGCACAGCGACAGCCCGTGCTGCTGGAAGAACGCATCGGCGAACGAGTCGCGCTCGGCGTTCAGCACGATCGATGCAGCGCCGTGCTGGAACAGCGTCACGTCCTTCGAGCGATGCCGGCCGGCGAGCCGGAAGCGCATCCGGCCGAGCCATTCGCCGACGGTCGCCGCCGCCTGCGCGTCGACCGCGAATTCGATGAACTGGAACCCGACGTGCGCGGGCGGCGCGGGCGGTGCGAACAGCGGCTGGCTGGCGGTCGGCGCGCGGCCCTCCTGGGCGAGCCGCGCACGCGTCAGGTCTTCCAGATAGAGCAGCGAGCGATGGCCGTCGGCGGCCGTGAGCGCGGTCGGCGCCGCGCGGAAGCCATCGTTGAAGATCTCCAGCGATAGCGGCCCCGTATAGCCCGACTCGATCACGCGCGCAGTGAAGCGCGCCAGGTCGAAGTCGCCCTGGCCGGGGAACGAGCGGTAGTGGCGACTCCATTCGATCACGTCCATCACGAGCTTCGGCGCGTCGGCGATCTGCACGAAGGCGATCCGGTCGCCGGGGATGTCGGCGATCCCGTCCGGCGAATCGTCGAGCGACAGCGTGTGGAAGCTGTCGAGCGCGAGGCCGAGGTGCGGGCTGTTCACCGCGTTCACGAGCTTCCACGCGTGGCCGTACCGCTTCACGACGCGGCCCCACGCGAGCGCTTCGTACGCGGCCACCACGCCGGCCTGCCGCGCGGCTTCGGCGAGCACGCCGAGCTGGTCGACGAGCAACCCGTCGTCGGCGATCGTATCGGCCGCCACGCTGCTGCAGACGAGGATGCGATCGGTGCCGAGCGCATGCATCACGTCGAACTTGCGCTTGATCCGGTCGAGATTGCGCGCGAGCTGGGCCGCGCTCACGCCCTCGAAGTCGCGAAACGGCTGGAACAGCACGATGTCGAGGCCGAGATCGGCGGCCATGCGCCGGACGTCGGCCGGCGATCCGTCGAAGTAGACGAGGTCGTTTTCGAAGATTTCGACGCCGTCGAAGCCCGCGGCCTGGACGGCGGCGAGCTTCTCGGCGAGCGTGCCGGACAGTGACACGGTGGCGATCGAGCGCTGCATGGGGCGATTCCTGCGGATGAGCGGGGCATGACGCCGGTCTAACCGACCGTGTCTAACCGACCGTGTCTAACCGACCGTGCCGAACCGACCCTGAATGAACCAGTCGTTGAGTTCGGCGCGGGCGCCATATCCCGAATTTACTGGGCTAGTCATCCGTATTGTACAAACTAACTAGATGGTACAAATTAGCGAAAACCCGGAAAGACAGCCCGCTTGCACGGGCGCACACTAGCGCCAAATTCCGATGTCTTCGGGGCGGCGCCGATCGTGGTCCGCCCCTGTTTCAGGAGCAGAAACACGATGAGCAAGCACAAGGTACTGGTGCTGAACGGCCCGAACCTGAATCTGTTGGGCACGCGCGAGCCCCATATCTACGGCGCGGAAACGCTCGCCGATCTCGAGCAGCGCTGCCGCACGGCGGGGGAAGGGCTCGGGCTGGAAATCGACTTTCGCCAGTCGAATGCCGAGCATCAGCTGATCGACTGGCTGCACGCCGCGCGTCACGACACGCACGGCATCGTGATCAACCCGGCCGCGTATACGCATACGTCGGTGGCGCTGGCCGACGCGCTTTCCGCGATCGCGAAGCCGGTGATCGAAGTGCATATCTCGAACGTCCATCGCCGCGAGGCGTTCCGTCACCATTCGTATGTGTCGGCGCTCGCCGAAGCCGTGATCTGCGGCTGCGGTACCGAAGGCTACGTGTTCGCGCTGCAGCGCCTGGCGACGGTGTTCGCGAAGGGAGCCGCACGATGAGCCGCCCGTCGTTCCTGATCGGCCTGATCGGCCAGGGCATCGGCGGTTCGCTGTCGCCCGCGATGCACGAGGAAGAGGGGTTCCGCCAGGGCTTCGGCTACGTGTACCGGCGCCTCGATCTCGACGTGCTCGGCGTGACCGCCGACGCGCTGCCGCAACTGCTCGATGCCGCGCAGCGGATGGGCTACAACGGGCTGAACATCACGCACCCGTGCAAGCAGCGCGTGATCGAGCACCTCGACGCGCTGTCGGACGACGCGCGTGCGCTCGGCGCGGTGAATACCGTGCTGTTCAAGGACGGCAAGCGGATCGGCCACAACACCGACTGGTCGGGCTTCGCGAAATCGTTTAGCCGTGGGCTGCCCGGCGCGTCGCTCGAACGCGTCGTCCAGCTCGGCGCGGGCGGCGCGGGCGCGGCCGTCGCGCACGCGGCGCTGCAGATGGGCGCGGCCGAACTGACGATTTTCGACGTCGACGGCACGCGCGCCACCGCGCTGGCGGGCGAATTGCAGCAGCGCTTCCCCGCCGCCCGCGTCACGCCGGGCAGCGATCTCGCCGCCGCGATGCGCGCGGCGACCGGCCTGATCCACTGCACGCCGACCGGCATGGCCAAGCATCCGGGCCTGCCGCTGCCGGCCGAGCTGCTGCATGCGGGCATGTGGGTGGCCGACATCGTGTATTTCCCGCTCGAAACCGAACTGATCCACGCCGCGCGCGCGGCCGGCTGCGCGACGCTGCCGGGCGGCGGGATGGCCGTGTACCAGGCCGTCGACGCGTTCGAGCTCTTCACCGGGCGCACGCCCGACGCCGAGCGGATGTTCGATCACTTTCAGTCGCTCGTCGCGCGCTGACCCCCTTACAGACACAGAAAGAGACCAGGAGACGACCATGCAGCAGACTACCCACACGAGCGCCGCGCCGGCGCAGGCGGCCGGCACGGTCCGGCGCACGTCGGCGCGCTACAAGATCCTCGCGCTGCTCGCGATCGGCACGATGATCAATTATCTCGACCGCACCGTGCTGGGCGTGGCTGCGCCGCAGCTCACCAAGGAGCTCGGCATCAACGCGGCCGTGATGGGCATCATGTTCTCCGCGTTTTCGTGGACGTACGTGGCGATGCAGGTGCCCGGCGGCCTGTTCCTCGACCGCTTCGGCAGCAAGGTCACCTATTACTGGTCGATGACGCTGTGGTCGCTGTGCACGTTCCTCCAAGGCTTCGTGCCGGGCGTCGCGACGTTGCTCGCGTGCCGGCTGGGCCTCGGCGTGACGGAAGCGCCATGCTTCCCGACCAACAGCCGCGTCGTCGCGACGTGGTTTCCGCAGAACGAACGCGCGATGGCGACCGGCACCTATACCGTCGGCGAATACATCGGCCTCGCGTTCTTCAGCCCCGTGCTGTTCGCGCTGATGGGCGCGTTCGGCTGGCGCTCGCTGTTCTGGGTCGTGGGCGCGGTCGGCATCGCGTTCGGCCTCGTCTGGTGGAAGTTCTATCACGAGCCGCGCAACCATCCGGGCGCGAACTCGGAGGAACTCGCGTACATCGAAGCGGGCGGCGGCCTCGTGCACGGCGTGCGCAAGACCGACGCCAAGAGCGGCAAGGCCGAGCAGCCGAAGTTCAGTTGGTCGATGGTCGGCCAACTGGTGAAGAAGCGCCAGCTCGCGGGCATCTGCCTCGGCCAGTTCGCCGGCAACTCGACGCTCGTGTTCTTCCTGACCTGGTTCCCGACCTATCTGGCAACCGAGCGCCACATGGGCTGGCTGAAGATCGGCTTCTTCGCGGTGATGCCGTTCATCGCCGCGTCGGTCGGCGTGATGTTCGGCGGGATCTTCTCCGACTGGCTGCTGCGCCGCGGCAAGTCTGCGAACCTCGCACGCAAGCTGCCGATCATCGCGGGCCTGCTGCTCGCGTCGACGATCATTCTCGCGAACTACGTGCAGAGCAACGAAGCGGTGATCGCGATCATGTCGGTCGCATTCTTCGCGCAGGGCATGGCCGCGCTCGGCTGGACGCTCGTGTCGGATATCGCACCGGACGGCCTGCTCGGCGTGACGGGCGGCATCTTCAACTTCGCGGCGAACCTCGCGGGCATCATCACGCCGCTCGTCGTCGGCTTCATCGTCGCATCGACCGGCTCGTTCGTCGGCGCGCTCGTGTTCATCGGCGTGATCGCGCTGGTTGGTGCGCTGTCGTACATCTTCGTCGTCGGCGACATCAAGCGGATCGAGCTGTAAGCACCCGTTCCCCGCACACACGGTGCGTTCGCCCGGCGGCCAATCGGCCGCCGGGCTTTTTTGTTTGCGTGCGCCGGCGGGCGGGCCGGCATGTACGCCACTTCATGCGTGCTGCATTGCGATGGCGAGCGATTCGACCGCAGCGGCGATCGCCGCGACCGCACGCCGGATATCGCCCGCATCGATCGCGCCGATGCAGCCGACGCGGAACGTCTCGAGCCGCGTGAGCTTGCCCGGATACAGGATGAAGCCCGCATCCCTCACCGCGTCGTAGAAGCGGCGGAAATCGTAGGCCGGATGGTCGGGCGCGTGAAACGTGACGATCACCGGCGCCTGCACGCTCGCGTCGAGGAACGGCACGAAGCCGAGCGCGCGCATCGATTCGACGAGCGTCCGGCAGTTCTCCGCATAGCGCGCACCGCGCGCCGGCTGGCCGCCTTCGGCGAGGTACTGGTCGAGCGCGGCACGTAGCGCGGCAATCACGTGCGTCGGCGGCGTGAAGCGCCATTGCCCCGTCTTGCGCAGATACGCGTACTGATCGTGGAGATCGAGCGCGAGCGACCGCGCGTTGCCTTCGCTCGCGTCGAGCGCGTCGCGCCGCACGATCGCGAATCCCATCCCCGGCACGCCTTCCAGGCATTTGCCGCTGGCCGAGATCAGCGCGTCGATGTCGCTGCCCGCCAGCGCGATCGGCAGCGCGCCGAACGAACTCATCGCATCGACGATCAGCCGCTTGCCGTGCTGCCGGCATGCGGCCGCGATCGCATCGAGCGGATTCAGGATCCCGGCGCTCGTTTCCAGGTGCACGAGCGCGACGTGCGTGATGCGCGGCTCGCGCGCGAACGCGGCCTCGACGGCCGCCGTGTCGACGGCCGCGTCCTCGCCGAACGGCAACGCGATCGCTTCGATGCCGAGCCGGCCGAGGATCTTCAGGATGCGCGCGCAATACGCGCCGTTGTCGGGCACCAGCACGACGCCGTCGCGCGGCACCAGCGTGCCGAGCGCGGCTTCGACCGAGAACGTGCCGCTGCCCTGCATCGGCACGCACACGTACGCGTCGCCGCCCTGCGCGATGGCGACGAGATCCGCGCAGACGCTGGCCGTCAGTTGATTGAAAGCGGCGTCCCACGACCCCCAGTCATGTTGCATTGCGTGGCGTGTTGTGGCGGACGTGGTGAGCGGGCCGGGCGTGAGCAGAATCGGGTCGGGCATGGCTTTTGTCTCCAGCAAAGGGCGAACGGAACGCCGGGCGGCATTTCTCGATGACTTGCATGATAGTGGCAAAATGTGTCATTTTTTGGAAATTATGGCATTCGTCACGGCTTTGTCATCGAACGCTGTGATCCTTCGGTTGCCGCGCGACACCCAGCCCGAGCGCGGTAGCGCGGCGGCCGTTCAGCGGCCTGCCCGAAGACAACAGGAGAGCCGGATCGTGCCCCGGCCGTTTGGTGTTCCGCCTACGGAGAAGTGAGATGACACTGCAGAAACCCTCGCGCGCCGCCGCCGGCGCATTCCGCAAGCTCGCGCTGGCCGCCTGCGCCGCCGGTCTGCTGCAAGGCGCCGCGATGCCGGCGCAGGCGGCGAATGCGGTCGTGCTGTACACGGCGGACGGCCTCGAGAACCTCTATCGCGATGTGCTGCCGGCTTTCGAGAAGAAGGAAGGCGTGAAGGTCAACATCGTGACGGCGGGCAGCGGCGAGGTGGTGAACCGCGCGAACATCGAGAAGAATTCCCCGAAGGCCGACGTGATCGTCACGCTGCCGCCGTTCATCCAGCAAGCCGGCCAGATGGGCCTGCTGCAGCCGTACCAGAGCGTGAACTACAAGAACGTGCCGGCCATCGCGAAGGCCGAGGACGGCACGTGGGCGACCTTCGTCAACAACTACTTCTCGTTCGCGATCAATCCGGACGTCGTGAAGAACCAGCCGAAGACGTTCGCCGACCTGCTCGCGCCGGCCTACGCCGGCAAGGTCGCGTACTCGAACCCGGCCACGGCCGGCGACGGGATGGCCGTGCTGATCCTGACGACGTCGCTGATGGGCGAGGACAAGGCATTCGACTACCTCGCGAAGCTGTCGCAGAGCGTGAAGTTCCACACGAAGGGCACGGGCTACCTGAACGTGCTGCTGTCGCGCAACGAGATCAGCGTCGCGAACGGCGATCTGCAGATGGATCTCGACGACGCCGAACACGGCGCGCTGTCCGTCAAGCCGATCTTCCTGGCCGCGAAGGACGGCGACCGGCCGACCACGTTCCAGCTGCCGTACGGCATCGGCCTGATCAAGAGCGGCCCGAACCAGGACGCCGGCAGGAAGCTGATCGACTACCTGATGTCGACGGACGTGCAGTCGAAGGTACCGGACATGTACGGCATCCCGGGCCGCACCGACGTGCCGCTGGCCGGCAAGAACGGCGAAGCGGTCAAGAAGGCGATCGCGGGCGTGAATCTGATCCCGGTCGACTGGACTCACGTGATGGCGAAGAAGCCGGAATGGATCGAGCGCTGGAAGAAGGACGTGATCGGCAGCTCGGGCAAGCAGCTCGACGTCGTCAAGCCGAAGTGACCGGCGCACGCCGCCTGTATCAGCGAGCAAGAGGATGAACCCGGTGGATACCGCCCTGACCCATCCCGGCGCATTCGGCGCCGCCGAACCGCACGCGACGCTGCGGTCCGGCGTGCCGGGCGGCGTGCAGGTCCAACACCTGAGCGTGCGCTACGGCGCACGCACGGTGCTCGAAGATCTGTCGCTGTCGATCGGCGCCGGCGAATTTCTGACCGTGCTCGGCAAGAGCGGCTGCGGCAAGACCACGCTGCTGCGCTTCATCGCCGGATTCGTGAAGGCCGACGGCCTGACCGGCACGCTGACCGTGGCCGGCCGCGACCTGACCTATGCGCCGCCGCACAAGCGCAACCTCGGTCTGCTGTTCCAGAATTACGCGTTGTTCCCGCACCTGTCGGTGTTCGAGAACGTCGCATTCGGGCTGCGCGCACGCGGGATGGCGTCGTCGGAAGTGACGCGCCGCGTCGCCGATGCGCTGAAGCTCGTGCAACTCGGCGATGCGGGCCACCATCTGCCCGCGCAGTTGTCCGGCGGGATGCAGCAGCGCGTCGCGCTGGCGCGCGCGCTCGTGATCGAGCCCGACGTGCTGCTGCTCGACGAGCCGCTGTCGGCGCTCGACGCGAACCTGCGCGCGTCGGTGCGCAGCGAACTGAAGGCGCTGCACGAGCGCCTGCCGAACCTGACCGTCGTCTGCGTGACGCACGACCGCGACGACGCGCTCGTGCTGTCCGACCGCGCGCTGCTGATGCGCGACGGCCGCATCGCGCAGCTCGGCACGCCGCAGCAGCTGTACGACGCACCGCGCGACGGCTACGTCGCGCGCTATCTCGGCCCGGCGAACCTGCTGCCGCCGCACGTGATCTTCCCGCTCGGCGATCCGCGTCACGAGATACGCGGCAAGGTCGCGTGCGTGCGCCCCGAGCGCCTGACCGTGATGCCGCCCGCGGCCGGCGGCCTGCACGGCACGGTGTCGTCGGTCGAATGGCAGGGCGCGGACTTGTCGATCGCGGTCGTGATCGACGCGGCGCCCGACGAGCCCGTGCGCGTGACGATGCAACGCGGCCGCGGCGCGGCGCCCGAGCGCGGTGCGCGCGTGTCCCTGCATTGCGAGGCAGACGATGTCGTCCTTATCGAGCCCTGAAGCCGGCCTGCCGCCGCACGTGCTCGCGTCGGCTGCGGCACACGCCGCCGCCGCGCGGCGCCGCAGGCGAATGGGCGACCTGCACCTGGCCGCGCTCGCGATCGTCGTGCTCGGCCCGCTCGTCGTCTATCCGCTGGTGCGGCTCGTGCTGCTGAGCGTGTCGGGCGATCACGGGCACGGGCTGAGTTTCGCCGCGTACCGGACCTTCTTCGGCAATCCCGACACGCGCAACGTGCTGCTGACGACGCTCGGCGTGCTGTTCGCGAGCGCCGGCACCGCGTCGGTGCTCGGCGTGCTGCTGGCCGCACTGCTGTTCTTCAGGCCGTTCCCGGGCGCGTCGCTCGTCACGCGCTTCCTGGAACTGTACGTCGCGTTTCCGTCGTTCCTCGTCGCGTTCACGCTGATCTTCCTGTACGGCTCGCAAGGCTCGATCAGCATCGCGCTGCAGCACCTGTTCCATCTCGAGAATCCGCCGCTCGACTTCCTGTTCGGCATCGGCGGCGTGATCCTCGCGCAGACCGTGTTCTACACGCCGTTCGTCGTGCGGCCGACGCTCGCGTCGTTCGCGACGCTCGACCTGCGGCTGATCGAAGCCGCGCGCAGCCTCGGCGCGCCCGGCTGGATGCTCGCTCGCCGCGTCGTGCTGCCGATCGCATGGCCGGGCATCGCCGCCGGCACCGTGCTGTGCTTCCTGCTGACGCTGAACGAGTTTGGCATCCTGCTCGTGCTCGGCAGTGCGCGGCTCGTCACGCTGCCGGTCGCGATTTACAGCAGCGCGACCGTCGATCTCGACCTGCCGACCGCGTCGGCCGGCGCGGTCGTGATGTTGTCGCTGTCGCTGGCGCTGTATGCGGTTTATCGCCGGGTGAACCGGCGCGCGACGGGAGGGAACGATGTCCGCTGAATTCCGTATCGGGCACGCCGTGCCGCGTCACCCGATCGGCTGGACCGACACGCTGCTCAAGCATGCGTCGCGCACCGCGCTCGCGCTGGCCGCGTTCGCGTGCTTCTGGCTGTTCGTGCTGCCGGTGATCGTCGTCGCGCTGTCGAGCGTGTCGACGCAGTGGTCGGGCACGATTTTGCCGGCCGGCTACAGCCTGCGCTGGTTCGAGCGGCTCGGGTCGCCGGAATACGACGCGCTGCTGACGAGCCTCGAAATCGGCTTCGGCGTGTCGGTTCTCGGCACGATCCTCGGGCTGTGGCTGGCGCTCGCGCTCGAAGGGCGCGACCGGCGCGGCCTCGGCGCGCTCGTCGACGCGCTCGTGATGGTGCCGAACGGCGTGCCGAGCGTCGTGCTCGGCCTCGCGGTGCTGATCGCGTATCACCAGAAGCCGCTCGACCTGTCGAGCTCCGCGGCGATCGTCGTGCTGGTGCAGCTCGCGCTGATATTGCCGTTCTGCTATCGCTGCGCGGCCGCCGCGCTGCGCCCCGAATTGACCGTGCTGCGCGAAGCCGCCGCGAGCCTCGGTGCGCCGCCCGCGATGGTGCTGCGCCGCGTGCTGCTGCCGCAGCTCGTGCCGGCGCTGCGCGCGAGCCTCGCGCTCGGCTTCGCGCTGTCGCTCGGCGAACTCGGCGCGACGCTGACGGTGTATCCGCCCGGCTTCGCGACCGTGCCGATCGTCGTGATCGGGCAAGTGGAGCGCGGCTATTACCTGCCGGCATCGGCGCTGTCGCTGCTGATGCTCGGCGCGTCGCTCGCGGCGCTGCTGCTGATCGCCGCGCGCGTGCCGCGCGGCAAGCGGGCGGCATCATGAACGCCGCGTTCGCGTTGCGGCGCCCCGGCGAGCCAGCAGCCGCTGGCAACGGGTCGACGAATCTCGCGGGACGCTCGATCGACGTCAACGGCCGACGCTACCGGTTGCCGGTCGAGCCGACCGTCGTCGCCTGTGTCGATGGCTGCGAGTACGACTATCTCGAACGCGCGGTGGAAGCGGGCGTCGCGCCGTTCATCGGCCGGATGATCGAGCAAGGCACCGCGTGGCGTGCCGATTGCGTCGTGCCGACCTTCACCAACCCGAACAACCTGTCGATCGTTTGCGGCGTGCCGCCGTCGGTCCACGGGATCTGCGGCAACTATTTCTGGGATCCTGCTGCTGACGGCGGGCGCGGCGCCGAAGTCATGATGAACGACCCGGCCTACCTGCGCGCCGGCACGCTGCTCGCGGCGGCGTCCGATGCCGGTGCGCGGGTGGCCGTCGTCACCGCGAAGGACAAGCTGCGCCGGCTGCTCGGCTGGCGGCTGAACGGCATCTGCTTTTCGGCCGAGAAGGCCGCGCAGGCCAATCTCGCGGAAAACGGGATCGTCGACGTGCTCGACTGGGTCGGCCTGCCGTCGCCGGACGTATACAGCGCGGCGTTGTCGGAATTCGTGTTCGCGGCCGGCGTACGGCTCGCGCAGACGCGGCAGGTCGACCTGATGTACCTGTCGACCACCGACTACGTGCAGCACAAATGCGAGCCGGGCAGTGCCGGCGCGAACGCGTTCTACGCGATGATGGACGGCTACCTCGCGCTGCTCGACGCGCTCGGCTGGGCGATCGGCCTCACGGCGGACCACGGGATGAACGCGAAGCACGATCCGGCGACGGGCCGGCCGAACGTGATCTATCTGCAGGATGCGTTCGATGGCTGGTACGGCGCGCAGGCTGCGCGCGTGATCCTGCCGATTACCGATCCGTACGTCGTGCATCACGGTGCGCTCGGTTCGTTCGCGACGATCTACCTGGCGCCGGGCGTCGACCGGGCCGACGCGATGTGGCGCGTCGGCGGCCTCGACGGCGTCGAGCTCGTGCTCGACAACGCGGAAGCCGCCGCACGTTTCGAACTGCCGCCCGACCGGATCGGCGATCTCGTCGTGATCGGCCGCCGCGACATGACGCTCGGCACCCGCGAGCGCGAACACGACCTGTCGGGCCTCACGGTGCCGTTGCGTTCGCATGGCGGCGTGTCCGAGCAGGAAGTGCCGCTGCTGTTCAATCGCCGTATCGAGCGGGACGATCCCGCCCGTCGCCCGCGCAACTTCGACGTGTTCGATTTCGTGCTGAACCGGATCGCGACATGATGGCGCATCCGCGGCAGGATCATCCGTCGTTTCGTGCCGAAGCGTTGCGCTGGTGCGGCACGCGCGCGATGCGCGAGCGCACGCTCGACGTCACGGATCCGTACACGGGCACACGCGTCGGCACCGCGCCGCTCGCCAGCGTCGACGACGTGCGCGCGGCGTTCGATTACGCGATGGCCTACCAGCCGACGCTCACGCGCTACGCGCGTTCGCAGATTCTCGAACGGGCGGCTGCGTTGCTGCGCGAGCGCACCGAGGAAGCCTCCGACCTGATCACGCTCGAGTCGGGGTTGTCGAAACAGGATTCGCGCTACGAGATCGGCCGGGTGGCCGACGTGCTGAAGTTCGCGGCGGCCGAGGCGTTGCGCGACGACGCGCAGAGTTTCTCGTGCGACCTGACGCCCCACGGCAAGACACGGCGCGTGTTCTCGCAGCGCCAGCCGCTCGGCGGCGTGATCGTCGCGATCACGCCGTTCAATCATCCGATGAACCAGGTCGCGCACAAGATCGCGCCGGCGATCGCGACCAACAACCGCGTGATCGTGAAGCCGTCGGAGAAGGTGCCGCTGTCGGCGTTCTATCTGGCCGACCTGCTCTACGAGGCCGGTCTGCCCGAGCCGATGCTGCAGGTGCTGACCGGCGCGCCGGCCGAGATCGCGGACGAACTCGTCACGCATCCGCATGCGTCGCTGATCACGTTCACGGGCGGCGTCGCGATCGGCAAGGCGATTGCCGCGCGGGCCGGTTACCGGCGCATTGTGCTGGAGCTGGGCGGCAACGATCCGCTGATCGTCCTCGCCGATGCCGATCTCGACCGCGCGGCATCGCTGGCGGTGCTCGGCTCGTACCGGAATTCGGGCCAGCGCTGCACGGCCGTCAAGCGGATGCTGGTGCAGCGCTCGATCGCGCCCGCATTCACCGAATTGCTCGTCGAGAAGACGCGCGCATGGAGATACGGCGATCCGTTCGATTCCGCGAACGAAATGGGCACGGTGATCGACGAGGCGGCGGCGCGACTGTTCGAGACGCGCGTGAACGAGGCGGTTGCGCGGGGCGCGCGTCTGCTGACCGGCAATGTGCGGCGCGGCGCGCTGTATGCGCCGACCGTAATCGACAACGTCGATCCGTCGATGACGATCGTGCGCGAGGAGACCTTCGGGCCGGTGTCGCCCGTCATCGCGTTCGACACGATCGACGATGCGATCCGGATCAGCAACGGCACGGCATTCGGGTTGTCGTCGGGCGTCTGTACGGACAGCACGGCGGCGGTCGTGCGGTTCGTGAACGAACTGAACGTTGGCACGGTGAACGTGTGGGAAGTGCCCGGTTACCGGATCGAGCTGTCGCCGTTCGGCGGAGTCAAGGATTCGGGGCTCGGTTACAAGGAAGGTGTCCAGGAGGCGATGAAGAGCTTCACGAACCTGAAGACGTTTTCGCTGCCTTGGGAGTAAACGGATGGCGTTGACGGTGGAAGAGATTCACGGGTTGTATCGCGAGCATGGCCATGTGGCCTATAGCGGCGAACCGGTCACGCAGCTCGAACATGCACTGCAGAGTGGATTGCTGGCGGAGCAATCCGGGGCGGACGAAGCGCTGGTCGCGGCTGCGTTCCTGCACGACCTCGGCCATCTGCTGAATCGTCAGGGCGACACGCCGAGCGTGCGCGGGATCGACGATCTGCATCAGTATTACGTGCTGCCGTTCCTGCGGCCGCTGTTTGCCGACGCGGTGCTGGAGCCGATCCGGCTGCACGTCGACGCGAAGCGCTGCCTGTGCCGCACGGACGCCGGCTACTTCGAGAGCCTGTCGCCGGACTCGGTGCGCAGTCTGGCGTTGCAGGGCGGCATTTTCAGTGAAGAGGAGACGGCAGCGTTCCTGCAGCGCCCGTTCGCGGAGGACGCGCTGCGCCTGCGCCGCTGGGACGACATGGCGAAGGAGGAAGGCAAGGTGACACCGGATCTCGCTCACTATATGGAGATCGTCGCGCGCCAAGTGCGCGCGGCCCCCTGACGACGGTTCGGCCGCTTCTATATAAGGCGCCGCACGCGGCAGCGTGCGG